>CALWWP010000024.1 GCA_944385275.1 uncultured Oscillospiraceae bacterium | reverse complement strand
GGGCACCTCGGCTAAATGGGATTTAAACGCCTATGCTACTATGCCTTGCGACGACATTCTAATATAGATCGTGTTGTTATGTAAATTTGACATTTCAAAATTTTTTCTTTAAAATTTTAAAATATTCCCCCTATTTTTCAAAAAGCCCTTGAAATTCAAGGGCTTTTTGTCTGTGCATAACTCTGTGGATAATGTGGATAACTATTTGTATTGTCAATTTCATTTAGATCTTATGTAATTTGACAATTTATTATTTTTTATTTGCTTTTTCCCTGTCAATACATATTATTTTACGAAATAATAATTTTATTTTGTCGATATTCACACAATTTTAATACACCTTGTCATCCATGATTTTCCTATTTCAAATTTGGATTTTTTTGTCAGGTAAGCCTTTAACTTTACTATACAATTTGTAATCTTGGTGTGGTAATTCTCTCTTGACTTTTCTATCTCTGCGTGATATATTGCAATAGTCTATTGGTAGATATTTGCTGGTGTAGCTCAGTCGGTAGAGCAGCTGATTCGTAATCAGCAGGTCGCCGGTTCAAGTCCGGCCACCAGCTCCATTAAAATGGACTGAATCTAAAGATTCCGTCCATTTTAATTTTTACTACAACTGACAGCGCAGCTGTACAAAAGCTGCTGAATGAATTAAAACAAGGCGATCTGCTTTGCATCAAAAGCATAGATCGTCTTGGACGCAACTACGCAGAGATTTTAGAGCAATGGCGCACATGTTTGAGATGTCTACGAGCGACGCGTGGGTAAAGGCAAGCTTTGTAAAGAGCTTAAAGGAAACCAATAGCCATCGGTCTCCTTTGTTAATGTCTAAAAACGGCGCTGAACACAAAGTTCAGCGCCGTTTCAATCATTTATCAGATTTAGGCAACAAGCAGATTATTCAGGGGAACAACAACTGCTCCTTCCGGTAAAGTCACAACCGGTGCTTCTCCTCCAACAGTCTGAGTCATGTCCATATCCATGCTGATCTCAACGCCGTCTATCTTCATCAGCATGCTCATAACCGCTGTAGTCTCATCTGCCTCAACATTCAGCTCAACTGATGAGTTGGCATCAGCAATCTCAAAACTAAGTTCAACAGCGCTTCCGTTCAAAACGATCTTTCCATTCAATTCACTCATTTCAGAGCCTTCAAAGAACTGCTTCAGCAGGCTGTCTTCACCAGCAGTCTTTGCATTGAAGCTCGCCGTATAGCGGCTGCCGCTCTTTACCCACTGGTCATCTCCTATGATTTCGTCAGCTATCGACGCCACATACGCAGTATTCGCAACTATTTCAGAAGCGTTTCCAAGCTCTGCAAAATAAACTACCATATCTCCTACTGAATCTATGTCGCTCGCAGATTCTATGATAGAAGCCATACCGTCTCCATACAGCATTCCCATAATACCTTCAAAACTAAACCATGCATCCGGATTTATGTCAAATCCAACGTATGATGACAATATCGACGCCAGCTGTACGCTGTGCATGTATATAATGTCCTTTTGTCCGTCATAAATTATGTCTATAACAATATTGCTGAGCATTTCTTCCATAGCAGCCTTAGCAGCAGCTGCTTCTTCCTCAGTAGCACCGGTAACAATAAGTCCGGCCAAGTCGCTCATATCATAGCTCGCTTTTATACTGTAGTTCTGTCCCTGATAAGCCATCTCAAGCGCGCCGTTTATTCCTATTTCAATTTTTTCGTCGCCAAGTATAGCAATGCCTACTGAATATTCAGCGGCAGCCTGTATAGCTGCGTTCAAATCTGTTTCCGGCTGCTCAGACGTCCAGCTGTTGAATACGGTGAAGTTCTTGTCTATATTGGCCGCAAGCGCTTCGCTGTCATAAATAACAGCCATATTTGCACTTTCATCCCATGCGACAGTCATACCCATTGCCTCTGCAAAGAAGCGTACCGGGACATAAGTGCGGTCAAGTGAAGATATATAAGGAACCGTATCCATCTTCAAAGACTGGACATCCTCGCCATTTTTAACAGTGTAATCCGCACTTCCTATCATAAAACTGATAGCAGTTTCTGAGTTTTTGATTGTAACCACATCATTGTCAAAGCCCACTTCACAGCCCATAGCTTCCGCAATCGCGCGAACAGGGACCATGGTGCGGTCGTCACGCATTTCCGGAACGGCATCAGGGAAATTAACCATCTGGCCATTGAGCTGTACGGTAAGCGGCAGTGCTCCTTCTTCTGGAGCAGGTGAAATAACAGATGCGGTGTCATTTACTTCTCCGCCCTCATCTGCCAATGCAACGCTGCCCAAGCTAAAAACAAGCGCCAGCGCCAGCACTATTGCCATAAATCTGTAAATCGCTTTCATTTCTTGTCCTCCTTAAATCTTTCTTTGACAGAATACACAGGATGATATTTATCAGCTACCAAATCATCTCGTTCTGACAGCAATATTTTAACATTTTTATGTTTTTTTTTCAATATTTTCCCTTCCAATTATTTTTTATTTCTATTTCCAGATCGCTTATATTTTGCTTGATAGTATATGTAAATTTATTCCATATATAACTTTGATTTTGTTTACATTTTATTAATTGATTTTTTTAATTTCTAAGCTTAAAATAGTTCATAAACTAACAGTTCATAAACTAACTATATTGAGAGGAATCATCATGAGCGAACAACTTATTACACTCGAACTGATCGGTCTTAACAATCTTTTGAGGCGTCAATTTGCTGAACTTGGCCCGCCGCCTACAGAATGTGAGCTGACCGGTCTTCAATTTTGGCTTTTAGGCTATATTTACAAAGAAGGACAACATCGAGACCTGTTCCAAAAAGATCTCGAATCTGCATTCAAAATACGCGGTTCTACCGCTACAGGTATTTTAAAATTGCTAGAGCAAAAGGGCTATTTGAGACGCGAAAGTGTTCCATACGATGCTCGCTTAAAAAAACTCTGTATAACTTCTAAAGCTCTCGCTATACAGCAAGAAGCTACACTTATTGCGAGCGCCGTCGAAGACATCTTGACTCAAGGTCTCAATGACAGCGATCGCAAGACTTTGTTTTTTCTGCTCAATATGCTTAAAGACAACTTGGAAAAATAGGAGGTCGTTGGCAAAATGATACGCAAGCTTATGGGATGCATTCGTCAATACAAGCGCGACAGCATTCTAACACCGGTTTTTGTAACCATAGAAGTACTTCTCGAAGTGCTTATACCTTTTCTAATGGCTGACCTCATAGACAACGGCATTGAAAAATCCAACATGGACTATATTGTAAAATTGGGTATCGTCCTAATAGTTTTTGCAATGCTGTCTTTGTTGTTTGGAGCCTTATCCGGGCGCTATGCAGCCCGTGCCGCGACGGGCTTTGCACGAAATCTGCGGCACGATATGTTCTATAATGTACAGGACTTTTCCTTTTCAAATATAGATAAGTTCTCTACAGCCAGTATAGTTACACGTCTTACCACAGATGTTTCAAACGTACAGAATGTCTACATGATGCTTATACGAGTCGCCATCCGTTCTCCAGTAATGCTTATTTTTTCTCTTATCATGGCATTTAGTATAAACCACAAACTATCACTTATTTTTATTGCGGTGGCCCCAATATTAGCAGTGGGTCTCTATATAATCATGCGTCATGCGCATCCGATTTTTGAACGCGTATTCCACACATATGACAAGCTCAACAATGTCGTGCAGGAAAATCTCCGCGGTATACGAGTGGTAAAATCCTTTGTGCGCGAAGAACACGAAAACGAAAAATTCAAAGCTGTATCTGGCAGCATTTACAAAGATTTCAGTAGTGCAGAGAAAACTTTAGCTTTCAACATGCCGCTTATGCAGTTCAGTATGTACTCCTGTATGCTGCTCATTTCGTGGTTTGGTGCCAAATTTATCGTCGGAGGCTCTATGTCCACAGGTCAGCTGATGAGTCTCATCAGCTACGCCATGCAGATACTGATGAGCCTCATGATGTTCTCCATGGTCTTTGTCATGCTTACTATCTCCCGCGCTTCGGCAGAGCGCATAGTTGAAATCCTGAACGAAAAGTCAGACTTATGCAATCCGGAATCTCCAATTTATGAAATACCTGACGGATCTATCGAATTTAAAGATGTTGAATTCAGTTATTCGCCAACTCAGGAAAATCCCAGCTTAAAGGATATCAATCTCAAAATATCCTCCGGCCAGACTGTTGGAATAATCGGAGGTACGGGCAGTTCAAAATCTAGTCTGGTTCAGCTTATACCTAGGCTGTACGACGCTACTAAAGGACAGGTTCTTGTAGGCGGCATAGATGTACGCAACATCGATCTTAAAACTCTGCGCAGTCATGTTGCAATGGTACTCCAGAAAAATGTTTTATTTTCCGGTACTATCAAGGATAATCTACGCTGGGGCGATCCAAACGCATCTGACGAAGAGCTTGTACGCGTATGCCGTCTAGCTCAGGCAGATGAGTTTATACGCAGCTTCCCAAATGGATATGATACGCACATAGAGCAGGGCGGCACCAATGTCTCTGGCGGTCAAAAACAACGCATATGCATCGCACGCGCACTTTTGAGCCATCCAAAGATACTTATCTTTGACGATTCCACCAGCGCAGTCGATACCCGCACAGATGCACTGATACGTCATGCAATGCTAGATGAAATACCCGACACAACTAAAATCATAATTGCTCAGCGAATCTCTTCCATACAAGATGCCGACATGATAGTCGTCATGAACAACGGATGCATAGACGCTGTCGGAACTCACGATCAGCTGCTAAAGTCCAATGACATTTACCGCGAAGTATACGAATCTCAAACGAAAGGGGGCGGCAGTGATGAAGCAGCAGAAAGTAAAGCAGTTTAACTCTCAAACCATCAAAAGGCTCTTTGGATATATCACCGGTGCTCATCGGCTGCGCCTGATAGTTGTATTCTTCTGTATTTTGATTAGCGCCGGTGTAAATGTCGCAAGTTCTTTATTTATCAAAACGCTTATCGACAACTACATCGATCCTCTCCTTCTTCAGGACAATCCTGTCTTTGACGGGCTTCTCTATACTCTTCTGATTATGGCCGGCCTGTATATAGCGGGTATCATATCCACCTTTTGCTACAACCGGCTCATGGTGTCTGTCTCTCAAGGCGTTTTGAAGACAATCAGAGACAATATGTTTGCCCACATGCAGACTCTTCCTATTCCATATTTCGATACCCATACGCACGGCGACGTAATGAGTTATTACACTAACGATACTGATACCCTGCGTCAAATGATCTCACAGAGTCTTCCTCAGCTTATATCCTCCTGTGTTAGTATTTTAACCGTATTTTGTTCAATGGTATATTTAAGCCTGCCTTTGACCATACTCGTACTTATCTGTGTTGCTGTCATGCTATTTGTAGTATCAAAAATCGGAGGTAAATCCGCTTCCTATTTTATGAAACAACAGCTTTCTTTAGCGAGCGTAAACGGATATATCGAAGAAATGATCAACGGTCAAAAAGTCGTAAAAGTATTTTGTCACGAAGAAGCGTCAGAAGCTGACTTTGACCGTCTTAGCGACTCTCTTGCAGATACAGCTGCGCAAGCTAACACCTATGCAAACATTTTAATGCCTATAATGAGCAATATAGGAAATCTCCAATACGTTTTGATAGCGATTATCGGCGGCGCATTGGCTATTGGAGGAGTAGGCGGCATGACGCTTGGCTCCATATCTTCCTTCTTAATGCTTTCGCGTAGTTTTAACGGCCCTATAAGTCAAATAGCTCAGCAGATAAATTCCGTTGCTATGGCCCTTGCCGGAGCTGAACGAATATTTAAATTCCTAGATGAAAAACCGGAATCAGACAACGGCAAAGTCACATTGGTAAACGCCACGAACGAAAACGGCGTCATCAGGGAAAGCGACAAACGCACCGGTCAATTTGCATGGAAAGTTCCTCAGCCGGACAATTCTGTACAGTACGTTCCGCTGCGCGGAGATGTTAGACTGTTTGACGTAGACTTCGGCTACGAACCGGATAAACTTATCCTGCACGACGTCAGTCTCTATGCTAAGCCCGGTCAAAAAATTGCGTTTGTCGGAGCAACTGGAGCCGGCAAAACTACTATAACAAATCTTATCAACCGTTTCTATGACATAGATGACGGCAAGATCCAATACGATGGCATAAATATAAATGAAATATGCAAAAAAGATCTACGCCGCAGTCTCGGCATAGTACTGCAGGATGTAAATCTTTTTACAGGTACCATTATGGAAAACATACGTTACGGCAGGCTTGACGCAACCGACGAAGAGGTCATTGAGGCAGCAAAACGCGCCAACGCCCATGACTTTATAATACGTCTGCCCGAGGGTTACAACACTGTAATCTCCGGAACCGGCGGCGAGCTTTCACAAGGTCAATGTCAGCTTATCTCAATTGCACGCTGTGCGGTAGCCGATCCACCGGTTATGATATTGGACGAAGCCACCAGCAGCATAGATACTCGTACAGAAAGCATCGTACAAAGGGGCATGGACAGTCTTATGGAAGGCCGAACTGTATTTGTAATTGCACACCGTCTTTCTACTGTAAGAAACTCTCAGGCCATCTTAGTATTAGACCACGGCCGAATCATAGAGCGCGGCAGCCATGACGAACTAATAGAACAGCATGGCTCTTATTATCAACTTTATACCGGAGCATTTGAACTGGAATAAATTTCTTTACAGCCCATATAGTTAAGACCACTCCTCACAAAAATAGATTTGTGAGGAGTGGTCTTACTTTTATTAAAGAGTTATATGTACTCCAAAATATTGACGAAGTGTAAAGAATATGGTAAAATTGTAAATATTTTATGAATAGCATAAAGGAGAGGATTTCATGTTGCCTTCTCAGATCAATATACTTATTGCAATGGTCTGCTATATGGCCATAGTAATTTGTATAGGACTGTTTTTTGCTAAGCGCGCAAACAGCAGCAGCAGCAACTACTTCCTTGGAGGCCGTTCTTTGGGACCATGGATAGCTGCAATGAGCGCAGAAGCCTCCGACATGAGCGGATGGCTGCTGATGGGCCTGCCCGGCGTTGCATATTGGTGCGGTATTTCTGATGCGGCATGGACTGCTATCGGACTTGCCATAGGTACATATGTAAACTGGCTCATAGTGGCAAAGCGTCTACGTAGATACTCCGCTGTAGCAGGTGATGCAATAACTATCCCAGACTTTTTCTCCAATCGTTTTCATGACTCTGGAAAAATCCTCATGACTTTTGCAGCTCTATTTATACTGGTTTTCTTTACTGTATATGCATCTAGCTGTTTCGTCACCTGCGGCAAGCTTTTCAGCACGCTTTTTGGCTTCTCCTATCAGTCAATGATGGTAGTAGGCGCCGTATTTGTTATAATATATACTTTCCTCGGAGGCTTTCTCGCGGAAAGTGCCTCTGATTTCATGCAGGCTATTGTAATGGTCATCGCATTGACTGTAATACTTATTCTTGGCACAATAGAGTCCGGAGGTATTGGTGAAGTCATTTCAAACGCAAAGTCTATTCCAGGATTTTTAGATTTCTTTGGAATTGCAACTCCGATAGTTAATGACGCCGGCACACAAATCGTGGAAAACGGAAAACCTTTGTTTGGTGCTGCCGGAAGCTATGGCTTCTTGACTGTAATATCCACATTAAGCTGGGGACTTGGATATTTTGGTATGCCTCAGGTCCTACTTCGCTTTATGGCTATCAGAGAGTCCAACGAACTTACCAAATCGCGTCGTATTGCAACAATTTGGTGTGTAATTTCCCTGTTTGCCGCAGTTATGATAGGTGTCATGGGCCGCAGCATGCTCGGTACTGAAGAGGTTCTCCTAAGTTCTTCTGGAGCTGAAAATATTTTTATAGTCATGTCTCAGTCGCTGCTTCCGTCGCTGCTCGCTGGCGTTATAATGAGCGGTATATTGGCTGCAACTATCAGTTCTTCAGACTCTTATCTGCTCATCGCAGCCTCTGCTTTTTCTAAAAATATTTTCCACGGCATACTTAAGAAAGATGCGTCAGACAAGCAGATAATGTTTGTTTCCAGAATAATCCTCCTTTTAGTTGCAATTATAGGCATTATAATAGCTCTGGATGAAAACAGCGTTATTTTCCAAATCGTCAGCTTTGCTTGGGCTGGATTTGGTGCCACTTTCGGTCCTCTTATGTTGTTTTCACTGTTTTGGCGCCGCTGCAACAAATGGGGTGCACTGGCCGGAATGATCTCTGGAGGAGGAATGGTATTCTTCTGGAATCTGGTTCTCAAGCCAATGGGTGGCATATTCGGAATCTATGAGCTTTTGCCGGCATTTCTGCTGTCTAGTATAATCATCGTAGTAGTAAGCTTGCTTACTCCTGCTCCTGATAAGTCGATTACTGACGAATTTGATACAGTCGTTTCTCAGACGAAGAAAAATTAAATTTTAAAACAAAGAAATGGCATGTCGTTTATATTGGATGACATGCCATTTACTTTTTTTAATTTTATCGGAGGCAAATTAAATAATCTCTTTTCCTCTCATTCCATCTTCTAACACCTGTTCACTGCAAAAATTAAACAAAAAGTTTTCTATAACTCAACTTTATATTGCTTTACAAGCTTTAATCAATATGATATCCTATAAACGTTAGCATTGTCCATACCGGAGGCGAACCGGTTTGGCATAAATAGGTTTTTATTTTACCTCCATCCACCGATGTTATTAAAAACATCGGTGGATTTTATTTTGCTTAAAAATCTTAATAAAAAAGTCATCTATGAAGATCTTTTCTATTCTTTTCCGAACTGATACAACCTCTGTTCCAAAAAATAAGATACCAACACTTTAAATAATTTTAATATTTACCCAAGAAAGTCTTTTAGTTTTTTAGAACGCGAAGGATGGCGCAGTTTTCGCAGAGCCTTTGCCTCTATCTGACGTATTCTCTCCCTTGTTACATTGAATTCTTTTCCAACCTCTTCAAGAGTGCGGCTTCTGCCGTCTTCCAGTCCAAAGCGCAAACGCAGTACTTTTTCTTCTCTTGGGGTAAGAGTTCCCAGCACCTCCGTAAGCTGCTCTTTAAGGAATATAGAAGCTGCGACCTCCGCAGGTTCGGATGCGTCTTCATCTGGGATAAAATCTCCCAAATGGCTATCTTCTTCTTCTCCTATCGGCGTCTCCAGCGATACTGGCTCTTGAGCTATCTTCAATATATCGCGCACTTTGTCCAGTGGCATGTCCATTTCTTCCGCTATCTCTTCCGGAGTAGGATCATGTCCCAGCTCCTGTAAAAGCTGTCTTGATACCCGTATTACTTTATTTATTGTTTCAACCATATGCACAGGTATCCTTATGGTACGCGCCTGATCCGCAATCGAACGTGTTATAGCCTGTCTTATCCACCACGTGGCATATGTGGAAAATTTATATCCTTTAGTATAATCAAACTTTTCGACCGCTTTGATAAGGCCTAAATTTCCTTCTTGAATAAGGTCTAAAAACAGCATCCCACGCCCTACATAGCGCTTTGCAATACTGACTACCAGTCTTAAATTGGCCTCTGCCATGCGCTTTGCGGCTTCCTGATCTCCTTCCGACATGCGCTTAGCTAAATTCAATTCTTCTTCAGGAGAAAGCAAGTTTACTTTTCCTATCTCCTTTAGATACATTCTCACCGGATCATCTACTCCGAATTTTTCAGACAATTCTTCCGGATCCACCAGTTCTTCTTCGGATATGTCTTTCGGTATATCTTCCGGTGAATCAACTTCTTCGAGTGTTTCTAATGCCTCTATGTCCGTCTCTATTCCAGCATCCATAAGCTGTGAATCGTCTTCTACTTCTATGTGCTTTTTCTCAAGCAAATCATAAAATTTATCTATCTGCTCCGGCTGCATATCCACTGATTCTAAAAGATCCAATATCTCTTTCATTGTCAGACTGCCTTGTTTGCTTCCACGTTCGATAAGCGCATTGAGTTTTGCTTCGTTTACCTCGCCTAAATCTTGTTTCCAATCTTCTTTTTTATTAACAACCGACATATTCTCCTTACCCCTTTGTCTGTCTGTATTTAGCGGCGAGGGCATTTAGATCTCCCGCTCGTATAAGTTTTTCCTGAACTATCACATCTATATAGTCGTCAGCCGCCTTTTTCCCGCGCGCAGGCGCAGGCGACTGGAGCAGCTTGGACAGATGCTCTGATTCCCCCGGCTCAAGGCGCGCAAGTACTGCTGCCGGAGGTATGTATTCCAGTGCCTCGTCTTTCTCCAAAATAAGAGCATATACCTTTGCTAAAAATTCTGAGCTAAAGTCTTCCGGTTTCAACTTTTCAGACGCATACGGAACCAAAGAAGGATCTTCCATCAGTAGGCAAATAATACCCTCTTCTGCAGATGCAGAGCGCATATTTGCGTAGCGCAGCGCACGGTCTTTCGGCTGTCTTTGTTCTTCCACACGCAGCACTTCTGTGTCCCTTTTTTTCTTTTTGGCTCCTTCTACGCGTTTTCTCGCCCTTTGCACCTCGGACTCGACAGCTTGTATAGATACACCCGCACTTTCTGCAACACGGCCTGCGTATACTTCTCTTTCTACCGCACTTTGAAGCCCAGCAACTATTCTTACTGCTTCCTTGAGATATTCTACCCGCTGATCGTCAGTATTCAAATTAAAGCGTCTAAAAAGTTCATTCAATTTATACTCTGCAGGGCTACCACTTCCCTTAAGTCTCTTTTCAAACTCGTCTGCTCCAAAAAGCTTGATAAAATCGTCCGGATCCGTCTTTACCGGTACGCCATCAACCAACCGTCTTGGCAACTGAAGTATACGTACCTGCAGTCCTGAGTCTCCAAGTGTTTCAACAGCACGCTCCGTTGCCTTTTTCCCAGCCTCATCATTGTCGTAGCAGATTACAAGTTCTGAAGTATACCGCGCGATCATCTGAACCTGTTCTTTCGTCAATGCAGTGCCCATCGTGGCCACCGCGCTGTCAAACCCAGCCTGATGAAGAGTTATAACGTCAATGTTGCCCTCACACAATATGAACTCTTTTCTCTTAGTATTCTTCGCGAGGTTAAGTCCATACAACAGACGTCGCTTTGAAAATACCATCGTCTCTGGCGAATTCAAATATTTAGGCTCACCATCTCCAAGTATGCGTCCTCCAAATCCAACTACTCTTCCGCGCTGGTCTATAACCGGAAGCATAAGTCTTCTTCTAAATCTATCGTATACACTGCCGTTTTTGCCATGTACAGCCACTCCGGCATCTACCATTTCATTTCCAGTATACCCCATATCAGACAAATGACGTGTAAGGGCTGTCCAATCATCTGGCGCAGCTCCTAATCCGAACCGAGTAGCCGTCTGCTTTGTTATACGGCGCCCATCTAAATATTCACGGGCAGCGGCTCCATCTCGTTCACGGTATAAAGTCTCATGGTAAAATCTTGCCGCAACACGAAGCAGCTCCAAAAGCCTAGGGCGTCTGCGGTCTTTTGGATCATACTCTACATGAGGCATCTGAAGTCCTACACGTGCAGCCAGCTTTTCCACTGCCTCTAAAAAGGTGATGTTTTCTACATCCATGACAAAGCTGATCACGCCTCCGCCTTTGGAGCATCCAAAGCAGTGATATATCTGTTTTGAACGCGATACTGAAAACGAAGGGGTCTTCTCGCTGTGAAAAGGACACAGTCCAAAATAGTTTGCTCCCTGCGGAGTAAGATGTACATACTCCGATACAACATCTACAATATCATTTCTCGCAATTACCTCATCTAAAAATTTTTCCGGCAAACGCAATTTTCTGTATCCCCCTCTCTGTTCTATTGATCATCGCACTCGCCAAGAGGCTGGCAAAAACAAATTGTTATATGTATATAGTGCATAAGTATCCGTCATACCTGCAATATAGTCGCACACTGCTCTTGCAGCTCCTTCTTTTTCCGCAGCTGCCAAATATTCTTCCGGCAGTAATTCCGGCCGCTTATTGTAGTATTCGTAAAGAATTTTCAGCAATTCCTCTGCCTTTCCCTCTTCTCCCTTTGCTATAGGATTTACATATACTCTTTCAAACATAAAATCTCTAAAACTTTCCATAGCAAAATACACGGTAGGACTATATCCGATATTCCTAGTCTCCGCACTTGTTTCTATCAAATCGACTATGGCCGAATTTATTCTCTCAGAATAGTTTGCGCCCAGTACGGCAACGAGCTCTTCCGGAATATCCTTTTCAGTTAAAACACCGGCGCGAATCGCATCATCCAAATCGTGATTCACATAGGCTGCGCGATCACAAATGCGTACAATAGCTCCTTCCTTTGTCTTTGGCTTCTCCGGACCGCTGTGGTGAGCAATTCCGTCTACAGTTTCAAAGCAAAGGTTCAAACCAGCTCCCTTGCGCTCAAGGTGCTCAACTACGCGTGCGCTCTGTTCATTATGTTCAAAAGGAAACGGTGCAACCGCTTGTAGGGCTCTCTCTCCCGCGTGTCCAAACGGAGTGTGGCCAAGGTCATGTCCAAATGCAATAGCTTCTGTCAAATCCTCATTCAGCCTCAGAGCTCTTGCAACCGTTCTTGCCAGTCTTGCTACTTCAAGCGTATGTGTCATACGCGTCCTATAGTGATCCCCTTCCGGCTGTAAAAACACCTGAGTCTTATGCTTCAAACGCCTAAAAGCCTTTGAATGCACTATTCGATCTATGTCACGCTGAAAACAAGTACGCACCATGTCCTCCGATTCCTCAATCCTACGTCCTAAACTAGTATCGGAAAACACAGCGTCTGCTCCAAGTATGCTGTGTTCCAGCTTTTCAAAGTTTTCTCTAATAGTGTTCAATAATCCGCCCTCCCTTCTCCTGTTTTAACATGCGTGAAGTCCTGTGCAGCTTTTGTATTCCTCCACTATTCTTCTTACCCTTTATATACGCATAAAAAACAAAAAACCCTTTTTTTATTTGAAATTTTTTAAAAATTTTTATTTTGTCTTTTACACGAATATGTAAACAATACAAAATAATAAAATATAATGTCTATAAATAAGTGAGAAAGCAGGAATCGATTTGTCCCAATATATTAATTACAACGGTGAGTATTATTTCTGTCCGCCATCTTGCCCTTATAGGTGTTATATATCCGGACCAACCGGACCAACTGGACCAACTGGACCAACTGGGCCCGCTGGTTCAACTAGCGAAACTGGCCCTACTGGCCCCACTGGCCCCACTGGTCCTACTGGTCCTACTGGTCTAACCGGGCCTACTGGTGCCACCGGAGCGGTTTATTAAGGAAAGTCAACTATCGGTAAAAATGCGGTTTCTTGTCAAACCGCCACGCTATGGGTATTGATTTCGATAAACTCTCTGATTCGGCGCAGCTCGTCGGCAAACCGGAACACGATGCTGATACTGCCTCCCTCATAGACCTTAATGTGATCTACCAGCTCGATCAAAACATCCCGCGTCAGCTTTTCGATATTCTGATACTGCCGGAAGGTCGCCAGGAAGGGATTTTCCGTATCAATGCCGTTTTCCAGCTCCCTTTGTTCTTCTCTGAGCCGTTCCAGGACTTGGTTCAATGCCTCGGCCTGTTGTTCGTAGTCCTCTTTCATGTGCCGGTAATCAGAGTGTGTGATCTCGCCGTCTTTCCAGTCCTGATAGATTGCCTGCTTATATCGGACGATCTTGGCAAGCTCCCGTTCCTTCTGCTCGATGGCATCATGCAGCTTTTTTGACTGGCTCTTGACCAGGGGAGCTTTGTTGATCTGCTCAATGGTCTTGGAGAAGTCTACGGCCAAATAGACCTGCTGCTGGATCGCATAGAGG
>CALWWP010000023.1 GCA_944385275.1 uncultured Oscillospiraceae bacterium | reverse complement strand
CCTTGCGATGACCGGTTCTGTCAGAAAGAGCCTGCACGATGATCCGGCGAACTTTGATCCACGTCAGTATCTCAAATTGGGGCGTGAGAATATAAAAGAGCTAGTAAAACATAAGATGATAAATGTCCTTGGCTGCAACGGCAAAGTGGATTGAGATAGTATGTTAGGTATAAAAATCAGGGTATGCGCTAAGCGCATACCCTGATTTTTTGCACTTAATTTTTTCAAAGTCGTATTGGAAAGTGTAAAATAATATGCTGATCTGTAGGGACAGACCCAGCGGATGCAGCATAAGACATCTTTTTTAATCATTTTTTTGAAACTTTGCTAGCGGATTTGCAGAAGCTGCGATTTTGAGATCTGTATTGTCTACATGGGTATAGATCTGAGTAGTATTTAGGTGCTCGTGTCCGAGAAGCTCCTGAAGAGTCTTGACGTCGACGCCGTTGCGCAGCATTAAAGTCGCGGCCGTGTGGCGAAGTTTATGAGCTGAATACTGCGTACTGTCGAGACCGGCGGCGCACAGGTATTTTTTTACGAGCGCATGGACGCCGGCTCTGGATATGCGGCGGTGTTCACGTGAGACAAAAAGCGCGTTTTTATCGGAACAAGTCAAATTCTTCCGAATGGCAAGATAGCTGTTTATCGCATCGGCGGTCGCATCATTTAGGAAGACGATGCGCTCTTTGTTCCCTTTTCCAAGGATGCGTATGTGGTCTGCGCGAATATCGGATAGATCGAGGCCAACGAGCTCTGATATACGGAGTCCGCAGTTGAGAAACAGTGTCAGTATACAAAAATCTCTTTCCCGGTTCGGACCGCTGCTGACGGAGTTTAAAAGCGATATGCTTTCCTCAAGAGTTAAAAACTTGGGGAGAGTTTTGGGCACTACAGGAGAATCAAGCTCTTGAATGGGATTCTCCTCCAGCAAGTGAGCTTTAACCGTTAGATACTTATAAAAAGAACGAATAGTTGCAACTTTGCGGGCGCGCGATTTTGCTGAAATGCCATGAGAACTTTTGCCGGATCTCGATTTTTTCTCGCGGTCCCGTGCTAAAAAAGAGAGGAAGTCATAAAAGTCAGTTATAGTCACAGATGAGATCAAAGCAAGATCTACATCGTCTATTGGTATTTGGTTGAATTCGGTATCCTCTGCAACCAAGCCGCGGCGTATTTTTATATACCGAAGGAACATACGCAGGTCCAAATAATATTCTTCGACAGTCTGTCTGGAATGCCCGCGGATGGTTTCGTGATATGTAAGGAATTTTTGCACTATTTCAGGTGCTTCTGTGCGGTAGTCCATGCGTTTTCCCTCCTTAAAAAAAGTATAAACAACTTGCGTTTTGATGTCAAATGAAAGTACGGGAATAGGATGGACAATTTGCGAATATAGTTCTCTAGAAGATTTTCAGGAGGCGGGACTATGCATACGTATGGGAAATACAGAGTATACGGAAGAAGGACAGTGCGTGATAAGTACTCTAAAAATAAGAGAAAGACGAGTATTACGGGTACAGGCAAGCTGCTCATATGCTGTATGATCTTTCTCCTGTGTTTTGGAATTAAGATGCTGGCGCCAGGTTATGCCGAAATAGCGTCCGAAAAACTGATGCCAGTGCTGGATGCCAATAAAGACTACAAAGAAACGTTTAAGGAGATAGGAGAATCCATTGGAGAAGGAGAAGGCATGTCTGAAGCACTTATGACTTTTGCCGGCTTTACATCCCGTGAAGAAGACCAGAAAGACCTGAATCAAACACCAGACAGGACCTCTATGGAAACTGCTGTGCCAGTGATAGGAGAGCTTACATCGGGGTATGGGAAAAGAGTACATCCTATAACGCAGCTGGAAACTTTTCACTATGGAATCGACATTGCAGCCGAAGAGGGAGAGCCAATAGCGGCTTATGCGGATGGAACAGTGATTTCTGCGGGGGAAAGCAGCAGCTTGGGGAAATTCGTTTTAATTGAACACGACGGAGGAATACAGACTCAATATGCTCACTGCAGCGAATTGCTGGTAAAAAGCGGAGATGAGGTCAGCTGCGGGCAGATAATTGCTAAGGTTGGAGAAACGGGGCTAGCCGACGGAGCCCATCTGCATTTTGAAGTGATGAAAGACGGAGATTATGTGGATCCTCTTGATTATTTGTCGTGATACAACTGGGTAAAAAAGTTTTTATCAGCGGCGGATTTCTGCTCATGCTTTCTGTATGCTGCGTTGCAGATATATTTGCATATATTGCAGCAGCCGCGGCAGTGCATGAGCTTGGGCATCTGATTGTGCTGCGCTCACTGGGAGGGCGTGTAACTAAAATATCTTTTCAGGCAATGGGGCTGAAAATAGACTACAGAGGAAACGGAATGAGTTATGGAGCCGAGGCGGCGGCGGCAGCCGGCGGATTGATAGCAGGCGCCGCTCTGACAGGAATTGCATGTTTGTTGGGCAGGGCATTCCGCTGGGAAGGATGGTATATGCTCGGGGGAGCCAGTGCGGTATTGACGGTGTTCAACATGCTCCCGTCAAGCGCCATGGACGGAGGACGTATTATATCCATGCTTATGAGGAGAACAGCGGAGCTTGAAAAGGCCGAGCTAATATGTACATTCTTGGACGGTATCACATCCTTGACGGTTATGGCGCTTGGGCTTGCAATATGGATGTATACTGGGACAAATCCGACTCTTTTTGCCGCCGGCGTATGGCTCTTTGCTAATTTTGTATTGTCAAAACTATCTATACGGTATAAAATAACTCAATAAATTATAGATACGGAGTTATTGATATGAGGCCAGATTTAGAAAGAATCATGTTAAGGGTCCAAAAGCCGGCAAGGTATGTAGGAGGAGAGTACAGGCAGGTCGTAAAAGACAAGTCTGAAGTAGATGTGAGAATAGCCTTTTGCTTTCCGGATGTTTATGAAATTGGAATGTCTAATCTTGGCATGAAAATATTGTACGGCGTTTGGAATAATATGGACGGCGTTTGGTGCGAACGCGTCTTTGCTCCGTGGGATGACATGGAAAAGGAAATGAGAGATGCGGGGATTCCTTTGTATGCATTGGAGAGCGGGGACGCCGTATCGGATTTTGACATAGCGGCATTTTCCCTTGGATACGAGATGGCATATACCGCCGTTTTAAACATGCTCGATCTGGCTGGGATTCCTCTGTATGCAGGGCAGAGAGACGAAAGATACCCTCTGGTAATTGCCGGAGGAACATGCGCCTATAATCCGGAACCGCTGGCAGAATTTATAGACTTGTTTGTTATGGGAGAAGGAGAAGAGGTATTGCCTGAGCTCACGGAGCTGTACAGAGAAGGTACGAATAAAGGCTGGAGCCGCAGTGAGTTTCTTAAAAATGCGGCACGGATAGAGGGTATCTATGTACCGTCATTATATGATATTTCATACAATGAGGACGGTACAATACGCGGGATAACACCGTTGGATGGGGCCCCA
Organism: uncultured Oscillospiraceae bacterium; assembly: GCA_944385275.1. Classification (GTDB taxonomy): domain Bacteria; phylum Bacillota; class Clostridia; order Oscillospirales; family Oscillospiraceae; genus CALWWP01. Next base: position 26,928 of record CALWWP010000023.1, on the reverse strand, counting down.
AAGGTCATAACTAAGCGCATAGTCAAGGATTTTGAAAATTCGTATTTCCCGGAGGACGGCATTGTGCCGACGACAGAGATAGTGCATGACAGGGCGGTAATTGAACTGTTTCGCGGCTGCATCCGAGGATGCCGTTTCTGCCAGGCGGGATATGTATACAGGCCTGTGAGGTCTAGAAGCTCGGATAAACTGGTGCGCCAGGGGATAGAAACTCTAAAAAATTCGGGTTACCAAGAGATAAGCATGTCTTCTTTGAGTACCAGCGATTACCGTCAGCTCAACCAGCTTTGCGACGGGCTTCTCGAATGGTGCGAGCCCCACAATACGGGGCTGTCTCTCCCTTCGCTGCGCGCAGATAATTTTTCGGTAGACCTGATGCACCGCGTGCAAAAAGTGAGAAAAAGCGGACTTACATTTGCGCCGGAAGCGGGTTCCCAAAGGCTGAGGGACGCCATAAACAAAAATGTGCGCGAAGAAGATCTGCTTTCTTCGTGCAGAACGGCATTTGAAGGCGGCTGGAGCGCGGTCAAGCTTTATTTTATGATGGGGCTGCCTACGGAGACTGATGAGGATGTTGTAGCTATAGCGGATCTTGCGTTTAAGGTGCTGGATGTATGGCGCAAGTATGCATCTAACAAAAAAAGAGGCGTTAAGATAACCGTGTCTACAGCGTGCTTTGTGCCAAAGCCGCACACTCCGTTTCAGTGGGAAGCACAAAATTCCAGAGAGGAATTTGAAAGAAAACAGCAGCTTCTGAAGGATGCGATGAAGTCCCGCGCCATAAGTTACAGCTGGCATTCTCCGGATGTGAGCTATATTGAGGCCGTACTTGCAAGAGGAGACAGGCGTGTATCCAAGGTGCTGTTCGAAGTTTGGAAGCTTGGCGGAAAGCTGGACGCTTGGGAAGAGTTCTTTTCGATGGAACGTTGGATGCAGGCGTTTGAGAATGCAGGCGTAGATCCCGATTTCTATGCATGCAGAGAGAGAAGCGCGGACGAAGTTTTGCCTTGGGATCATATTTCAGTAGGCGTGGACAAGCGCTATCTTCTGAAAGAGAGAGAGGCGGCGAGGCAGAATGTTATTACGCCAGACTGCAGAGTGCAGTGCACGGGCTGCGGAGCTGTCGGACTTCTTCACGGAGGAAATTGCGATGAATAACTGGAGAATAGTTTTCGAGAAGACCGGAAGAGCCGTATACATTTCACATTTAGATTTGATGCGCACATTTCAGCGTGTATTTCAAAGGGCGGCCGTTAGCATAAAACACACAGAGGGATTTAATCCTCACGCATATATTTCCATTGCACTGCCGCTTTCCCTTGGATGTGAGAGCGTATGTGAGCTGCTCGACTTTGACGCTCCGGAAACAGAAGATGTTTCCGGACTGCCGGAAAAGCTCAACGAGGTTTTACCAGAGGGGATACGCGTATTGACGATTATGCCGCGGGGAAGAAAAGCCAAGTTTATAAAGTGGACAAAGTGGGAAATAGAACTTGTATACGATACTCCGGGCAAACGGGAGGAACTCATACGGCGGCTTTTTGAAAGGGAAAGCTTGATGATCGAGCGAAAGACCAAAAAAGGAACGTCTGATGTGGAATTGATAGGGAATATAAAAGAAATAACAGTATGCGGCGAAGGTCAAAACGTACTGGTAACAGCTGTCATATCTGCTCAGGAGCCTTCTATAAGGCCGGATTATTTAGTCGAGGCTATATGCAGAGAAATACCGGAAGCGGCTCCTGACTTTAGAAGGTTTAAAAGAATTGAGATTTTTGATGAAAATATGGAGATTTTTCGATAATTTTACTTGCATTTGCGGAGAAGAAGTGTTAAAATGTCTTCGCATGTGAGAAGACAGCTTCTCATGGATAAGGGTGGTCCGCTGCCGTGATCTGCGGCAAGAACGCCTGCGAGGAAGGGAGGATACACAATTATGGATTTGGTAAAAGTATTATCCGAACAGTACACGAAGCCAGAGCTTCCGGAGATAAATATCGGCGATACTGTGAGAGTATCGGTCAAAGTCAAGGAAGGAAACCGTGAAAGAGTTCAGGCATTTGACGGAACTGTCATCGCCAGAAAGCACGGCGGGATAAATGAGACTATCACGGTTCGCCGCGTTTCTTATAATGTCGGTTGTGAAAAAGTTTTCCCCATTCATTCTCCGAATATCGTTTCTATTGAAACTGTAAGAAAAGGTAAGGTTAGACGTGCCAAGCTCTACTATATTAGGGATAGAATTGGCAAAAAGGCAAAAGTTAAAGAGAAAATATAAGAAAAAAGGGGCCTGCGCCCCTTTTTCTTGTTATTTGTAAACATTGGAGCGTACTATGAACGATTATAACAAGGACGATCGGGTCAAAAAGAGCAGAAAAGAAGAGATAAGCGATATAGAACGCGAATTGAAGGAAATACGGCAGCTGCTCGAAAGTACTTATGAAAACGAGCAGGGCAAAAATGAAGATAATGATAGGCAAAACCTGCCTGACTGCTCAGAACTGCCGGCGACAGATGAGGTTCCTGCTGGAACAGAAAACGAAAAAAGCTCGGTTAAACTTGAGATATACGATGGACTTCAGACTATAGTCAGCGCAATAGTGATCTGCGTTATGGTGTTTTTATTTGTTGGAAGGATAATCACAGTTGACGGCTCTTCAATGTACCCGACTTTGCATGACAGTGACATGCTCTTGCTTTCCGGGTTGTTTTATGAGCCCAAGCAGGGCGATGTTGTAGTATTTACAAAGGAAACTTACAGCGATCAGCCTCTCGTTAAAAGAGTTATCGCTGTCGAAGGGCAAACTGTTGACATCGACTTTGAAAGAGGTATAGTTTATGTCGACGGAGTGGAACTGGATGAACCATATGTAGCTTCACCTACTAATTTGTCTTATGATATGGTTTTTCCGATCACGGTAGACGAGGGCTGCGTGTTCGTGATGGGAGACAACAGGAATAAAAGTCAGGACAGCCGTTTTGCAGCTATCGGTCAAGTTGATAAAAGGTGCATACTCGGCAAAGTGTACTGTATTATTTTGCCGTTTTCAAGAATTGGAGCAGTTTCATAATGGGATATGATATAAATATACAGTGGTTTCCAGGTCATATGGCAAAAGCCAAAAGAATGATAGCAGAAAACGTAAAACTTGTAGATATCGTATGCGAGATAATAGACGCGAGGATACCGATATCAAGCAGAAATCCGGAGCTTGACGAACTGATCGGGATGAAGCCGAGACTTATAATACTGAACCGAGTGGATTTGGCTGATCCGGCGCTCACAAGACAGTGGGCGGAATATTTCGGATCAAGCGGAATACCTTCGATGGAGACAAACAGCCAGACAGGTGCCGGAGTAGGAAAATTTTCAGGAGCAGTGCGTTCAATTTTAAAGGATAAACTCAAAGAGTACGAACTCAAGGGCCAGACCGGACGCGCTGTTAAAGCAATGATCGTAGGGATCCCCAATGTGGGAAAGTCTTCTTTTATAAATAGGATATCGCGCAGAAAAGCGGCCAAAACATCTGACAGGCCTGGAGTCACTAGAGGCAAACAATGGATAACAGTAGACTCAGGGCTTGAGCTGCTGGATACTCCGGGTTTGCTGTGGCCAAAATTCGATAATGTTGAAATAGGCATGAATTTAGCTTTTACAGGAGCGGTAAAAGATGATATCATAGACCGGGAAACGCTTGCGGCGAATTTTATTGTAAAAATGCTTGCTGAATATCCGGAGCTGATAAAAGCGAGATATAAATTAGAACCGGAGGAGGAAGACACCGGGTTTGACCTGCTGGAAAAAGCAGCGCGGAAAAGGGGATTCCTTATTTCCGGAGGGGAATGCGACTTGGAGCGCATGAGCGCAGTCATTCTTGACGAGTTCCGCGGAGGGAAAATAGGCAGGATAACCTTGGAAAGGCCTCCGCGGCAGGGAGAACAGGAATAATGGGGTTGAGCAAAGTCGATAGAGAACTTCGTGAGAATTTTAAATATATATGCGGAGTGGACGAGGCTGGAAGGGGCCCGCTGGCCGGACCTGTGTATGCCGCGGCTGTAATTTTGCCCGATGATTTTGAGTGTGAATATCTGGATGATTCAAAGAAATTGAGTGAAAAACGCAGAGAAAAGCTGTATGATATAATTACGGAAAACGCCGTAGCATGGTCGGTTGGAAGTGCGAGCGAAACGGAGATTGACGAAATAAATATCCTTAACGCCACTTATCTTGCAATGAACAGAGCAATAGACGGACTTGCAGTAAAAGCTGAGTTTGCGTTAATAGACGGGAATCGCAGTACAGGGATAGCTCTGCAAAACAGGTGTGTCGTAGGCGGAGACGGGAAATATCTCTGTATCGCCGCGGCGTCGATATTGGCGAAGGTCTCGCGTGACCGCTATATGAGAGAGCTTGCTGCAATATATCCTCAGTATGAATTTGAAAAGCACAAGGGATATGGGACTAAAAGACATTATGAATGTATAAGGCAGTATGGGATATCGCCTGCGCATAGAAAAAGTTTTTTAAAAAAACTATACTTGACGGAGCAAAAATGAACACAAAATTAAAGGGCAGCTGGGGAGAGAATGAAGCGGCTGTGTATTTGAGGAAGCATGGATACAGCATACGCGGAGCAAATTACAGGACACGTTTTGGAGAAATAGATATCATTGCAGAAGACAGGAATTATATTGTATTTGCCGAAGTGAAGCTGAGAAAAAACGCGAAATTTGCCGCGGCGTCTGATTATGTAGACCAGGCGAAGCAGCGCCGCCTTCGTGCTACTGCGTCTTTTTGGCTTTCGCAAAACGAGACGGATAAGCAGCCGCGGTTTGATGTAATAGAAATATACTACCAAGAGTCGGAATATGGGATGCAGCTTAAAGACATAAACCATTTAATAAATGCTTTTGAATAACAGAAGGAGAGTTTTGCTATGAATATACCGCTGTTTGATGGACATTGTGATACCATACTCCTTTTAGATAGGAAGGAACTGCCGGATGGAGCGCTCAGAGAAAACGACCTGCATATAGACCTGAAAAGAGCAAGGAAATTTTCGCCTGGAGCTCAGTTCTTTGCATTATTCCATTCGCCGAGAGCAAATATTCAGGGGGATCCGTTTGCTAAGTTTTACAAGCGCTTTAAAACAGAGATGGAGCTGAATTCGGATATAGTTTCTTTTTGCAGAAATGCGCAGGATGCGAGGAAGGCTGCGGAAGAAGGCAAGTATGCAGCTTTTTTGAGTATTGAAAACGCGACTTTGATAGGCTGCGATCCAAATAGACTTCAGGAAGTTTATGATGCTGGAGTGAGGGCGGTATGTGTTGCATGGAACAATGCGACTATACTGACAGGGACAAATGTCGAGGATACGGACAGAGGACTTTCTGAACAGGGAAAAGAGTTTGTAAAACGTTGTTTTGACCTCGGAATCATTGTCGATGTGTCTCATATTTCAGATCCTGCTTTCTGGGATATTGCAGAGATGGCCAAGGGTCCCATAATTGCGAGCCATTCCAACTCCAGAGATGTCTATTATCACACCAGAAATTTAACTGATGATCAGTTTAAGAAACTAATTGAACTAGGCGGAACGACTGGCATAAATATGTTTGGAGATTTTATTTCAGATACTCCTACTATAGATGACGTTATAGAGCATATAGAGCACTTCTGGATGCTCGGAGGCCAAAAAAATGTTGCAATTGGTGCAGATTTTGATGGGTGCGATGTCATACCGGAAGGAATGCACGGCATCGAAGATATGGATATGCTCTATGAGGCGCTTTTGAAGAAAAATTACAACGAAGACCTGCTAAGAGATTTATTTTATAATAACCTGATGAGGGTGGTAGAAGAAGTATGCGGTATTTAAGTACAAGAGACAAGGAGACAAAAACTACTGCTTCGGGAGCTATAACGATGGGCCTTTCCCGCGATGGAGGCCTGTTTGTGCCTGAGCAACTCCCTAGGATTTCAAGAAAATCATTAGAGAGCATGTGCGGGATGAATTATAGACAGCGCGCGGTGTTTATAATGAATCAATTTTTAGATGATTTTACTTCTGCTGAGATAACGCTGTTTTGTGAAAAAGCGTATAGCAGCATGAATTTTGATGATCCGGGTGTTGCTCCGCTTCACAAGGTGGATGAAAAGACTTCATTTATGGAGCTGTGGCACGGCCCGACATGTGCATTTAAAGACATGGCGTTGCAGATACTTCCCTATCTTCTCACTGCGTCTTTGGATAAGGTGGGAGAGGACAAAGAAGTATGCATTCTTGTAGCTACTTCCGGTGATACTGGTAAGGCGGCGCTGGAGGGGTTCAAAGATGTAGACCGTACAAAAATACTTGTGTTTTATCCAAGAGACGGAGTTTCCGATATTCAGAAACTTCAAATGGTTACGCAAGAAGGCGGCAATGTTGGGGTATGCGCTGTTAAAGGAAATTTTGATGATGCTCAAAATGGAGTTAAATCTATCTTTTCTGATGAGGAGCTCAGGGAAATATTGGCCGGACGCGGATATTTCCTGTCCTCAGCTAATTCTATTAACTGGGGAAGGCTTTTGCCGCAGATAGTGTATTATTTCTCAGCCTACTGCGATATGGTCAAAAATGGAAGCATTGTGTTTGGAGACGAGATCCATTTTTCGGTGCCAACAGGAAATTTCGGAGATATACTTGCGGGCTATTATGCAAAGTGCATGGGGCTTCCGATTGGACGTCTTATATGCGCGTCAAACGAGAACAATGTATTGACAGATTTTATAAATACAGGTGTGTACGACAGAAACAGGACGTTCCATACGACAATTTCGCCATCTATGGACATACTGATTTCCAGCAATCTGGAACGTCTGCTGTTTGAACTTACTGGACGCGAGGATGAACTCGTGGCGCACTATATGAAAGAACTGTCGCAATATGGGAAATATGAGATAACAAATTTGATGCAGGAACGTTTGGTGCGTGACTTTAGCGGATATTTTTGTGACGATGAAAAAACGAAACTTGTTATTCGCGCTGCATTTAAAAAGTTTGGGTATCTTATTGACCCGCATACAGCAGTAGCTTATGACGCTTTGAATCACTATCGGCACGATACACAGGACGATACACCCGCTGTTGTAGTTTCAACTGCCAGTCCGTATAAGTTTTGCGACAGTGTATTGGACGCGCTGGGAGACAAGAGCGGCGCCAAAGGGCTGGATCTCATAGACCGGCTTTCAGAGGTGACAAAGACTGCAGCACCAAAACCGTTGACATCTCTTAGAGCTAAAACGGTACGGTTTGATGTGTCTGTAGACAAAGAGCAAATGCGCACTGTTGTTGAGAAAATACTGCAGTAAAAAATATGTACGGCCGTGACTGGCACGGCCGTTAGCTCAGCAATAGAGCTAAATTCATTTGGGCTTGTAAGTCGAGCAGTAGGTTTCTGATTTGCTACTGCAGCAAGCACCATTGGATTCAACTTCGATATGGCCTGCGCAGCAGACGTTGTTTTCCGTATGGTATTTGCAGCTTAGAACATCACAGCCTACGCCGTTAGTACAGTCCGTATAGTTTTTCTTGTCCTGCATTGTTTTGTTACTCCTTTTGTTTTAGAGGATTTATAATGCGAGACGGGTCGGGGAACCCGACAATGACAGTATGACCAGAAGAAATAGATTTATTCCCGGAGGAGACATATGGCGTTATATACCATAGGCGATCTGCATTTATCGCTGGGAACGGACAAGCCGATGGATGCTTTTGGCGGACGATGGGAGAATTATGTAAAAAAGATAACTGAAGGATTTTCTGCGCTGAGTTCAAACGATACATGTGTGCTTTGCGGTGACCTGAGCTGGGCCATGGGTCTTGACGACGCATTGGAAGATTTTGATTTTCTTAAAAATCTTCCGGGAGAAAAAATAATTTTAAAAGGGAATCACGATTACTGGTGGAATACAAAATCGAAGATGAATTCCTTTTTTGAAAAAAATGGATTTGACAACATAAAGATCCTGCACAATAACTGCCTGTTTTATGGAGACGTAGCTATTTGCGGGACCCGAGGCTGGTTTTATGAAGAAGAGATACGCGGAGATGAGCACGATAAAAAAATAATGCTTCGGGAATTGATGCGTTTGGAGACATCGTTGAAACAGGCTGGAGAAAAAGAAAAATTTTGTTTTTTGCATTATCCGCCAATGTATGGCCAGTATGTATGCAATGAAATTTTGCAGATGCTGTCTAAATATGATGTGAAGAAATGTTTTTATGGACACCTGCATGGAGCCAGCTGTAAAATGGCGCCGGAAGGCAATATAAACGGTATAGAATAACGGTTGGGTTCTGCAGATCATATAAATTTTTCTCCTTTTCAAATTTTAGCTTAAAAAAAGTAGAAATTTAATAATTTATCTGTTACAATATCCCTTGTATGCTTTAAGTATAAAAAAATATTTATTATATAGCTGCAGTACTGCAGGAGAAAAACAGGGAGGAATCCACATGGAACTCAAAAATGTAGAAAAAAAAGAAAAAAATACAGTAGAGCTTGTTGTAGAAGTATCTGCCGATGAATTTGATAAGGCAGTTGCCAGTGCATACAATAAAAATAAAAGCAAGATCTCTGTACCGGGCTTCAGAAAGGGTAAAGCTCCCCGTAAAATAATTGAAAATATGTACGGTGAAGGTATTTTCTATGAGGATGCGATCAGTGAGATAGCTCCGGACGCGTATTCTTTTGCCGTAGAAAAGGAGGGCATTCATGCGGTTGGAAAGCCGAGCATTGAGAATGCCGATATATCTGATGAAAAGGCGCTTACACTGACTTTCCTTTCCGCAGTATATCCGGAAGTCAAAATGGGCGAGTACAAGGGCATTACCGTAGAATGCAAGAAGCCTGTTGTTGAGGACAAAGACGTGGACATGGAGATTGACCATATCCGCAGGAGAAATGCGCGTTTTGAATCCGTAGACCGTCCGGCTGAAAACGGAGATACCGTTGTAATTGACTTTGACGGATATCATAATGGAGAAGCTTTTGAAGGGGCGAAGGGTACGGACTACAATCTTGTTCTTGGCTCAAACTCATTTATTCCGGGATTTGAAGAGCAGCTAATAGGAGCATCAGCAGGAGAAGATAGAGAACTGAACGTGGTTTTCCCTGAGAACTATGCCAAAGATTTGGCGGGAAAAGATGCATTGTTTAAAGTTCATGTAAAGGAAGTAAAAGAGAGCATTTTGCCTGAGCTCGATGATGAGTTCGCAAAGGACGTTTCCGAATTTGATACTCTTGATGAATATAAGAAGAGCATTCACGACAATCTCCTTAGTGCTCGCGAGACAATTTTTAAAGAAGAGTACATGAAAGCCCTTATGGACAAGATTGTTGATGGAATGGAAGTTGAGCTGCCAGATGCTATGGTAGATGAGCAGACAGAGAAAATGCTCAACGAGTATGCATATGAACTGTCAAGCAAAGGAATTGCTATTGACAAATATATTGAGATGCTTGGAATGACTCAGCAGGAGTTTATTGCCAGCAGCCGTGTAGTTGCAGAAAGACAGCTGAAAATAGAACTTGCAATCGAAAAGATTGCAGAGTTGGAGAATATACAGGTTTCTGCAGAAGACATAGAGGCAGAATATCAGAAGATGGCTGAAAACTATGGAACCGATATAGAGACGGTCAAAAAAGTGTTTGACACTGATTATATTACGAAGATGGTCAAGTCCAATAAGGCTGGAGACCTCATACAAGAATCTGGTATAGTTGTTGAACCTACTGAAGGATCCGATAAAACGGATGAAAAGAAAGCTGCAACAAAGAAGCCGGCATCGAAGAAAAGAACCACTAAAAAGACTGTAAAAAAAGAAGAGAAAAAGGAAGAAACTGCAGAGGAAGTTTCGGAGACCGAGGAAGTTTAAAATCGGAATAATTTCTCTGCAAGTTGGATACTATTACATTGTTTTATATAGAAACGCTAGAAAGGAAGGATTCTATATGAGTTTAGTGCCATATGTTGTAGAACAGACATCTAGAGGAGAAAGATCCTACGACATATTTTCAAGGTTGCTTAACGATAGGATTGTTATGCTGTCTGAAGAAGTAAATGATACTACGGCTAGTTTGATAGTCGCGCAGCTTTTGTATTTGGAAGCTCAGGATGCAGATAAGGATATCCAGTTTTACATCAATAGTCCTGGAGGATCTATTACCGCTGGAATGGCTATTTATGATACTATGCAGTATATCAAAGCCGATGTGTCTACCATATGTGTAGGTATGGCTGCAAGCATGGGAGCATTTTTGCTTTCCGCAGGAGCCAAAGGTAAAAGACTGGCACTGCCAAATTCAGAGATTATGATACATCAGCCGTCCGGCGGTACTCAGGGTCAGGCAACGGACATACAGATACAGGCAGAGCGTATTTTGAAGATGAAGAAGAAACTTAATGGTATTTTGGCAGAGAATACTGGTAAATCTATAGAAGTTATCGAAAAAGATTGTGAAAGAGATTACTTCATGAGCGCAGAAGAAGCTTTAAATTATGGCTTGATCGATAAGGTTATCTATAAAAGATAATTGTTAAGGAAGGATATCATGGCAAGAGAAGAAAAAAGACTGCATTGTTCTTTTTGCGGCAGGCCTCAGACTGACGATGTCCGCTTTTTTGGAGGGCGTGAAGCTTATATTTGCGAGAATTGCCTTGCTCTTTGTATTGAAGCAATGGGAGACGAGATGCCTGCCAAGAGAGTACATGCGGAGTCGGTCAAGAAACTGGAGTATGGAGAACTTCCACGTCCAAAAGAGATTAAAGAGTTTTTAGATAATTATATCATTGGGCAAGATCGGGCTAAAGTGGCTCTATCCGTTGCAGTATATAATCACTACAAAAGGATATTCAACACTTCTAATAAAGACGTTGAGCTGCAAAAAAGCAATATTTTGCTCATAGGTCCGACAGGATCTGGAAAGACTTTGTTTGCCCAAACTCTGGCTAAAGTTCTCAAGGTGCCATTTGCAATTGCAGATGCAACTACATTGACGGAAGCCGGATATGTCGGCGACGATGTCGAGAATATTTTGCTGCGGCTTTTGCAGGCAGCAGACTATGATGTAGAACTTGCTCAGCATGGTATAATTTATATTGATGAGCTGGACAAAATCGCACGGAAAAGCGAAAACGTGTCGATCACGAGAGACGTAAGCGGCGAGGGCGTGCAACAGGCACTCTTGAAGATCTTGGAGGGTACGATCGCCAATGTCCCGCCTCAAGGAGGTAGGAAGCATCCACATCAAGAATTTATACAAATAGACACAAGCAATATCCTGTTTATATGCGGCGGTGCTTTCGATGGCATCGACAAGATCATCAACAGCCGTATGAATAAGAAGTCTATCGGATTTGAGGCGGACGTTAAAAGCAAGCAGGATGAGAAAATGGGAATGTCTTTAAAAAATATTCGTTCCCATGATTTAATGAAATATGGTATCATCCCAGAGCTGATAGGCCGACTTCCGGTAATTGCAGCTTTAGAACCGCTGAGCAAAGAAGATCTGGTCCGAATTTTAGTTGAGCCTAAAAATTCCCTCATATATCAGTATAAGACGCTTATGAGCTATGACGGAGTTGAGCTTGAGTTTGAGCAGGGAGCATTAGAGGCGATTGCAGACAAAGCTGTAGAAATAGAAATAGGAGCCAGAGGTCTTAGAAGCATAGTGGAAAATATTATGACCGATCTCATGTACAGTGTTCCGTCAGATCGCAGCATAAAAAAGGTTGTTATAACTAGGGAGGCAGTGGAGAATAAGGAAAGTCCGAAAATCATACGTACTGCCGAGATGCTGCTTGATAAGCCAACAGAAAGTGCATCATAACTTGGGCTTTTAATTAGAAGGCTGTCCTGAAAATATGATCAGGGCAGCCTTTTCTAAAGGAGAAAAATATGAAAGAAGAACAGAGTGGCAAAAAAACTATTACCATACCGATGATCGTTTTACGTGGGATCACTGCATTTCCTAATATGCTGCTTAATTTCGATGTGGAAAGGCCTATGTCGGTGGCAGCTTTGGATGCAGCGACGGAAGGAGACAGACGCGTCTTTTTATTAACTCAGAAAGATGTTAATAAGGAACATGTCGTTTCTTCGGATCTATATGAAATGGGAACAATAAGTACTATCAAACAGATGCTTAAACTGCCAGGTGGAGGCATTCGCGTCATGGTAGAGGGTATTTGCCGGGCAAAATTTATATCTGCAAAACAAGAAGAACCGTATTTTATAGCAGATTGTGAGATAGCATATGATCAGTTCGATTACAGTCGTTCTAAAAGAGCGGAGGCGTTGGTAAGAGAAGCTTACCGATTATTTGCCAGATATTCAGAGAATTCGGAGGCACTTTCACCGGACTCCGTTATCAATATTGCATCAACAGAGGATCCGGGCTATTTAGCTGATTATATTGCGCAAAATATTCCTTTGAGGTATAGCAAGAAACAAGAAATACTCAGTGAGATCAATCCGGTAAAACGTCTTGAGCGTATGAACCGCATTTTGGCCAGAGAAATTGAAGTCCTTGAAATAGAAGTTCACATAAACGAGCGTTTAAAGGAACGGGTAATGGGAGGTAGGCGCGAGCAGATTCTGCGTGAGCAACTTCGCATTATTCAGTCTGAGCTGGGTGAAGAATATGAACCGGCATCGGAGGATAACGGGTACAGGGAAAAAATACTTGCGCTTAGATTGCCTGACGAAGTAGAGGAAAAATTGCTAAAAGAAGTGGATAAGCTGGAAAAGCAAGCTTATGGATCTGCAGAAGCGGCACTGTCACGTACATATTTGGATACGTGTATTGGGCTGCCTTGGAACAAAAAGACCAAGGAACGCACTGATGTTGCACGTACACGTAAAATTTTAGATAGAGACCATTTCGGGTTGGAAAAAGTTAAAGAGAGAATAGTTGAATTTGTAGCAGTGAAAAAACTAAAGCCAGATATGAAAGGCAGTATTCTGTGCCTAGTGGGTCCTCCCGGAACTGGCAAGACTTCCATAGGTATGAGCATAGCAAAAGCACTGAACCGCAAGCTGGCTCGTATCTCATTGGGAGGTATCCACGATGAAGCGGAGATAAGAGGACATAGAAAGACTTATGTAGGAGCAATGCCGGGGCGTATAATGTACGCTGTAAATCAAGCTGGCAGCAAAAATGCGGTGCTGTTGTTAGACGAGATAGATAAACTTGGAAGCGATTACCGCGGAGATCCTTCTGCAGCTCTTTTAGAAGCTCTTGATTCTGAGCAAAACAGCACATTCCGTGATCACTATTTGGAAGTGCCGTTTGATTTGTCGGATATTCTGTTTATTACTACAGCTAATACTACTGATACAATCCCTCGTCCGCTGCTGGACAGAATGGAGATTATCGAACTTACGAGCTACACAGACGAAGAGAAGCTGAAGATAGTGAAGAACTATCTGCTACCAAAGCAGAGGCAGAGACATGGCATTACTTCATCTGCACTTAGACTTACTGATGCAGTTATACGTGAGATAATTGATGGATATACAAGAGAATCCGGAGTACGGCAGCTTGATAGAGAGATAGCGGCGATTTGCAGGAAATCAGCAGTTCAGTTTGCGCAGGGAGAAGCAAATAAAATAAGCGTTACTAGCTCAAATTTGGAGAAGTTCCTAGGGGTGCGTAAATACAAACCAGAGGAACGCAGAGAACGCAGTGAGGTTGGACTGGTGAGAGGACTTGCATGGACAAGCGTTGGAGGAGAAGTTTTAGACGTTGAAGTCAATGTTATGGATGGAAATGGAAAGCTGGAGTTGACTGGAAATCTTGGAGATGTTATGAAAGAGTCTGCTAAAGCTGCTATTTCCTATATACGCTCCAGAAGTGATCACCTTGGAATATCTCCGGACTTCTATAAAAATAAGGATATACATATACATTTTCCGGAAGGCGCAGTTCCAAAAGATGGGCCATCTGCGGGAATTACAGTGACGATAGCCGTTATTTCGGCGCTGACAGGCATACCGGTCAGGAGCAACGTAGCCATGACTGGAGAGATAACGCTTAGGGGCCGCATTCTTCCTATAGGAGGATTAAAGGAGAAAACCATGGCGGCTATGCGCAATGGTGTTACTACGGTTATCATACCTGAAGAAAACGAGGTGGATCTTGAAGACATAGATCCTGTAGTCAGAAATACTCTCCAGTTTGTTACGGCCAGACACATTGACAATATTTTAGATGTCGCACTGGATGGTTGGGAACAAAAGAAAAGCTGACAGCTCAAGCCTTTCATACATAAGATATAGTACAGTACAAAGGCAGCCTTTGGCTGCCTTTGTAACATTATGTCAGAGAAAGGAGCAGGTATGGAAGTGGTCCATTACCTTATTATTTGTCGTTCGCTCACATATGCACAAAGGACTGCTAAGATTTTGGAACGGGCGGGTATAAGTGCTATAGTGATGAAGGCTCCTGCGGGCCTTTCTGATAAAGGCTGCACTTATTGTGTTAAGATTTCGGAGAGATGGCTGTCTCAGGCTCTTACGGCACTGAACACTGCTGGCATGAGCTATGGTAAAGTATATATTTCAAGGGGAGATATAAATACAGAGGTGCAGTTATGATTTATTTGGACAATGCTGCAACTTCTTTTCAAAAGCCTATATCAGTAAAAAAAAGAGTTATATATTCTATGGAGAACTTTTCCAGCCCGGGCAGAGGCGGATACCCGGCTGCTATGCGAGCTGCAGAATGCGAATATCATTGCAGGGAGCTGGCAGCAAAACTATTCAACTGCAGTGATCCAGAGAAAATAGTTATCACATCCAGCGCGACGCATGGACTTAATATCGCTATAAAGAGCCTTGTACACAAGGGGAGCCGTGTTGTTATTTCCGGATATGAACACAATGCGGTTTTGCGCCCGCTGCATGCGATAGGAGCCGATTTGACTGTGGCGAGTTCGCCGCTTTTTGACGCGGAAAGCGCATTTCAGGCGTTTGCAAGCGCTATAGAGAAGGGAACAGATGTTGTAGTCTGCAATCATGTTTCAAATGTATTTGGATTTGTTTTGCCGGTAAACGATATTGCAGAGCTGTGCAAGAGCAAGGGGGTGCCTATGATCGTAGATGCTTCTCAGTCGGCAGGTACGATAGATGTGGATTTTGAAAAACTTTCGGCCCAGTTCGTAGCTATGCCGGGCCACAAGGGACTGTATGGCCCTCAGGGAACGGGGCTGCTTCTGTGTAAAGATACGGCAGTTCCGATAATGGAGGGCGGAACTGGAGGGAATTCTCTGATGGAAGATATGCCGGATTTCCTGCCTGACCGATTGGAGGCGGGTACGCATAATATGTGCGGGATAGCTGGTCTGGATGCCGGGCTTGCGTTTGTGATCAAGAAAACACCTGAGGCTATAAGGGCCTATGAGTATAAATTGAGCCGAATATTGATCGAAAGATTGAAGAATATAAATAGGGCTGAGGTATTTGAAGCTAAACACGATCAGTCGGCTGTTTTTTCTTTTAGAGTCAGAGGTATTGACAGTGAAATTCTGGCAGATTCACTTGGAAGACAAGGCGTTGCAGTTCGGGCTGGCCTGCATTGCGCTCCGCTGGCGCATAAAACTGTGGGTACAGTTGAAGGAGGTACAGTTCGTATCAGCCCATCTGTGTTTAACACCACTCAAGAGGTATTAAAGGCAGCTGAAATTATTGAACAAACTGTAAAAAAACTAAGATAAATCGGGATTTTATTCTCTATCAAGGTTGTCAAGAAAAGAAATATATTATATACTAATTTAGAATGATTAGTAAGAAACGCGCGGATCGGAGTGATGGAAATGGCAGAAACAGCGGAGAAGATTTGGTCCTATATTCAGAACACTGTACAATCTCTGCGAATTACGGACATCATAGATGTTATGGTAGTTGCCTTCCTGATCTATAAGGCGATGATGTTTTTTAGAAGATCTGGATCGGCGCGTGTACTTAAAGGCATTGTGCTGATAGTAGTACCGGTATGGATACTGAGCTGGATGCAGATGCACGTTATTAACTTTCTGCTTGGAAAGACTATGGAGCTTGGAGTAATTGCGCTGCTTATTCTGTTCCAGCCAGAGGTGAGAAAAGCTTTGGAGCGAATGGGAAGCAGCAATTTAGGATTTTTCTTTGGTAAGCAGATAAATACGAAAGAGACAGAAAACGCTATCATGCAGACTGTTATTGCATGTAGAGATATGTCAAAAAGCAAAACAGGAGCTTTGATTATTTTTGAGCGGAAGATACGTCTTGAAGATCCTGAAAAGACTGGTACTATGATCGATGCGGAAGTTACATCAGAACTTCTAAAAAATATTTTTTATCCTAAAGCGCCGCTTCACGATGGAGCTGCAATTATTAAGGACGGACGCATAGGGGCAGCGGGCTGCATGCTTCCTTTGTCATCAAATCCAAATTTGAGTCGTGAGCTTGGAATGCGCCATAGGGCAGGTATAGGAATAAGTGAAGTTTCTGATGCCGTTGTAGTTGTCGTATCCGAAGAGACTGGAGCTATCTCTGTAGCTGTAGATGGGATGCTTAAAAGGCATCTCAGCTTGGAGATTTTTGAAAAAATATTGAGAAATGAACTACTGGGAGAAAGCGAGTCTAATCAGAAACCTATAGGTAAGATGAGTAGGATCTCAAAGGTGAGGAAAAATGCTAAGAGAAACAGTAAATAAGTTAATAAACAGTAGAATGTTTCTGATAGTTGTCTCAATAATTCTTGCTATAATGCTTTGGATATATGTCGTCAATGTAGAAAACACCAACATGGAAGTCAATATTAGAGATATTCCGGTCACATTTATAGGAGACGATGACATACTTGCGGATAGGGAACTTGTGGTTACTGAAAGCAATCCGCAAAAAGTATCTATTAAGCTGCTTGGACGCCGTTCTGCCGTGCAGAAACTTACTAAAGATGACATATCGATCACTGTGGATTTAACAGATATAACTACTGCAGGGACGGTATACAGAGTATATGATATCGAATTGCCTTCTCATGTAGATGACGGAACGACATATATATTGGAAAAGTCAGCAGAGTATATCTCGGTTACTGTAGATAGGCTTAGCAGCAAGCAAATCGAAGTCCACGGTGAACTCAATGGAAATGTTGCTGAGGGCTATATGGCCGGTACGATGGAGTTTTCACCTGAGATAATTACAGTCAGCGGACCAGAAGATGAGATAGCAAAAATAGATAGTGCTTTTGTCTCGCTCCAGAGAGAGAATATATCTAAAACGGTTGTCACCACGGCATCATATACGTTGCTTGATGAAGACGGCAATGAGGTCAAATCGGAATCCATAACTGCAGAACCCGAGACTGTTACGGTAACGCTGCCTGTGAATATGGTAAAGACAGTTGGGTTGAGCGTTAAATTAATTGCTGGAGGAGGAGCGACAGAAGACAATACACTTGTAGATATAGATCCTCCGGAGATAACGTTAACTGGGCCTGCATCAGTATTGGAAAGTATAAATCAGCTGTCGCTTGGCCAGATAGATCTAGCAAAAGTAGTTTCATCCGCGTCTGAAACATTTAAGATAGTTTTACCGAATGATGTATCTACATTGTCCGGAGAGACAGAAGCAACTGTCACTGTTAGCATAAGAGGATTGACCACTAAGCGGTTGACCGTTAGCAATATAGAATTTGCCAATAATTCTGAAGGATATATAGCTACGCCTGTGACACAGTCTGTAGATGTTTTGATCCGCGGTCCTGCTGAGATAATAGAATTGATTGATGAGCACAGTATTAGAGTTGTGGGTGATCTTACGGATCTTGGAGAAACAACAGGAAATTATTTGGTGGATGCCACTGTATTTATTGATGGGTACAGTGAAGCCGGAGCAGTAGGAGAGTACAGTGTTGTTGTAAATCTCACTGAAGAGTAAAGATAAACGGAGGATGACCAATGGTTCAAACTGCAAAGGTAAGACGAATTATTGATGAAAAAAGCGCTGAAGTGGAAGTAGAGAGAATATCTGCGTGCGGAGAGAACTGCGCTTCGTGCAAATCTCCGTGCGGTGAGAAGAGGCTAATGACAATAATAGCGCAGCGCGATATGCCGGTACAGGTTGGCGATACCGTGGTTGTAGAGAGCCGTACTTCTCAGATACTGTCGATAGCAGCAGTTGTTTATGTTGTGCCTCTTATATTTTTCTTTGCAGGATATTTTGTTGGCGCATGGCTGGGACTTACAGAAAGCGGTCTGATACTGGTCAGTATGCTGGCCTTTGCGGCAGGTTTTTTGGTTTCAGTGCCAGTCAACAGAAGTGTGAAGAAAAAAAGCAGTATAGTGTTTAAGATAATATCTGTAAACAATTAAATATTACTGGCTGATATGTTTGGATATATACGACCTTTAAAAAGTGAAATGAAAGTGAAAGAATTTGAGCAATTTCAGGCCGCATATTGCGGCCTGTGCCATGCTCTAAAAAAGAAGTATGGGATCGTAGGAAGATTTGTACTGAATTACGACTTTACTTTTTTGTTTATTTTGCTTTCATGTGAGACAGGAGTTGTGGAGTCGGGAAGACGGCGCTGTATAGCTTCACCGCTACGAAAGAAATGCTATTGCTGTGGGAATACTGTACTTGACGACGCTGCGGATAAGAGTATTATATTGACCTATTGGCGCCTTAAAGACTGTATTGCAGATGAGAGCTTTCTTAAATCGCTCCTGCCGCGTGCCGGGAAAATGTTGCTGCACATGGCTTATAAAAAAGCAAAGCACAATGTACCGGAATTTGACGATGTAGTAGAACAAAAATTGAAAGTGCTTTCTGAGATAGAGCAGTCGAAAACGGCATCCTTGGATATTCCTGCAGATCAGTTTGCCGGCATACTTGCATCCGCTGCGGCAGGCCGTTCTGATTCGCTGGAAAAAGAAAGAACGATTTTTCAGCTTTTGTACCATGTTGGGAGATTTATTTATATACTTGATGCAGCAGATGACTTGCATGACGACTTTTTGTCTGGAAGCTATAATCCTATTGCCGAAAGATTCGGACTGAAAGAAGGAAAACTTGATAAAGATACGTTGGAATATATTAGAACTACTTTGACGCATTCAATGCAGATAATAGGAGCTGATTATGAGCTGCTTCCGCGCGGCGTGTGGTCTCCTATATTGGAAAATATTATTTATTTGGGTATGCCTTTTGTATGCGATAAAGTACTTAAAGGTGAATGGAAGACAAAAAAGAAGATAGACAAATGATTGGAGAAGGACTATGAATGATCCTTATAGCGTCTTGGGAGTTTCCCCAAACGCGTCAGATGAAGAGATAAAGAAAGCTTACAGAGAGCTTGCTCGCAAGTATCACCCAGACAACTATCACGATAATCCGTTGGCAGATCTAGCTGAGGCAAAGATGAAGGAAATTAACGAAGCCTATGACATGATCACAAAGAGTAGAGGTTCTGGCGGAACCTCCGGAGGAAGTTCATACGGAAGCGGAGGATACCAGTCGAGCAATAGTTCCTACAGCAGTTCAAGCGGAATATATGCTCAAATACGTATGGCTATAAATTCCGGAAATCTTATACAAGCGGAGAGCCTGCTTAATTCTGTGCAAAATCATGATGCGGAGTGGAATTTTCTTATGGGCAGCGTATGTTACAGCAAAGGATGGCTTGACGAGGCCCGTAGATATTATCAGATAGCTGTAAATATGAACCCCAATAATGCTGAATATAGACAAGCTCTCAGTTATATGCAGTCGGGAGGAAGCCCGTATCGAAATACTGCCTATAGAGGCGGTATGGATGGTTGTGACTGCTGTACATCATTGGTCTGTGCTGACTGTTGCTGTGAAGCAATGGGCGGAGATCTGATTTCATGTTGCTGAAGATATGATGAACAGAAGAACTAAAAGATTGACATTAACCGCTCTTTTGACTGGAATAACTGTTGTTATGCTGTATCTTGCAGCTGTGTTGCCGAGTGCAAAACTCTCTGTGGTTGCAGTTGCAGGTCTGAGTTCATCAATAGCAGTTATGCAATATGGCAGGATGGCCGGATTGCTGTGTTATGCGGCTTCGTTTTTGATTGCGTTGATGATTGTTCCTGTAAAAAGCATAGCGATTTTATATGGAATATTTTTTGGATATTATCCTGTTGTAAAAAACAAGCTGGAAAGTCTTCCTAAAATATCAATAGAGTGGTTGTTTAAGATACTTATTTTTAATTTTGTTTTTGTGGCTACAGTCCTGCTGCTAAAATACGGATTCTTACCCAATATTGGATTGGATGGAATAGCAGTTCCGCTTCTTTGGGTGGCTGGGAATATTGCATTTGTATTTTATGATATAGTTTTTTCTAAGCTAATTGGCTTTTACTGCGCAAGGTTTGCAAATAGAAAGTGAAAGATGGGGATTTTATGATAAAAAGTATGACCGGGTATGGTAGTGCAAAGGGTATTTCCGAAAAACTTGGCATAAGTATTGAATTGAAAAGTGTGAATAATCGCTTTTTGGATTGTTCTGTTAGGATCCCCAGGTCTTATTCATTTGCTGAAGAAGCAGTAAAGAAGTTGGTTAAAGAGAGGATTGCCAGAGGAAAAGTTGATATTTTTATCAATATAGACAGTTCAAATGCAGATGATATAGAACTTAAAGTGAACAAGTCTCTCATAGAAGCGTATATAAATGCGTTAGGGCATATATCTGAGCAGTACAATATAAAAAATGATTTGAGCGTGGTCTCGCTTAGCAGATATCCGGATGTATTTACACTGGAGAAAAAGGAAATTGATGCAGATGAGTTTACAAATAATGTCTGCTGCATTTTAAAAGAGGCCATTGACCAATATGACAAAATGAGAGAGACTGAGGGAGAAAGACTGTGCGACGATATATCTGCACATCTTGACACCATTGAAGGACTGAAAAATGAGATAGAAAAGCGCTCGCCAGAAACAGTTTCTGAGTATCAGCGCCGGCTAGAAAAGAAGATGCAGGATATATTGGAAAGTACAACGATCGATACTGCAAGGATCTTGACAGAAGCTGCGATATTTGCAGATAAGATAGCAGTAGATGAAGAGACTACACGGCTTGCAAGCCATATCGAACAGGTACGCGGCCTGCTGAAAGGATCAGGAGCAGTAGGAAGAAAATTGGATTTTCTTATTCAGGAGATGAATCGGGAGACCAATACTATAGGGTCAAAATGCAATAATTTGGAAATTACTCACATGGTTGTTGAAATTAAAGCGGAGATAGAGAAGATAAGAGAGCAAGTCCAGAATATAGAATAGGAGGGCTGGTAATGAGACTGATCAATATAGGATTTGGCAATATGGTATTTGCAAACCGTCTTATTGCAATCGTCAGTCCGGAATCTTCGCCAATCAAACGCATCATACAGGATGCCAGAGACAGAGGGATGCTGATTGACGCTACATACGGCAGGAGGACTCGTGCAGTTCTGATTGCCGACAGCGGCCATATCATTTTATCAGCTATTCAGACAGAGACCGTGGCCAATAGAATGTCGGGACATGAAGTAATAGAAGATGAGGAGAGGGACGAATGACCAAAGGCAAACTATTTGTGATTTCAGGGCCTTCAGGGAGCGGAAAGAGCACTGTTATAAGAGAAGTTTTTGCGAAAAGAGATAACCTATATTTTTCAGTATCGGCCACAACAAGAGAGCCTAGGCATGGAGAGGTAAACGGAATTAATTACTGGTTTTTAGATACTCAGTCTTTTAAAAAGAAAATTGCAGAAGATGGTTTTTTAGAGTATGCTCAATATGTGGGAAATTACTATGGCACTCCTGTTGAGCCAATTAATGAGCATATTCAGCTGGGAGAAGATGTTATACTTGATATTGAAGTACAGGGCGCTCTACAAATTAAAGAGAAGGTTCCCGATGCGGTTTTGATATTTGTTTTCCCGCCGAGTTTTGCAGAATTAGAGCGTCGGCTTAGAGGCCGAAAAACAGAAAACGAAAAGCGAATATTAGATCGCTTGGAAACTGCCAGAAAAGAATGTGAGAAAGCTGATATTTACGATTATATTGTTATCAATGACAAAGTAGAGCAAGCTGCGGAAGAAATAATGGCTATTATGTCTGCGGAAAAATGCAGAACTAAAAATAGAATTTGTTTTATCAGAGAGGTGTGATCTATATGATGCTCTATCCATCTATGTCTAGTCTTTTGGAAAAAGTTCATAGCAGGTACATGTTGGTGAATATGATAGCGCATCGCGCTAGGGAAATTGCCGAAGATGCCGAAAAGATGGGGGTAATACTTGACAAAAAGCCTGTGTCAATGGCAATTGACGAGATAGCAGAGGGAATATACCCAACTAACAATGGAACGCAAAACTGACTGCAAAGGCAAGCGTCATTTTGGCGCTTGCCTTTGATGGCATAATCGATATGGATAGGAGGCTGCAGAATGGGTGCTGATTTATTTGCAAAAGTTGTGATTTCAGATGCGTCCTATGTAGTCGATAAGCTATACGATTATAAAATTCCAGAGCCTATTCAGACGCGAGTCAAAGCTGGTATGCGTGTGATAATTCCATTTGCACGTGGCAACCGCAAGACGGAGGGAATAGTGCTTGCAACAACAGATAATTGCAGTTATGAGAATGTAAAGTCCATTGAAACGGTATTAGATGAGGAACCGGTTTTAAACGATGAACTTATAAAGCTTGTTGTATGGATGCGAGAGCACTTTTTTTGTACTGCATACGATGCCGTTAAGGCAATGCTGCCGGCAGGGCTATGGTTTAAAAATGAGGTAGTATACAGAGTTGCAGATGGAATTGACAGAGAAGCTGCCAGCGTCGCAATAAGAGGAAACAAAAGAGCAGAGGCCGCTTTGGATGCACTGTTTTCGGCAGGCGGTAAATTGTCGGCAGAAGAGTTGAAAGAGAAATTGGAATATGACTCTATCAGTTCAGTTATGTCGAGTTTGATAAGTGCTGGTGTTGTAGTTGCAAATGTAAATAGCAGCCGCAGAATACAGGACAAGTTGGTAAATACCGCTGTACTTAAAATAAAGCCGGAAGAAGCCTTACAGCTTTCATTGAACAAGAAAAAGTTGGCTCCAATGCAGTCGGAAGTTTTGAAATTGCTTTCGGAGATCGGTGAAGCATCAGTTAAGGAGATCTCATATTTTACGGGAGCATCAAACTCTGTCTTTAAAGCTTTGGAGAAGTCTGGGGCTATTAGTTTGGAAAAGCGTGAGAGCTTTCGCAGACCGGAATACTTTGCCAGAAATGAAGTTGAAGAATTGTTTTTGAATGAAGAGCAGAGTAAGGTTTTTAACGG
The DNA here is from genome assembly GCA_944385275.1 of uncultured Oscillospiraceae bacterium. Taxonomy (GTDB): domain Bacteria; phylum Bacillota; class Clostridia; order Oscillospirales; family Oscillospiraceae; genus CALWWP01. The sequence continues at coordinate 3,560 of CALWWP010000023.1, read as the reverse complement.
CATAAAAAAAATGATGCAGCCGGATAAAGCAGATGCAGCATTGCTGTATGGTGTTACTGGCAGCGGTAAGACGGCAGTTTATATCAGGCTTATTTCAGAGGTGCTTGAACAGAATAAGACGGCACTTGTATTGGTTCCAGAGATTGCGCTTACCCCCCAGATGGTCAGTATTTTTACAGCTCATTTTGGAGATAAAGTAGCTGTCCTACACAGCTCGCTGAGTATGGGAGAACGCTATGACGAGTGGAAACGTATTTACGAAAAAAAGGTTGACGTTGTCGTAGGTACGCGTTCAGCCGTGTTTGCGCCACTCAGTAATTTGGGTATCATTATTGTAGATGAAGAGCAGGAGTATACGTATAAGTCGGAAAACAGCCCCCGTTATCATGCGGTTGACATAGCAAAGTATAGGTGCGCCAAAAACAGATGCTTGCTTCTTTTGGGGTCTGCAACGCCATCGATAGAGAGTATGTACAATGCTCAGATAGGGCGTTACCATCTGTTCAAATTGGAGAACAGGTACAATCAGAGAGAGTTGCCGTATGTTTTAATGGCTGATATGAAGAAAGAACTTAGGCGTGGAAATGGAGGAAGCATCAGCTCTGTTCTGTACAGTGAGTTAAAAAAGAATCTGGACAGCGGAGAGCAGAGTATTTTATTTATCAACAGGCGGGGAAGCAACTATTTGGTGCTTTGCCCAGAATGTGGATTTGTGTGCCGCTGCCCGAATTGCAGCGTCAATTTAACATATCATTCAGCTAATCACAGACATATATGCCATTACTGCGGATATTCCGAGCCGGCTCAGACAAAGTGCCCAGTATGCGGATCAGATATGAGGTTTACCGGATTTGGGACACAAAAAGTAGAAGAAGAGATCATTAGCCTTTTTCCGGGAGTCAAACTGCTTAGAATGGATTCAGACATAGTTACTGCATCTCATTCGCATGATATGATATTGTCTCAGTTTGAGAGAGAAAAGGTACAAATATTAGTTGGCACTCAAATGGTTGCAAAGGGATTGAATTTTGAAAATGTGACGCTAGTAGGAGTTATTTCTGCAGATCAGTCTCTGTATGCAAGTGATTACAGGGCACAGGAACGTACATTTTCGATGATAACTCAGGTGGTGGGACGTTCCGGCCGTGGAAATAAAGCTGGACGAGCGGTGATTCAGACATTTACACCGTCGAATGAAATATTGCAGTTTGCAGCAAGTCAGGATTATGATGCCTTTTATAAACGAGAGATAGAAGTAAGAAATATTTTGCACCTGCCTCCGATGTGCGATCTTGTTGCCTTGACTGCGACAGGAGAAGACGACCGACTGCTGATGCGTTGCTGTTTGGAGATGAAGGCGATTTTAGAAAATTATCTTTCGGATCAGCCGGGTGTAGAGGTGCTTGGACCGGCTCCAATGTCGGTATTTAAAGTGAATAAAAGATACCGCTATAGGCTGACTATCCGCTGTAAGGAAAATAAAAAGATTAGAAGCTTAATAGAGAAAATACTGAAATATATAATGACTGAAAAGAAATACAAGGGGATATTGGTTTGGGCCGATATTAACCCATTTGGATAATGGAGGAGATTTAAGATGGCATTGAGGAATATTTTAAAAGAAGGGGATCCGACACTGCGCAAGCACAGCCGCGAAGTTACCAAATTTGACGAGCGGCTGCATATGATTTTAGATGATATGAGAGATACGCTTGATGATGCAAACGGACTTGGACTTGCAGGTCCTCAGGTAGGCATCCTGCGTAAACTTGCAATTATAATTGATACCTCAGGCGATGAGGATGTAGTAGTAGAAGTGGTTAATCCGGAGATCATTGAACAGAGCGGAGAGCAGGAAGGCATTGAAGGTTGTTTGAGTGTGCCCGATGTCTGGGGGGTTGTCAAACGTCCTATGCACGTTAAAGTCAAAGCTCAGGATAGATATGGAAAAGATTTTGAAATTGAAGCCGATGGATTGACAGCAAGAGCTTTTTGCCATGAAATTGCTCATCTAAATGGCGAACTGTTTATTGATGTATGTGAAAGACTGTTGACATCGGAAGAGATAGAAAAAATGTATAAACAGGAAGAATCGGACGAATAGGGAGAGCTTATCGTATGCGTATATTGTTTATGGGCACACCGGATTTTGCAGTTGAATCCTTGAAAAATTTATATGAAAAGGGCCATGAGATCTGCTGTGTGTTTACACAGCCGGACAGGCCCAAGAACCGGGGGATGAAGTTGGTTGCAAGTCCTGTCAAGCAGCTAGCCTTGGCCCACGATACGCCGGTATATCAGCCAACGAAATTAAGGGACGGAAAGGCTTTAGAGGAGATCAAAAAATACGCACCTGACATTATTGTGGTCGTAGCGTACGGACGTATTTTGCCAAAGGACATACTAGAGGCCGCTCCTTTGGGATGTATTAATGTCCATGCGTCGATTTTGCCTGCTTATCGCGGTTCAGCACCGATACAGTGGGCAGTTTTAAACGGCGAAAAGGTGTCCGGAGTGACGACTATGTATATGGTGGAACAGATGGATGCCGGAGATATAATCGATGTGTGCGAAGTGGTGCTGGAAGAAACAGATACGTACGGAAGCTATTACGACAAGCTAAAGGTTGCAGGCGCACAGCTTCTGTGTTCAACGCTTGAGTTGATACAAAACGGCAATGTTCGTAGAAAAGCTCAGGATGAGACGCAGGTAAGCTTTGCTCCGCCTATAACAAAAGCTATAAGCCCTATTGACTGGACGCATACTGCCGATCAGATATACAATCAGGTCAGGGGATTGAACCCTACTCCGGGAGCAACGGCTGAGTTCCGAGGAGAGAAATTTAAAATTTTTACAGTTAAAAAGACGGGAAAAGATACTCAAAAAGAGCCCGGGACTGTTTTAACAGCTGATAAACATGGGTTAGAAGTCGCCTGCGGAGGCGGAAGCTCGGTGTTAATAACGGAACTTCAGGCACCCGGAGGAAAGAGAATGTCTGCAGCCGATTATTTGAGAGGCCATAATTTATTTAATTGATCAGGGGGAGGCAAATTTGGCATATACGGCAAGAGAAGCGGCATTGAAAGCACTTGCCGCATATAGAGTTGACAACACATGGTCAGAAAAAGGATTGGACAGAGTGATAGGACAGGGCAATTTGTCTGCCAGAGACGCGTCGCTGGCCGCGCGGCTTTTTTACGGTGTTTTGGAGAACAGAAACTGCTGTGACTGGTATTTGCAGAGATATGTAAAAGGAAGTTTGAAAAAGCTTCATCCTATGGTGCTTGATGCGCTTCGTATTGGTGTTTATCAGATCAAGTTTATGGACAGGATCCCTCAAAGCGCTGCTGTAAATGAAAGCGTGGAACTGGTAAAGCGTTATTCAAAAGGAGCTGCGGGTCTTGCAAATGCAGTTTTAAGGAAGATCTCACAGGGAAAAGAGGTCCCGGAGCGAAATGACTTTGCTTCGGAATTTGAGTATTTGTCGGTAAAATATGGTCATCCGATTAAGCTTGTGGAGAAGTTCAGCGAAATATTTGGGGCAGATACTGAAAAACTTC
>CALWWP010000022.1 GCA_944385275.1 uncultured Oscillospiraceae bacterium | reverse complement strand
GATACTGAAAAACTTCTGCAAGCAAATAATACGCGCCCTCCTGTATCTGTGCAGACAAATACATGCAAAGCGCCTGCATGTGAAGTTGAGCAGGAGCTGATATCCGAGGGGATTTCAGTATCTGAAGGAGCTATTGAAAATTCTTTTTTATGCTGGGGGAACGTGGCCCAAACTAAAACTTTTTTGTCGGGCAAGGTAATGATACAAGACACAGCCGCCAGGCTCTTTGTCATGGCTTCAGGAGTAAAAAAAGGAGATACTGTCATAGATGTATGTGCTGCACCGGGGGGGAAAAGTTTCGCGGCAGCAGATATGATGTGCGACGATGGCAGTATTTTGGCCTGTGATATTTATCCTCAAAAGGTCAAAGAAGTTCAGAACGAAATTGTTAGATTGGGTTTTTCTTCTGTACGGGCTATTTGCCATGATGCAAGGGTGTATGATGAAAAGCTAAAAGACTGCGCAGATGTAGTCATTGCAGATGTACCGTGTTCGGGCATGGGCGTGATAAGAAAAAAACCAGAAATAAGGTATAAATCTCTTGAAGAATGCAAACAGCTTCCGAAACTCCAGCTTGATATTTTGGACACTGTTGCTAAATATGTTAAGCCTAAAGGCACGCTTCTGTACTCTACATGCACGATCTTTCCGGAGGAAAATGAATTTGTAATAGAGGATTTTTTGAAAAGGCATCCGGATTTTGAGACATCTGATTTTTCGCTGCCATTGTCAGATTCAAAGGGCGGAATGTTGACGCTGCTGCCGCACGTTCATGGCACAGACGGATTTTTTATCTGTAAAATGGTGAGGAAAGCTTATGAATGATGTAAAATCTATGCTGCCCGAGGAATTGGAAGCAGCCATGTTCGAACTGGGCCAACCTAAATTCCGCGCAAAACAGATTTTCAAGTGGGTCAACAGCGGAGCGGAAAGCTTTGATGAGATGACTGATATAGGAAAGAGCTTTCGCGAGATTTTAAAGTCCAAATTTTTTATTACAGTGCCAAAGATGCTTAGGAAACAGGTGTCAAGAGAAGACGGCACTGTAAAATATCTTTGGCAGCTAGGTGACGGCAACACGATAGAGAGCGTAGTCATGAAATATGAACATGGTTATACCGTGTGTGTTTCGTCTCAAGTGGGATGCCGAATGGGCTGTGTTTTCTGCGCGTCTACAAAAGAGGGACTTGTGAGGGATCTTCGGCCTTCCGAAATACTAGATCAGGTGATATTTGCGCAAAAGGATTTAAATATCCGCATTTCCAATATAGTACTGATGGGAATTGGAGAGCCTCTCGACAACTTTGACAATGTGCTCAAATTTCTTTCTATAGTTAACCATAAGGATGGATTGAATATAGGAATGCGCCATATTTCGCTTTCTACCTGCGGACTTGTAGAAGCAGTTGACAAATTGGGGAATTATAATTTACAATTAACTTTGTCGATATCGCTTCATGCACCTGATAATGAAACAAGGAAAAAGCTTATGCCGATAGGAAAGGTGTACAGCGTGGAAGAGCTGATTGCTGTATGCAGGCGATATTATGATAAAACAGGAAGAAGAATTTCCTTTGAGTATGCTCTTATTAAAGACGTTAACGACAGTGTGCGTCAGGCTGATATGCTTGCAGCTCTTGTCCGGCCTATAGGCGGCCATGTCAATATAATACCGCTGAATGATATTGCAGAGAGCCCCTATAAGCAGGGAAATGTCAGAGAGTTTGTAAAATTGCTGGCCGACAGAGGGGTAAATGCCACAGTCAGAAGAAGGCTTGGAAAAGATATAGACGCCGCGTGCGGTCAGCTGCGAAGAAAAGCAGCGGGGAAAAATTAGAGCAGGAAGTTTGCTAGCGGAGGTCGTTATGAATTTTTGGGGGTTAAGCGATAAAGGTTCAGTTAGACCGGAAAATCAAGATGTCTATGCAGTAAAGATTATCTCAGACAGTATTGCTGTCTGCGTGGTTTGCGACGGCATGGGAGGCGCTGCCGCAGGCAATATAGCCAGCGCTACAGCACTTGATTCGTTTATGAGCTTTGTAGAAAGAGAATTGACCGCTCAAAGGAAAAAAAGAAGGGCGGAGATCATCAATGCTGCGATAGCATATGCCAATGGGATCGTACATGCACTGTCGGAACGCAAGCCAGAGTATGCAGGCATGGGGACTACGATGGTGGGCGCTATCATAGATAAACGGCATGCGATGATTTTTAATATAGGAGATAGCAGGGCCTATCATATCACTCCTATGGGAATTCGCTGTATTACAAAAGATCATTCAGTTGTGGAAGATATGATACAGCTTGGAAATATCACGCGTGAAGAGGCGCGTAGGCATCCGAGTAAAAACCTGATAACGCGAGCTGTAGGGACAGAGCAGGAAGTTGATTGCGATATTTTTGAGCTGGATATAAACGAAGGCGAATATCTTTTGCTGTGCTCAGATGGCCTGACTGCAGTCGTGACTGATCAGGAGATTTTGTACGAAATATTGCATGGCGGCGATATGGAAGAATGCTGTCGGAGATTGCTGGATATAGCGATCTCAAGAGGCGCTCCGGATAATGTGACGAGCGTGATCTTTGCACAGTGATCCGGAAGCTGGAGGATTAAAAATGGACAACATGGATAAATATGTAGGCAAACTGCTAGACAACCGATATGAAATACTGGAGATTATTGGTGTAGGCGGTATGGCCGCAGTTTATAAGGCCAGATGCCATCGTTTGAATAGATTGGTTGCGGTCAAGATACTTAGGGATGAGTTTGCCGTTGATGAAGATTTTAGACGCAGATTTTATACGGAGTCTCAGGCTGTTGCAATGCTGTCGCATCCCAATATTGTTGCCGTATACGATGTCAGCAAATCATCTGATGTAGAGTATATAGTTATGGAACTTATTGAGGGTATCACTCTCAAACAGTACATGCAGAGACGCGGACGTATGTCGTGGAAAGAGGCGCTTCATTTTGCCACACAGATAACTAAAGCGCTAAGCCATGCCCATAGCCGTGGGATAATCCACAGAGATATCAAACCTCATAATATTATGATACTGAGGGATGGAAGCGTCAAAGTAACTGATTTTGGAATAGCAAGACTTCAGACAACTCAGAACACGCTTACGCAGGAAGCTCTTGGCTCCGTTCACTACATGTCGCCGGAGCAAGCCAAGGGAGGTCAAGTAGATGCAAGGACAGATATCTACTCTGTCGGTATAGTAATGTACGAGATGCTTACAGGAAGACTTCCGTTTGAAGGCGATTCGCCTGTTTCAATTGCTATTCAGCATATCAGTTCGATTCCGCTCATGCCTCGTGAGATCAACGAGGATATTCCGGAAGGATTAGAAAAAATCACTATGAGAGCGATGGAGCCGGATTTGAACCGCAGATATCAGTCTGCTGACGATTTGCTGGCGGATCTGGAGGAGTTTAGGAAGAATCCGGATGCAGAGTTTGTTTTTGTTTCAGATGAGGATATTGCTATGAAGAAAAAGAGAGCTCAGGAAGAAGAGGAATTTTTCAAATACAGCAATATGAAAAAGGAGCAGGAGCAGAAAGAGAAAGAACTGGCGGAAATAGATGATGACGATGATGACGATGACTACGAAGAGAGACGTCGTTATGTAATGAGAGCAAGGAGAACAAGAAAAATTGCGACATTGACTGGCATAGCATGCATGCTGGCGGTTATCGTTGGAATTTTGCTGTTCTTGTGGAATTTCTGGGTGAGCGATCTGTTTGACGGCAGCGAGACTATTAAAGTGCCTAAACTCATTGGGAGCCGTATTGAAGATGTTTTGCTTAATCCTAGCTATACAGATTACTTTGACATTATTCCGAGTTATGAATACAACAGCGAATACGAAAAAGGAGTTATTTTTGAACAGGACATCCCAGCGGACAAGAATGTGATAATGTCAGAAAAAAAGACTACGATAAATGTAGTGGTTAGCAGCGGGAAAAATGTTGTGCCTATGCCGCAGGTGATTGGCATTGAACACAGACAGGCGAGTATAACATTGTCACAGTATGATCTGAAAGTAGAATTAGTTTGGGAAACATCTGATACGGTAACATCAGGATATGTTATTTCATGCATTCCTGACGAGGGTACGGAAATTGCTCCGGGAACAACGGTATATCTTACTGTAAGCAGCGGACCGGAGATAAAATACGAAGAAGTACCCAATTTGATCGGACTGACGAAAGATTCCGCAATAAGCCGTCTGGAAAGCTATAACTTAACATATGGTGAGATCAAAGAGGAGTACAGCGACGCGCCTAAGGGCGAAGTTATATGGCAGAGCTTTGAGGACGGAGCGGAGGTACCGCAGCATACAAAGATCAATTTTACAGTATCCAAAGGACCGGAGCCGACCCCGTCGCCGTCTCCGTCGCATTCTGACAACCCGGGCAGCACAAATGATTTGGATCCAGATGTGAGTACTTCGCCTACACACACAACATCCGGCGGGCGTCCGATAATAATTGGTTGAATATATGCTGCAGGGAACTATTTTTAAAGCTTTAAGCGGGTTTTATTATGTGGAAAGCGAAGCCGGACTCATTGAGTGCCGGGCACGAGGAAAGTTTCGCTTGGATAAAAGCCTGCCATTAGTTGGAGATAAAGTATTGATTGATGTCATCTCTGACGGCAAAGGGGTATTGAAAGAAATAGAACCCAGAAAAAACAGCTTCGTAAGGCCGGCCGTCGCCAATATAGATAAACTTGTAATAATTGCGTCAGCTGCTATCCCAGTCACAGATCAGTATTTGATAGACAGGGCTGTAGCGGTGGCAGAGCTTAAAGACTGTGAGCCTGTTATCTGTATAAACAAAAGCGATCTAAACAAGGATGAGCGTTTATTTAATGTATATAGAAAGATAGGCATTGCTACAGTTTATACAAGCGCCGTGACAGGCGAAGGCATGGACGAGCTGAAAGATGTAATGGCAGGAAGTGTGTGTGCATTTACCGGCAATTCTGGTGTGGGCAAGTCAAGTATTTTAAATATTTTGGATCCCAATCTTTCTATTCGTACAGGCGAAGTAAGCGAAAAGTTGGGGCGTGGCCGACATACGACTCGCCATGTAGAGCTGTTTAGATTGTCGTGTGGAGCAGTGGTAGCGGATACACCCGGCTTTTCGTCGTTTGACGCAGAGGACGGAGATTTGCTTGTAAAGGACAATATCCAATTTGGATTTAGAGAATTTTCAGATTATATCGGAAAGTGCCGGTTTAGTAATTGCTCACATGTAAAAGAGCAGAGATGCGCTATAATAAATGCCGTATCAGAAGGAGCTATAGCAGAAAGCAGATACATGAACTATGTGAGGTTGTATGAACAGGCCAGCAAGATAAAAGAATGGGAATTAAAAAAGTTAAAAGCTGAAGAATGAGTAACAAAAATTCCGCCTTTCGCGTATACTGTCAATGAGCAGTATTTGCAGAGAGGCGGAATTTTTATGCGCAGAAGGTGCGGCCGAGGCTGCAGGAATTTTGGAGTAGTTGCAATAGTAATTGGCGTTGCCATTATTCTTGCCATGATTTTCCCGGGTAAATTTTGGGTTTTTGCCGGAGCGTTTTTGCTGATTATGTTAGGTATTCGATGCTTGAATAGGTGAGGTGTGTTTATGAAAATGAAAATAATAGTATTTAAAGCTCCTAAGATGTTTCGTGAGGTACTTAAAAAGTTGTTTACACACAAATGACATAATTTCTCGTACATGCCAATATATTGAAACAGGAAGATGCAAAATCTATTGGCAAGGAGCGAAAAGCATGGAAGCAAAGCTGAAAAGCGAAAAAATAAAGGTGTGCAAACAACTTGTTGATACGGTTGTTTCATGTGAAGAGACTATGGAAATGGTCGTTCCTGACTATCTGCCAGATATTCTGGATATTGCAGATACGGACGGGATAGTACTGATGAGAAGCAAAGAAGTTGAAAACGGTGGCATAGTAATATCGGGTCTCGTATTGACAAGCGTGCTGTATGGAACCGAGGAGAAAAGTGTAAAGAAAATGGAGTTGAATATTCCGTTTAGAGCACAGCACGCGGCAGGAGATCTTCCGCTAGATGCCGATCTGGTTGCCAGACTTGGAATTGCTTCTATTGACACTCGAGTTTTAAATCCAAGAAAGATTTTGGTGAGAGTCAATGTAACTGGCAGAGTACAGGCTTTTGAAAAGTGCGAGTATGAGGTATGTTACGGTTCGTATGACGAAGATGAAGAAAAGATAGCGTTAAAAGAGGAGACGTGTGAAGTAACGGCTGTTACAGCTATACGTGAGAAAGTATTTTCAGTTTCAGAAGTATTTAGCATACCTGATTCGGGAAATATTCGTTCAGTATTAAAAAGCCGCGTACAGTTCGAATGCGAAGAGATGCGCGGCGTTGGAAATCGTCTTATCGTCAAAGGAGCGGCAAATATTGAGACGGTTTATGAGACCGGTGATACAGGTAGGGCACAGCGGGCAGAATTTAACGCGCCGTTTTCGCAGATCTTGGAGTTTGAAGGACCAGTACATGACGGCATGTTTGAATTGTCAGTTATGCCGACAAGCTTTTATACGGAGGCTGGAGAAGACGGCCGCAGCTTGAGCATAGAGTTGGGTGCTGTTATGCAGAGCACGTTAAAAGAACAGATGCAGATCACTTATATATCTGATCAGTACAGCACTGCATGGGAAACCACAGATAGGCGCATGGAACTGGAGATCGAGAGTCATTGCACAAAAACGGTCAGCAAAACAGTTCAAAAGGTTATCCAGCTTCCAGTGCCGGCGACAAGTATTACAGATGCTTCGGTCGTAGCAGGACGATGCGAGGTAATGCCGGATAAAACCATAAAGACAATGATAACAGCGCAGCTACTTTATATCGGCACAGAAGGGAATACAGAATTGCTGCGCGCCGCAGAACGCTTTTCATTTGAATTTGACTGCGATGATAATGTAGCTGCTGCCTATATAGAACACAGCTCTGTTTCTGTACAGCATACGATGGATGGGGTGGAGCTGTCCATAACCCTGCGTTTCCTGTTAAACAGCATAGATCTATGTAAAATTTCTGCTATTTCCGGGATATCCTATGACGAAAAATGTGCTCGCGATTTAAGCGAAAGACCATCTGTTGTAGTTCATCGTTTTGCCGAGAATGACAGTCTCTGGGAACTCGCAAAACACTGTGCATCTTCTATTAAAGCTATTACGGAGGCAAACGAATTGGAAGAAGGAACGTCTCCGGCAGTTGGAACACTTTTGCTTATTCCTAAAAATGCTTAAAAAATACTGCGGCAATAAACGCCGCAGTATTTTTTATTTGTAATAATTTCGTACAAACTCTCATAAATATTAGCAAAGAAAAACTCTTGAAAAGGATGAGTAAGATGACAAACGCAAGTATATATCAAGATATAGCAACACGTACAGGCGGCGATATATATGTCGGTATCGTCGGACCAGTCCGTACCGGTAAATCGACATTTATTAAGCGTTTTATGGAAACGCTCGTTATTCCCAATATAGATAACATTTATGTGAAAGAAAGAGCAAAAGATGAGCTTCCACAAAGCGGATCAGGGCGCACTATAATGACCGCAGAACCAAAATTCGTGCCTGAAGATGCAGTGCGCATTGACATGGACACTGGCGCTGCTTTTTCTGTAAGACTGATAGACTGCGTTGGATATATGGTCGAAGGGGCTGTAGGTCAAACCGAAGATGGAGAACCGAGAATGGTCACTACTCCATGGTTTGACTATGAGATCGCAATGTCAGAAGCGGCCGAGATAGGCACACGCAAAGTCATAGAAGAGCACTCTACTATTGGAATCGTTGTTACGACAGATGGATCCATAACAGAGATAGACAGAGAAGCCTATGTTCCGGCTGAAGAAAGAGTGATCACTGAGCTGAAAGCAATAGGAAAACCGTTTTTGATACTGCTGAATTCCGAGCACCCTCATGCGGAAAGTACAGAGAGACTGCGCTGTGAATTAGAAGAAAAATACGGTGTAACATGTATAGCGGAAAACTGCCTTGAATTGGATGAAAACGATATCACCCAAATAATGGAGTCTGTGCTGTACGAATTCCCCGTACATGAACTTGGTATATATTTGCCGGAATGGATAGACGCACTGCCATTTGAGCATCCTTTAAAGAACTCTATCTTTGCACAGATAAGAGAAGCCGCCGAAGAAATGAGACATATCCGCGATATAGATCAGGTAGTTAAAAACTTGAGCTGTCAGGAGAATGTAGAAAATGCTTCTGTTAAGAAAATAGAACTTGGCAGCGGTAGCATAACAGCTGTTATCGGAATAAGCAGGGAGTTGTTTTATCAGACTTTGAGCGAACGCTCCGGGTTCCCGATAGACAACGACGGCGATCTAATGGAATTGCTCGTAGACATGGCAGAGATCAAAGTGGAGTACAGCAAGATACAGAAGGCCCTGACAGATGTTAAGACTAAGGGCTATGGCATAGTAATGCCGACCCGTGAAGAACTTCACCTTGAAGAACCGGAGATAGTAAAACAGGGTGGAAGATACGGGATCAAGCTCCGTGCCAGCGCCCCGTCTATCCATATGATAATGGCAAATATAGAGACAGAAGTTTCCCCAGTTGTGGGAGGTGAACGTCAATCAGAAGATATTGTAAATTATCTGCTTCAGGAGTTTGAGGGAGACAGTCAAAGAATTTGGGATTCAAATATTTTTGGTAAGTCACTCTATGATATAGCTGGAGAAGGACTTAATGCTAAAATCAAACGTATGCCAGAAGATGCGCAAAATAAGATTCAGGAGACTCTACAGCGCATAATAAATGAGGGAAGCGGAGGACTTATCTGTATTATTTTATGACGTTGTCCGCGATCGAAGGACATAAGAAGATGGTGAAAAGACAAATATGGCAAATGGGACTATTAGATCCCATTTGCCATATTTTTTTGATTTTTCTATATGTTGTATGCTTGGGATCTTGAATAGTTAAAAAAGCATAGTCAATATATACGAAGAACCCATTTTAAAAAAAATGAAAATGTATGCTCAAAGAGAATCTTTTTATTTGCCTTGCAAAACCAAACAGAAAAACATATAATATTAGAGCACAATTACGGGAAAAAAGATTTAGGAGGAGTTTTTATGAAACCAATTTCCAAGACGGCGACAAATGTGCACGAGTCAGCGACGTTAGCAGTAGATGCGCTTGCTAAAAAATTAAAAGCAGCGGGTGAAGATGTTGTTGGTTTTGGCGCTGGAGAGCCGGATTTTCGAACTCCTGAGCATATATGCCAAGCCGCAATACGTGCAATTAAAGATGGTATGACTAAGTATACTCCTGCATCCGGATTGGAGCAGCTTAAAAAGAGTGTTTGTACTAGGTTTAAAAACGATTTTGACTTAGACTATACTCCTGCGCAAATAGTTATTGCGAGCGGAGCGAAGCACAGTATTTTTGTAGCGCTGATGTGCTTGCTGAATCCGGGCGATGAAGTGATTATTCAGGAGCCGTATTGGGTTACATATTATGAAGCTATAGAGATGGCCGGCGGAGTTCCTGTAGTTATCAATACAATTGAGGAAAATAGATTTAAAGTTACTGCTGATCAGATTGAAAAGGCAATTACAGATAAGACAAAGCTTTTTTTGCTGAACAATCCCTCCAATCCAAGCGGTGTAGTATACACGAGAGAAGAGCTCAAGGCAATTGCAGATATATGTGTTAAATATGATCTGTATATAATTTCTGATGAAATTTATTATAAGTTGATGTATGATGGAAAAGAGTTTACGAGTTTTGCATCTTTGGGTGAGGATGTAAAGGAAAGAACCATTATAGTAAACGGCATTTCTAAGTCCTACGCAATGACAGGATGGAGAATAGGATATACGGCTTCAAATAAGGAACTGGCTAAAGTAATGGCCAATTATCTCAGCCATTCCACAAGCGCTCCGAGTACTATTTCGCAGTATGCAGCTATAGAAGCGCTTGAAGGAGATCAGGACAGCATAGAGGACATGAGAAAGGTATTTGAGGAGCGCAGAAATTATATTGTATCAAGAGTTCAGGCGATAGATGGATTAAGTTGTTTAGTTCCTGATGGAGCTTTTTACCTAATGGTCAACATCGAAAAGCAGATCGGCAGGACTATAGGAGGAAAATTGATTCAAAACGGCGATGATTTTGCTCTGGCATTGCTTGAGCAGGAGAAAGTGGCATTAGTGCCGTGTACTTCATTTGGACTTCCAAATTATGTTCGCTTGACATATGCGACAAGTATTGAAGAGATAGGAAAAGGCTTAGATCGCATAGAAGAATTTGTAAAATAATATTAAAGTGAAAAAGCTTCCTGTATAACTCATATACAGGAAGCTTTTTATTTGACAAATATGAAAGTGTGTGCTAAGATAAATAAGCTTTTAGCTTGGTAAATATGTGGAGAGATGTCCGAGTGGTCGATGGTGACGGTCTTGAAAACCGTTGTACGAAAGTACCGGGGGTTCGAATCCCTCTCTCTCCGCCAAATAGGGCGCTGGCTGTACCACAGCCGGCGCCCTATTTATTTTTTTATAAAGAGATCAGTGAGTTAAAAATGCTGTCTAGCAGATAATATACACGGTGAGACTAATGAGGAAACAGCTTTATTTTTTGCAGTCACCGGGTATTCAAGAGGAAATTTCAGCACTTCCTCATATTAGACAAGAGTCTATTTTACTCGAACCGCAGTCTAATACGCGGACGACATCTAAATATCCGGACTGCACAAAACGTTATAAATTTTTTACGGAATCGATCACTTTGAAAACAGACAGATGATGATCTTCAGCTATACGGAGCAGGGAATCAAACTCAATTTTACTTTTTTCAATTCCATAGCCTCTGCCGTGTTTGACGGTTATTTCTCCGTAATCCGTTTTTTTGCTTTCAAAAGAACGGTCGAGGATATAGCGTTCACAGATGGTTTTTCTTACTCCAAAGGTAGTGGTGTGCTTGAGCATGAGCTGAGCCATTTCATCTGCATCTTCAGACCTGCATAGACAGACCAGCATTTGCGCGGGTCTGTTTTTCTTCATGTATATCGGACAAGTGAAGACATCGAGTGCTCCTGATTTGAAAAGTACGGATATTGCAGCCGAAATTGCCTCTCCGCTCATATCGTCCAAGTTGCAGCTGAGCTCTGAGATGCTGTCGTTTGGGCCTTCGGTGTCAGATGAAGTTTTCCCATAAAAAACCCGTACGCAATTAGCTCTTTCAAAGTCCTTTGTTCCCATGCCGTATCCGATTTTAGATATAGACATAGGGGGCATTGAACAAAAACCATCGGAAAAATAACGTAAAATTGCGGCTCCCGTAGGGGTGCAAAGCTCACCTTGTATGGAACCGGCATAAACAGGTACCCCTTCAAGAATATGAGCGGTAGCAGGTGCGGGCACAGGTAATATACCGTGAGATGTTTTAACATTGCCGCTGCCGAGATGAACAGGAGATACAAAGATTTTATCGGGGGAAAGCTCCTCTATAAGCATGCAGACCCCTACTATATCGACGATTGCATCTTTTTCGCCTACTTCATGAAAGTGTATTTGTTCCACCGGCTGCCCGTGCGCAACGGATTCTGCCTGAGCAATTATCTGATAGATTTGAAAAGCATGATGCTTGACATTGTCAGATATATCAAAATTATCGATACTTTGCCTAATGTCGGAGAGAGAAGTATGAGAGTGAGCGTGTTCATGACCATGGCTGTGGCTATGATCGTTGCTGTGAATGTGAGAATGAACGTGACTATGATTGGAGCAGTCATATTCATGTTCTTCTACATTGTCTATTTTAACTTCAATATGGGTACCTGTGATCCCGCATTTCTGGGAAAGCATGGCGTGGACTTTGATATTAGGGAATAAGGAGTTGATTTTTTTTAAGAAGTTTTCTTTATCCGGAATAAGCTCAAAAAGAGCGGCCATAAGCATGTCGCCGGCGGCACCCATATTGCATTCAATATACAATACATTCATTGTTTGACCCCCATTTTATTGATCATACTCGCGAGATATCCGGCGCCAAAACCGTTGTCAATATTGACTACGCTGACGCCGCTTGCGCAAGAATTGAGCATCGAGAGCAATGCTGACAAGCCGCCAAAGTTTGCCCCGTAGCCTATGCTTGTTGGGACTGCAATGACCGGGCAATCTACAAGCCCTCCGACTACGCTTGCCAAGGCGCCTTCCATGCCAGCAACGGCAATTACAACATTTGCGCTAACAAGAGTATCCAAATTTTCAAGCAGACGGTGCAGACCGGAAACCCCTACGTCGTACAGTCTTTTTACATTGTTGCCAAATACTTCTGCGGTCAATGCTGCTTCCTCGCATACGGACATGTCGCTGGTGCCGCCAGAGACAATGACTATTTGACCTACTGGATCCTTGAATGGCTCATGTGCCGCGATTCCGATTTGTGAAAGTTCGTCGTAATCCAGAGGATGATGGAGCCCTACCAGTCTTGCGGCCTCAGAAGACATTCTGGTAATACGAATATTATTGGTGCCGTTTTTTCTCATGGCATCTATAATGCCAAGGATCTGTTCCGGAGTTTTACTTTTTCCATATATGACCTCGGGAGCACCCTGCCTAACAGCCCTGTGATGATCTATTTTTGCATAGCCTATGTCTTCAAAAGGCAGAAGTTTTAGATGTTTGACAGCCTCTTCGGCGGTCATAGAGCCATTTTCAATATCTTTTAAAATTTTTAAAATCTCATATTTATCCATTTGACAACCTCATCGTACAGTTAGATCTAGTACTATATTCTCGAAATACGGAGAAAGCTTTTTTATGATATCACTGCGGCATTTTAAAACAAGCTGCATCTGACGCTCTGTGACCTGAAGTTTTGCAGTGTTTTCAGATATTATCCGCAGACGGAAATCAGAAAAACCCATATCGGCAAGAATGTTCTCAGAATGCTCTATTTTCTGAAGCATTTCCCTGGAAATAGTTGTGTTTGTCGGAATACGTGTAGCAAGGCAGGCATAAGAGGGCTTATTCCAAGTAAAAAGTCCCAGTTGATGTGAAAAAGAACGCACATCGGACTTCGTGATACCACATTCTCTCAGAGGAGAACGAACTGACAGCTCAGATATGGCTCTCATGCCCGGACGATCTTCAATGTCATCGGATGCGTTTGTACCATCAATTATAAGAGAATAGCCGTCACGTCTGGCGGCAAGTGCTATTTGAGAAAATATAGCTTTTTTACAGTGATAACAACGGTCTTTTCCATTTGTCCTGACTTCAGGCAACTTTAAGATGTCGTATTCAATGACGTGCAAAGCTACACCTACTTCGTCGCAGAGCTTTTTAGCATCTTCAAATTCAAATCTCGGCTGAAACGGCGTCCATACATAATATGGCCGCACATCAGCACCGCATCTATGCGCAGCTGCAAGCAAAAAACATGAATCTGTTCCGCCCGAAAATCCGAGAGCTGCCTTAGGATTTTCTTTGAAAAATTCATCTAGTGTCATAAAATCGCCCCCAGCAGTTTGGCACACAATCGTAAGTGTCTGCTTAAACAAGTGATATTGTATCATAGATAATTAATTCTTTGCAATACTTCGAAAAAAACTGTTGCAATTTGAATAAATAAGATTATAATAGGTAATAGAACAAATGTTCGAATATTTTTGTGGAGCATTAAAATGGAATTGATAGATAAATTGTCGATATTGAGTGGGGCAGCAAAATACGATGTAGCTTGTACTTCGAGTGGAGTGGATCGCAATGCCGGCGGAGGAATAGGCTCTACCAGATCATATGGTATATGCCACAGCTTTACTCCCGATGGACGATGCGTATCTCTTCTCAAAGTTTTGCTTAGCAATGCGTGCATATACGATTGCGCCTATTGCGTCAACAGGAGATCTAATGATATAAGGCGAGCTGCATTTAAACCGGAAGAACTGGCGGAGCTAACTATTGGATTTTACCGCAGGAATTATATTGAAGGGCTGTTTTTGAGTTCTGCTGTTATAAGAGATCCGGACTACACATGTGAACAGATGATAAGGACGCTTAGACTGCTTCGTGAAGAGTACTGCTTCAGGGGATATATACATGCGAAAATAATACCGGGGACGGATGAAAGGCTGATATCGATCCTAGGCATGCTTGCAGACCGTGTAAGCGTCAATTTGGAATTGCCGTCAAACCAGAGCCTTAAACTACTTGCCCCGGATAAGAGCAAAGAAACTATTTTAAAGCCTATGGGCGCTGTTACCAATAAAATAGCGGAGAACAGAAGCGATATTGTAAAATACCGGTCAGCAGTCAAATTTGCTCCGGCCGGACAGAGTACGCAGATGATAGTAGGGGCAAGTCCTGAGAGCGACTACCAGATACTGACACTTGCAGAAAACCTTTACGGACGCTATAAGCTAAAAAGGGTATTTTTTTCTGCCTATATACCCATGGTAGAGGGGAAGAATCTTCCCGCGCTTGATACGAAGCCGCCTTTGTTAAGAGAGCACAGACTGTATCAGGCAGATTGGCTGCTTCGCTATTATGGATTTAAAGCCAGAGAGCTTTTGGATGAAGAGAACTGCAATTTTAACGTATATGTTGATCCAAAGTGCAGCTGGGCTCTTTCACATTTGGATTTTTTCCCGGTAGAGATCAATAATGCCAGCAGAGAAATGCTGTTGAGGATACCTGGTGTAGGAGTACGAAGCGTACAGAGAATATTGACGGCACGGCGTACAAGGTCGTTAGATTATGAAGACTTGAAAAAGCTGGGTGTGGTTTTAAAGCGGGCCGTATATTTTATCACATGCAAAGGAAGATATATAGCCGGTCTTAGAATGGATCACGACAGGATACTAAATGCATTGCTTTCTAAAAAGACATTGGATGCTTTTATGGGACAGGGCATGGAGCAGCTGTCATTGTTTGACACAAGCAGGGAGGACGTTCTGAAGTGTATTACAGGTCAGATATAATTTATGTTTATGATGGAAGCTTTTATGGACTGCTGTGCTGTGCAGCTGAGAGCATGGTAAAAAAAGAGCAGCCATTCAGAATAGTAAAGGAAAACGATATGCTTCCTTCTATTTTTGAATGCCGCAGGATAGAAACATGCGAAGCAATAGCGAGGAAACTGCTCCTTAGCATAGAGAGAAATATTTCGCTGCATGTCAAACGTTTTATCTATTTAGCTTTTTTATCTCAACTTGAAGACAGAGAAACAATGATAGTGGATTTCATACACATGGCTTACAGCCGTGGAAGGCAGATTTTAGAGGACAGGACTGCGGAGCCGATACATACGCTGTGGAAAGCGGTCGTCAATCTGCAGAATGAGAGCCATCTGTTTAAAGGTTTTGTAAGATTTACAGATTACGGCGGTGTAATGGTTTCAGAGATAGAACCTAAAAATTCTGTTTTGCCGCTGATAAAAGACCATTTTGTAAGCAGATATCCAAGGGAACTGCTTTTTATTTATGATAAGACGCATCATCAAGCTCTGCTTGCAAAATGTGGAAAAGGAAGAATAATTGCTTTGGGAGATGAAGATATAGACTTCTTCGCTCCGGAGGAAACTGAGCTCAAATTTCAGGAACTGTGGAGATGTTTTTACGGCATTGTTTCGATCGAGGAACGTAGGAACGAGGCTTGTCAAAATTCGCACTTGCCAAAGAGATACCGCTCGTCTATGACGGAGTTTCAAGATCATCGCCGGATACAACCGAAAGCGCGGCAAGAATTAAACCGGTAGATCCCATATGGGATCTACCGGTTTTACCATTGATTTGTCAAACATTTGCAAGCATATCATTCATATTATACAGTCCCGGCTCAGTTATACCGGCCATGTATTTTGCTGCTCTAAGTGCTCCGACTGCAAATACATCTCGGGAATATACGGTGTGTTTAAATTCAATAACCTCATCGTTCCCAGCAAAAATCACTTCGTGCTCGCCGGTGATGGTGCCTCCGCGCACAGCAGAGAATCCAATAGAGTGTTTATCCCTTGGAGTGCGGACGCTATGCCTGTCGTAGACATATTCTGCTTCATATGGAAGACCTTCGCGAACAGCATCGGCGAGCATCAACGCTGTTCCGCTGGGGGCGTCTATCTTGCGGTTGTGGTGTCTGTCGACGATCTCAACATCAAAATTTTCACCAAGTACCGCAGCAGCCCGCTTAAGCAGTACAGAAATCAAATTTATACCTAGAGACATATTCGCAGAACGGAAGAGAGGCACCTGTTGGCTTGCACGCTCTATATCAGATATCTGTTGATCTGTATAGCCAGTCGTGCAAAACACAACAGGAATCTGCTTCAAAATACTGTATGACAACAGACTTTCTAAAGCAGACGGATGTGAGAAGTCTATAATCACATCACCCGTTCCGCTGTATTCCATTGGAGAAGCATACACAGGATAACCGCTTTTCTTTTCTGCCCGCGGGTCAAAGCCTGCAATAACTTCGATTTCTGGGTCATTTGCTGCCATGCTGGTCAGGACCTGCCCCATATATCCGTTGCAGCCGGAAATAATCAATTTTATCATCAGTAAACATCCTTTGTTATTTAGAACTTGATTCCCACGTTTCTCATAGAAGCCTTGAGAGCCTCGAGGTTTTTCTCTTCCATCTCACACAGCGGCAGGCGCAGATCTCCTACATCCATGCCCATGAGATTCATAGCGGTCTTTACCGGTATAGGATTGACCTCAATAAACATTTTTTCCATCAGATCAAAATACTTCAGGTGAAGCTGACGAGCTTCCTCGTATTTGCCTGCCGCAGCATATGCACACAAATCGGACATGACATTTGGCAAGATGTTTGCGAGGACAGAGATAACGCCCTTGGCACCCATAGCCATCAAAGGCAGTGTATCGTAGTCGTCGCCGCTCCAGAAAATCAGATCATCGCCGCACATATCCATGGCGCGGCTGACAAGATTAAGATTTCCGGAAGCCTCTTTGACGCCGTTTATGTTTGGATGCTTTGAAAGCTCCTTGTAGGTATCTGCGGTGAAGCACACGCCTGTACGGCTTGGAACATTGTACAGTACTATAGGTATGTTGACATGATCCGCCAGATAATTGTAATGGCGGATAAGACCTTTTTGGGTGGCCTTGTTGTAATAGGGAGTGACTACCAGAAGTCCGTCAGCGCCCGATTTCTCAGCATTTTCACATAGGAAACGTGCGGCTTCGGTGTCATTGCTGCCAGCTCCGGCGATTATGCTTATGCGGCCTTTTGCATATTTTACAGCAAAATCAACCGTTTTTACATGCTCTTCTAAAGATTGGGTAGAGCCCTCTCCGGTAGTACCGCAGATAACAATAGAAGAAGTATTTCCGGCGATTTGGAAATCGATTAGTTCTCCGAGCTTTTCATAGTTGACCTCGCCATCCTTGAATGGCGTTACTATTGCGACACAAGAACCGGTGAACAATGGTGTTTTCATAGTGGAGACCTCCAATTCGATATTAGTTTCTTACAATATATCCTTCAGCGCAGAGCAGCTCCGCCAAAAGAACGGCACCGCCTGCAGCTCCGCGAAGTGTATTATGAGAAAGGCATACGAACTTATAGTCGTATTGAGTATCGGGACGCAGACGCCCAATGCACACTGCCATGCCGTTTTCTGTATTTCTGTCCAGTTTGGTCTGCGGACGATCGTTCTCTTCGAAGTAGTGCAGGAATTGCTTGGGAGCAGATGGAAGATCAAGTTCCTGAGCGCGCCCTTTAAAGTTTTTCCAGCAGTCTAGGATCTCTTCTTTTGATGGTTTGTTGTCAAAAGAAGCAAACACAGCAGCCATATGACCATCGCTTGCCGCTACACGCAGACACTGAGCTGTTATAGAAGGAGAATCCGCGGATACGATTACGCCGTTTTCCACCTTGCCCCACAGCTTCAATGGCTCTTGCTCGGACTTTTCTTCTTCGCCGCCGATGTAGGGGATAACATTGTCAACCATCTCGGGCCATGTATCAAAAGTCTTTCCGGCTCCGGAAATAGCCTGATATGTACAGACCAACGCCTTGTTAAGGCCGTATTTTTTGCGAAGGGGATGAAGAGCTGGAACGTAGCTCTGCAAAGAGCAGTTGGATTTAACCGCAATAAATCCCTTTTTAGTGCCGAGACGTTTACGTTGAGATTCGATGACGGCAAGATGCTCGGGATTGATTTCGGGAACGACCATTGGAACATCCGGAGTCCAGCGATGCGCGCTGTTGTTAGAAACAACGGGACATTCCAGCTTAGCATATTCCTCTTCGAGAGCTTGAATCTCTTCTTTTTTCATGTCGACTGCGGAGAAGACAAAATCTACCTGAGATACGATATCTTCTTTATCTGCGGTAGCATCTTTTACAATAATAGAGCGGAAGGCCTCTGGGATAGGATTGGGCATTGCCCAACGGGAACCGATAGCTTCTTCATAAGTTTTGCCGGCAGATCTGGGACTTGCGGCAATAACCTTCAAGTCAAACCACGGGTGATTTTCCATTAAAGATACAAATCTCTGGCCAACCATGCCTGTTCCGCCGATCACGCCAACTCTAAACTTTTCCATAATATACCTCCGAACCATAGTATTCATTTTGATTATTAAAGTTGATAAAGACCATAAAACGACAAAAAATTGTAAAATAATAAATCAGCGGGTTGAAAAACCAGCTGATTTTGTAATATAATATCCGCAGTGACGCGAACAATCATATTCAAAAACAGATAGCCCTCCATCCCTGAAAAGAGATGACAGTTGCAAGATTGTTCATCTTGCACCCAGAACATTTTATTCCGCCCTAAAATGTTCTTCGGCGACCAGTCCTTTCGCGGACGGATCAACGGATAAACGAAATCCTACACGCCGCTACTGATAAAGATCGCGCCTCTATCTTGATTGCTAACATCATAGCATCTGCTTATCTTGGTGTCAACAGCAATTAAAGCAAATTTCAAGTATTTATAGCTAAAATTGGAGAAAAAGTCATGTTTTTAAAAAAGTTGCTTCATTCTGCTCTGTTAATTACTGTTACTATCGCAATGGTGCTGGTCTCGGTACCTCATGGAAATGCTGTATATGTCAATCCAGTAACTACAATGAAAGTGGGGCTGTATTATGGCAGCAGCGCCATGATATCTGCCAATCTTGAAAATGATGTTGGCAGCGGATATGAATTCGGATATTTTGATGGCAGCAGGCGGTTTGTGCCGCTTGCATATACTGACGAGATCGGTATAACTATGGTAAAAGATAAGAACTTGTTTTTGACAGGGGATACATATTATGACAGCAAGCCTTCTGGCTCATATGAAAGTATAGGCTGTTTCCATGTCAGACTGGACGATGTTTTTTCATCTTACGAAGAAGCCGCGGAAGAAGCAAGTTATTATGATGATGCTTTCCCGGGCTATTACTCCGGAGAATGGCGTATTTGCGTAGGCAATTATCAGACGCGGGCTGAGGCGGATGATGCCGTATATGATTTGGGGCTTGACGGCGAATCATTTACCGGATCGGCCTACTGTATTACTGTCCTGCTGCAAAAACAATCAGATATAATTTTTGAATTTGATACAGACGGAGAGTACGGGCTTGGAGTTATGCCGCGCTCTGTAAACGGCGAGAAGACTGAGACATGGTTTCGCGGTTTTACATATTACGGGGGCTTTCAATATACACGCGTGGATGGAGATAACTTGACTGTAGTGAATGTTGTAGATCTTGAAGACTATGTTAAGGGAGTTGTACCGCAGGAAGTCAGCCCGTATTGGCCGGAAGAAGCATTAAAGGTACAGACACTATGTGCACGTTCATATGCGGCAACTCATATAGATGCTCACCCTGTTTCGGGATTTGACGTCTGCAATACTACTTGCTGTCAGGTTTACCGCGGACGCTATAACGCAACTGTTGAAAGCGACTTGGCCGTAGATGAAACAGCCGGACAGTATATACTTTACGACGGCGAGCCATGTGAGACCGTATTCCATTCTTCCAGCGGAGGAGCTACTGAAAACTCTGAAAATATATGGGGAAGCTTTGTGCCGTATCTGCGCGGCGTATCAGACGAGCAGTTTGAAAATACGGTCAATACAGGGTATAACAGCTGGAGCTATACATACACTGCGGACCAGATAACGGAGATATTGCAGAGAAAAGGCTATAATTGCTCTGATATAATTGGCATTACACCTACATATACGGAAATGGGAAATATGTACTCGATGACATTCCATGATTCAAATGGCGTCAACTGGACCTTCTCACGGTCTAACGCAAGTACTATACTAGACAGCGATACTTATGGAAAGTATACGCATAGTCAGCGGTTTGTTATCACTGGTTCAGATGGAAACGGCGGTAGTGAAGGAAACTCCTTGTATATAAACAGTATGTCTAATCCTGTGGGAAGCCTTTCCGGAATGTATGCCATAGGCGGCGATGGAGAGATCTCTACAGTGACTAGTTCGCGTTCTGTATATGTTATGACGGGTTCTGGCATTGAGCAGTTTGAAGTAACCGGAAGCACTCAAATGCAGACGGGAGATACATATACAGTGACTGGCTCCGGATGGGGGCACAATGTGGGCATGAGTCAATACGGTTCATATGCCATGGCTAAGCTGGGATATACATACGATGAAATATTGAAATTCTACTACACTGGAGTAACGATCGGATGAAAAAAAGCGACTTTTACTTTGAACTGCCTCAAGAGCTGATAGCACAGACTCCTCTGGAGCGCCGCGACAGCTCGAGGCTTATGAAAATGGATAGGCGCACTGGAGCTGTTGAACACAGGCATTTTTATGAGCTGCCAGAGTTCCTTGCTCCGGGAGACTGTCTTGTGATGAACGATTCAAGGGTACTGCCGGCGAGGCTTTTTGGAAAACGCGAAACAGGCGGGGCGGTTGAGATAGTTTTACTTAAGGAAATTGGCGGAGGTGTCTGGGAATGCTTGACAAGACCCGGAAAAAGAGCCAATGTCGGTGTTAAACTGTATTTCGGCGATGGTGAGCTTGTGGGAACGGTTAAAGAAGTCGTTGCCGGGGGAAATAGACTTATCCAATTTGAGTATGATGGAATTTTTATGGAAATTCTTGAGAGATTGGGTAAAATGCCTTTGCCGCCTTATATTAAAGAAGAACTGCAGGACTCAAATCGCTATCAAACTGTGTATGCGCGTGAAAATGGTTCGGCGGCAGCTCCCACAGCAGGTCTTCACTTTACGCCTGAGCTTTTAAAGCGCTTGGAAGAAAAAGGTGTTATATTGAGTTATATCACCCTGCACGTTGGACTGGGGACGTTTCGGCCGGTGAAGGAAGAAGATATAGAAGATCACGAAATGCATTCCGAGTACTGTATTATCACAAAAGAGACCGCTGATAAGATCAATGCCGCTAAGAAGAACGGAGGCAGAGTTATAGCATGCGGGACTACGTCGTGCCGCACACTTGAGTCAGTCAGCAATGAAAACGGTGAGATTTCGGAATTTTCAGGCTGGACAGATATCTTTATATATCCGGGCTACAAATTTAAATGTATGGATGCTCTTATTACTAATTTCCATCTTCCGGAGAGCACGCTAATTATGCTGGTGTCGGCATTTGCGGGACGTGAACATGTTCTGAAAGCCTATAAAACTGCCGTAGAAGAGAAGTATAGATTTTTTAGTTTTGGAGATGCCATGTTTATCGGGTAATGATCCGGTTTATAAAACCCTGAAATCAGTAGATTTCAGGGTTTTTGTTAAAAACTATACCTACATTTTTACTTGTAAAAAATATTAAAACAATGTATACTTTCCAAGTACGATTTGGCGGAAGGCGGGATTTTGATATGTTCAAAGTTTTAAAACAAGAGGGAAGAGCAAGGCTTGGTATAATGCAAACGCCTCACGGGGAAATACAAACTCCGGTGTTTATGAACGTGGGGACTCAGGCTGCGATTAAAGGAGCTCTTTCTTCAGAAGATTTGGAGCGGATAGGCTGTCAGGTAGAACTTTCTAATACATATCATTTGCATCTTCGTCCCGGAGAAGACATCATAAAGCAAGCTGGAGGCCTCCACAGATTTATGGACTGGAATCGACCGATTTTGACGGATAGCGGCGGCTTTCAGATTTATTCGCTTGCAAAGTTACGCAAAATTACTGAAGAAGGAGTAGCTTTTAATTCAAACATTGACGGACGCCGGATATTCATGTCTCCAGAAGACAGCATAAGGATACAATCTGCGTTGGGATCAGATATAGCGATGGCCTTCGACGAATGCGTGCAAATACCGTCGTCCTATAATTATTTTAAAAATTCTTGCGATCGCACTGCAAGATGGCTTGCACGCTGTAAAGAGGAAATGGCTAGACTAAAGGAGAGCGGAAATGCCGTCAATCCGGGTCAGGTTTTATTTGGTATAAATCAAGGCGGGATCTTTAAAGATCTAAGAGTGGAACATATGAAGCATATTGCAGAGTTGGATCTGCCCGGATATGCCGTTGGAGGTCTTGCTGTTGGTGAAACCGCAGAAGAGATGTATGAAATCCTTGATATCATCAATGAGCATATGCCGGAGAATAAGCCTCGTTATTTGATGGGGGTAGGGACTCCGTCAAACATTATAGAGGGAGTTTGGAGAGGCATTGATTTTTTTGACTGTGTAATGCCTGCTCGGAATGGACGCAACGGACGTCTGTATACTTGGCATGGTGGATTAAATATAAAAAATCAAAAATATGAACGCGATTTCATGCCTGTTGAAGAAGGCTGCGACTGTCCTGTCTGCCGTAGGTATACAAGGGCGTATTTGAGACATCTTTTCAAAGCAAATGAGATGCTTGCAATGAGACATGCAGTTGTGCACAATTTATATTTTTACAACAAACTTATGGAGCGTATCCGCAGCGAACTAGAAATGGGCACCTTCAAAGGTTTCAGAGAAAAATATTCTCAATTTTTGGATAAAAGGATATAAAAAAACTTGAAATTGTAAATATAACCATATATAATACATCTCAGGTTTTTCAACATATTTATTTGGAGGTATCATTTAGTGGAAGCCATATTGCAATTTTTACCGTTTATTGCCATTATTGCTGTTTTTTATTTTTTTATGATTCGCCCGGAGAGCAAAAAGAAAAAACAACTTGCTCAGATGCGCGATGAATTGAGTGTTGGGGACAAGATCACGACTATTGGAGGAATGATCGGTTCTGTTGTTGAAGTCAAAGACGACGAAATTACATTTGAGACCAGTGACGATAGAGTAAGGATAAGAGTTAAAAAGTGGGCAGTTTCTAGTAAGGACAATTAAAAATTAATCCGATTTTTTATAATAAAGTAACATTGTTAGTAATTCAAAGACCTCTCTGCGAATAAGAATGAGTAACATCAATCTTGTCTTGCAGGGAGGTCTTTTTTATGTTTAAAAAATTTTCAAGAAAAAAAACTAACAAAAAATCAAAATGGAATAAAATAATCATAAGCTGTGTATCTGGAATGGGAATCATAATTTTTTTAGCTGGAATATTTGCAGCGCTGACATCGTCTGAAAAAATTCCAATTGAGATGGCAAAACCTATTTCAATAGGAATATGCCTACTGGGCGGACTTACATGCGGATTCATAGGAGCAAAATTAGAAAATAATAGACAAATCAAACAAATTGCCGCTAAAGGCGGTATCTTCCTTCTGCTTATGTTTTTGATTGGTATAGCCGTCGGGGGAGGGAAAGCATTTTCTGCAGCGGCTTACATAATGTACATCGCTGCGTTTACAGGCTGTATACTCGGCGGCTTGTCCACAGGGAAAAAGAAAAAAAGACGGAACTGATTACTAAAAGTAATCAAAATTGAGTATACATAATATTTCTGTAAAATTCAATATGTAGTACGAGTTAAAACGAACAGCAACAACAAATAGTGCAATCGCAAGAAATAGCCGAAGAATAATTTAAGAAGTTGACATAATGCTGTTTACATAATATTTTGTAGGAGTTTACAAAATATTTTTATTTTGGATCAATGTGTTGATTCTGGGATGTGTTTGTACTATAGTTGATTTACAAAATTTTAAAACGAGGGCATGTTGAGCAACCTTGTCCCATATCTTAGGTATGGGGTGATTCAAATGACAAGGAAAGTTGCTGTACTGTGTTCAGATGCTTCATCTGAAGCCACATCGTTTGTGATCTCAGCTGTGTTTTTTGCATGCGGTGCGATAGCGGGCACTATTTCTGCTGGTTATGCAGCTGATTCTATAGGTCAGCTGCTCGGATCTTATTTTTCGGAATATGTTGCTGCTATTGAAAACGGACAAATAGCCGAGCCAAGATTTTGGGATGTATTTTGGTCTGTTTTTAAGCCAAATTTAGTCGCTGTTTTTCTTGGCTTTTCAGTATTTGGTTTTTTGCTGCTGCCTATCTTGTCTGTGGTAAAAGGATTTATGCTTAGTTTTGCCGTCGCTTGTATGCTTCAGATATTCGGAAAAGACTGCTGGCTTTTGGCATTTGCAGTCTATGGGATAGAAGCTTTGATGAGTATTCCGTGTTTTTTTATTCTGACGGTAAGAGCGTCGTTCGTATCTAAGCGCATTGTCCGTGCAGTACTGTCAGGGGGAGGCATGACGGTGCACTCACTTGTTGGCAGAGGATATTTGAGAGTGCACATGGTCTGTGTTTTGATTTTACTTACAGCAGTTGTGATCGAGGTTTTGTTTGTGCCTAAATTTGTGGAATTTGCAGTTTCGGTTTGGGCATTGTAGATGATAGCGAGAGAAGGTGTATTTGAGATTGCCGGAGGAAAATTACATAAGTAAATTTGAGGATTACCTTATCAATGAAAAACGTGCTGCTTCAAATACACAAGTATCGTATATGAGAGATATTCATCAGTTTGAATTCTATTTGGGAAAGGCTAAAAAGAGCTTGGACGAAGCAGATAACGATACGATGAAAAGCTATATGGAATATTTAAAAAAAGGCGGAAAATCAGCTGCTACTATTTCTAGATGCATGGCCTCTCTCAAGTGTTTTTACAGCTATTTAAAAAGGATTCAAGCGGTGAAAAACAATCCGCTTGAAGTTGTTAAGCTGGATAGGCAGATAAAGAAACTGCCTCAGATTCTGACTAATGAAGAGGTCGATCTTCTGCTTGCACAGCCGGATGTAAGAACTCAAAAAGGATGCCGTGACAGGGCCATGCTTGAAGTTTTGTATGCTACTGGCATGAGGGTCAGCGAACTGATAGCGCTTGATGTATCCGATGTTAATTTGGAAATAGGGCTTATTCAATGTGAAAACCGCGGTAAAAAGCGCATGATACCCTTATATCCCATGGCTATCAAGACTTTATCAGAATATATGAAAAAAGTCAGGGGCGAATTTGCTGGAGAAACGGAGAAATCTCTGTTTGTCAATACCAGGGGCGGCAGATTGTCTAGACAGGGCTTCTGGAAAATTATAAAGGGATATCAGGAAAAAGCACACATAAAGAAAGATATTACACCGCATACACTGCGCCACTCGTTTGCGGCGCATTTGCTTAAAAACGGAGCGGACATGCATTCGCTTCAGATGATGATGGGACATTCAGATATTTCTTCTACACAGATATACGCTAAAGTTATAGAGCAGGATATTAAAGCTGTATATACAAGAGCGCATCCGAGAGCATAGAGTTGTAAAAACGGGGACCATTCAAAAATGGTCTCCGTTTTTATTTTGAGAGGATACGCTGCATTTTATAGAATGTGTGTTGAAGGGAATAAACAAGGCGTTTTTGGTTGCGGATTGTTTAAAGGTATGCTAAACTGTATCTAAATAAAATTATTTTACTCGGTGGGTGAGATGAGTGCTGACTCTGGGATTTGATCCGGGTGTTGCGACTATAGGGTTTGGTTTCGTCGATTCAAACGGCGGCAAGATGATACCGATGCGGTATGGAGCGATCCGTACCTCTGCGGGTTTATCATTATCGACACGTTTAGCTTCGATTTATCAGGACGCTGTAGAATTGATAGATACATTTAAACCGGACGCAGTAGCTGTTGAAGAACTATTTTCCAATGTAAATGTAAAAACCTGTATTGCTGTTGCACATGCTCGCGGAGTCCTTTTGCTGGCCGGTCAGAAGTGCGGAGTTCCGCTGTACGAGTACACGCCACTTCAAGTAAAGCAGGCGGTGACGGGTTATGGCAGGGCAGATAAGAAACAGGTTATGGAGATGGTGAAGAGACTGCTGAATTTGGAGAAGATACCAAGACCAGACGATGCTGCAGACGCGCTGGCCATAGCTATCTGCCATGCTAGAACTGCCACATCACTTTTGATTGGACAGGAGTTTAATATATGTTCTACTATATAGAGGGAAAAGTGGCTGTTATTGAGCCATATATTGCTGTCATAGACTGCGGGGGCGTTGGATACGCCTGCCACACATCTTCAAACACTATCTCCTATTTGAATATAGGAGAACGGGCAAAACTGTATACTTATTGCAATGTAAAAGAAGATTGTTTTGACATTTACGGCTTTTATACTATGGCGGAGCTCAATTGCTTTAAGATGATGATCGGCATTTCCGGGGTAGGTCCTAAGGCCGCGTTGTCTATACTGTCGGCAAATGATCCTCAAAGCCTTGCGCTGGCAGTCGTCTCGGGCAATGAAAAAGCGCTTATGGTAGCTCAGGGGATAGGGAAAAAGCTTGCTCAGCGCATTATTTTGGAACTAAAAGATAAATTGGGCAAGGAAATGGACAGCATGCAGTTTGAAGATGCTGTTCCCAATAGGGCAGGCATAGCAGAAGATAAGATTTCAGATGTGACCGCGGCATTGACGGTGCTTGGATATCAGGCAAACGAAATCATGGCGGCAATGAAAAAAATAGATATGCAGTCGCTTAGCGTAGAGGATATCATCAAAGAGATATTGAGGAGTTCTGTAAAGTAGGTTGGAAATAGTATGAGTATTGATTTTTCCGAAAATATGGGTTCGCGAGAGCCGATCGTAAGTACGTCTTATCTGCCCGAGGATGAAGGAGAGGGTAATTTACGTCCTCAAAGCATGTCAGAGTATATAGGGCAGGATAAAGTTAAAGAAAATCTCTCTGTATTTATAGAAGCTGCGAAACGCAGAAACGAACCGCTGGACCATGTGCTGCTGCATGGCCCTCCGGGCTTAGGCAAGACGACCTTGGCTTCTATCATTGCAAACGAGATGGGAGTAAATTTGCGTAAAACGTCAGGCCCTGCTATAGAAAAGCCAAAAGATCTTGCGGCTCTTCTCACAAATCTCAACGAAAACGATATATTGTTTGTAGATGAGATACATAGAATGAACCGTGCCGTAGAAGAGATATTGTATCCCGCTATGGAAGACAACGAAATAGATATTATTATCGGACAGGGTCCGTCTGCGAACTCGATAAGACTGGAATTGAAAAAATTTACCCTTGTTGGAGCTACTACGCGGGCGGGACAGTTGTCCGCGCCTCTCAGAGACAGGTTCGGAGTGATATTGAAACTGGAGCTTTATGCTCCGGAAGACCTGTGTAAAATAGTAAAGCGCAATGCAGCTATTATGAATGTGGAAATAGATGACGATGGAGCATATGAGATAGCTTCGCGTTCGCGCGGTACTCCGCGCATAGCGAATCGCTTGCTTCGGAGGGTAAGGGATTTTGCGCAGGTATGTGCAGACGGACTAATAACCAGAGCAGTTGCAGATGACGCGTTGAATCGTCTGGAAATAGACCACAAAGGACTGGATGCTATAGACCGCCGTCTTTTGGGCAGCATTATAAATAATTATAACGGCGGGCCAGTCGGAATAGACACTCTGTCGGCTACGATCAACGAAGAAACGGTAACTATTGAAGATGTGTATGAGCCGTATTTGATGCAGCTGGGATTCCTTACAAGGACACCGCGCGGAAGATGCGTGACTAGACTTGCGTACGAGCATTTGGGCATACCTTTCATATCATCTGATGCAGGACGTCAGCAGATGCTGGATATTTAAAAAATTTGGAGGATACCATGGGTCGTTTGTTTGGAACAGATGGGATCAGAGGAATAGTGAATGAAGGATTGGACGGAGAACTTGCGTTTCGAGTAGGTCAGGCAGCAGCTATAGTGCTTAGCAGGGAGCTGCACCACAAACCGCTGTTTACGATAGGAAAAGACACTAGGATGTCATCTGACATGTTTGAATCTGCAATTACCGCCGGGCTGTGTTCTGTTGGCGCGGATGTCCTTCAGCTTGGCGTTGTGCCTACTCCTGCAGTCGCCTATATCACAGTTGACAGCGGAGCGGATGCCGGAATAGTAATTTCAGCTTCACACAATCCATATGAATACAACGGAATAAAAATATTTAACGGAAAAGGATTCAAACTTTCGGATTCTCTTGAAGAGGAGATAGAAGAACTTGTTTTGAACGGAGAGAAGCTTTCGTCCGGAGGCTGCGGTGATGTCGGAAGGAAAATAGGCGGCAGGCGAGAGCATGTGCAGTCGTATATAGAGCATGTTGCCCAATCATCTCCATGGCCTATAAAACCTTTCAAAGTTATTGTAGACTGCTCTAACGGAGCTGCCAGCTATACTGCTCCGGAATTATTTGAAAAACTTGGTGTAGAAGCTTGCTTTATAAATAATGAACCGGATGGCGTCAATATCAATTATCGCTGCGGCTCTACAGACACGCTGTGCCTGCATAAGGAGGTCGTTGCACGCGGAGCTGATCTTGGTGTCGCGTTTGACGGCGATGCCGATAGATGCATAGTCGTTGACGAGCTGGGAAACGAAGTCAACGGGGATAAGATCATGGCTATTTGCGGAACCCGTATGTGTGCCGAGGGGTGGCTGAAGCACAACACGGTAGTTGCTACTGTAATGTCCAATATTGGTTTTCACCGCTATGCGGATACGCACAGGATGCATGTGCTGTGCGCCTCCGTCGGGGATAGAAATGTGCTGGAGATGATGCAGGAACACGGATGCAATCTCGGTGGAGAGCAATCCGGACACATCATATTTTTAGACCGTGCGACTACTGGAGACGGACAGCTTTCTGCCGTCTACTTCTTGGGGGCTATTTCGGGAAACGATAAGCCGGTATCCGAACAGGTTTCAGAGATACCGTATTTCCCTCAGGTTTTACTCAATGTTCCCATTGAAGGCGGGAATTCGGTCAAAGATCTCATAATGGCGGATGAGGAAGTACACGCTGCGGCAGATCTGAGTCAAAATAAGCTTGGAGAAAACGGCAGGATATTGATACGTCCTTCTGGGACAGAAGCGCTTATACGCGTCATGGTAGAGGCAGAAACAGATGAATTGGCCTATAATATTGCAGAAGACCTGACAAAAATAATAAAAAATAGAGCAAATTCTATAATATGTTAAATTGTTTTGCATAAATATCTTGACTTTAAGGGAATATGTTACTATAATGAAGCCGTAATAGTTTAATGAAATGTAGAGACATTATGAACGAATTTGAGCAACTTAGTGACGAGGATCTTCAGAAGTTAGCGGTGCGCGGCAATGGCGATGCTGAAAATGCGCTTGTGCAGCGGTATGTTAGATTGGTTAAGATTTGCGCTAGGCCCTACTTCTTAGCGGGGGGAAATGCTGAAGATTTAACTCAAGAGGGAATGCTTGGCCTAATTTCTGCAATCAGGGACTATGACGACAGTTTTCAAATTCCGCTGAAAGCATATGCGCAGCTCTGTATCCGAAGAAGGATATTTTCAGCTATTCGCAGTGCTTCAGGACAAAAGCATGTTCCGCTTAATGAT
Source organism: uncultured Oscillospiraceae bacterium (assembly GCA_944385275.1). GTDB lineage: Bacteria > Bacillota > Clostridia > Oscillospirales > Oscillospiraceae > CALWWP01. Next base: position 3,276 of record CALWWP010000022.1, on the reverse strand, counting down.
TATTTGTCCATTGACTCTCTTTGTCTTGATGAAAATCAAACTCATGCAGTTTATTCTAATAATGGGATATTTCAGCGTGGACCTGAAGATCAGATTATTGACAGAGAATTAGAACTGGAATTAATAACAAAATTTTCTGATCAGCTGTCAAAGTTTGAAGCTGAGATTTTAAGGTTGTATTTAGAAGGTTTATCATACCAAGAAATATCCTGTAAAATTGGAAAGCCGGTTAAGGCGATTGACAACGCCGTTCAGCGAATTCGAAAAAAGCTGGTACGGAAATTTAACTTTGGCGATATCAGTTTTAGCTGAACGCAATATATAAAAACCCGTATGGGAAAAGATTTTTGTCAAAGAGAGGATTTACAATGTACGAAGACAAAACACTAGTATGTAAAGAATGTGGAGCGGAATTTGTGTTTACCGCCGGTGAGCAGGAATTTTATGCAGAAAAGGGCTTTCAGAATGAGCCGCAGCGCTGCAAGGCTTGCCGTGATGCAAGAAAGAATGCAGCAAGAGGTCCGAGAGAGTACTTTACTGCTGTATGTGCAAACTGCGGAGGAGAAGCAAAGGTTCCGTTCGAGCCCAAGTCGGACAGACCCGTATACTGCAGCGAATGTTTTGCTCGTCTGAGAGAAAACGGCACACTTTAAGAATTTATGACAATAAGCGCTGTTTATACAGCGTTTATTGTTTTATTTTGGAATGGAGAGATAATTGTGGAGGTCTTATGGCTGTTTCTTCTCATGGTTCTCGGCATTGCGATGTTGTGTAAGCCTCAGCTGCTTTGGAAAGTGGAAAATATATTTACTGTAAAGGACGGAGAACCCACTAAATTATATATATACCTTATGCGAGTAGGCGGTATTTTTTTTGTAGTTACTGGAAGTATCATTTTGATTGGAATTTTGATTTGATGCACTGGTTTTGATTTTTTGCGATTGACAATAAGATCGAAACCTGTTATGGTTATACTAGTAATGAATATTGACTGGGAGGTTAAAAACGATGGCTCAGATCAGCAAAGACACTATCATTGGCGATATCTTGACGATTGCTCCGGAGACAGCTCCGTTATTCCTTGAAATCGGGATGCACTGCCTTGGCTGCGCAATGTCAAGCGGTGAAACTGTCGAAGAAGCCTGCGCTGTACACGGTGTTGATACAGATGCGTTTTTGGCAAAGCTCAATGCATTTGTCAAAGACTAATTTTAATCAATGGAACGAAATGAAAAGCCGGGAAGCCGGCTTTTCATTTTATTTAGGAAGATAATGAAAGAATTGAAATTGACTAATAGGCTTGAAGCGATAGCAAAATATATTCCTGCTAATGGTGCGGTCGTAGATGTCGGTACAGATCATGGATATATACCAGTATACCTCGCGCTAAAAGACAGAACGAGGGAATTGATTGCCGCCGACATACAAAAAGGACCGCTCAACAGTGCCCGCCTTTCTGCCAGTGAATACGGAGTTGAACATTCGATTAGTTTTATTCAAACAGATGGTCTTTCTGGCATACCGCAGAACAAGGCAGATATTGTAGTTATTGCCGGCATGGGCGGCGAAACTATTTGCGGTATATTGGAGCGTTCGGGCTGGGACTTTTCGTCAAAACAGCTGATCTTGCAGCCTATGAGCAAGCTGCCGGAACTCAGGTTGTGGCTTTTTGAAAACGGATTTAAAATATGCGATGAATGTTTGGTAAAAGACAGCGGGGAGATATATACTGTTTTATCTGTAATGTTTGGCTGGCAAGAATGGTCTTGCAAGGACATTCATATCGGACGAGCGCTTATTGTAAATCGAGATCCTCTGCTTCCGGAACAGCTGGACAAGCTCGAGTACAAAGCTAAGCATGTGGCTGCGGAGTTGAAAAGATCGGAATCAAAACGCAGCGCCGAGAAAATAGAGGAATTAGAAACGGTAATTTCTTACTATGAAAAAGCCAGAGAGGAGTATTACGATGTCTAACTGTACAGTAAATGATATTTTGCAATATTTAGAGGAATATATGCCCTGCGGATTAAAAATGGACTTTGATAATGTAGGGCTTTTGGCTGGACGGTCTGACAGGAATGTTGAAAAGGTACTGATATCTTTAGATATTACGGAAGAAGTCATAGAAGAAGCGAAAGCCTTTGGAGCTCAGCTAATAGTATCACATCATCCGATGTTTTTTTCGCTGAAAAATGCAAGTGATAAAAATGCTCAGGGACAGCTTGCCGTATCTGTAATTGAGTCCCAAATGTCTGCAATATGTATGCATACGAATTTGGATGTTGTTTCCGGCGGTGTTAACGACATGCTTGCAAGGGCGCTTTCTTTAAGCAATATCGAGCATTTGGAAATAAGCGGGATCGATCAAAGAGGAGAGGCATATGGTATAGGCAGAATAGGCGAAATACCAAAGAGCATGACAATGAGTGAGTTTTTGCCTTTTGTCAGCCAAAGACTCAAGACAGCTGGCCTTCGGTATTACGATTCCGGACGCAATGTAAAATTTGTAGCTGTTGGAGGGGGCTCCTGCGGCGACTATCTGATGCAGGCTTTTAGAGCCGGATGCGATACGTTTATCAGCGCCGACCTAAAATACAACGTCTTTTTGGATGCCAAGCAGATTGGTATAAATTTAATAGACGCGGATCATTTCTGCACAGAGAATGTAGTTTGCCCGTATATAATGGATCTGATATGCAGCCGTTTCCCGGATATTGAGGTCAGAATTTCTGAAGTTCACGGTCAGACGGCAAGATTTTTCGTTGAATAAAAAAGTTGTAAGGCAGCTTATCTTTAATTGAGAAAAAAGGAGTGCGGAAATGTCTTTTGTACATCTGCATGTTCACAGTGAATATAGCCTTTTAGACGGAGCTTGCCGGATAGAACGCATCGTTGAAAGGGCGCTGGAATTGGGACAAAATGCTGTGGCGCTGACAGACCACGGCGTAATGTATGGAGTTATTAAATTTTATAAAGAGGCAAAAGCCAAGGGTATCAAGCCCATTATAGGATGTGAAGTCTATGTCGCGCCGAGAAAGATGAGCGATAAGGAATATGGCGTAGATAATGATTTCAGCCACTTGGTATTGCTGTGTGAAAATGAGACGGGCTATAAAAATCTTTCGTATATCGTAAGCATGGCCTTCTTGGATGGATTTTACGTTCGTCCAAGGGTAGATATAGATTTGCTGAGGGCTCACAGCGAAGGACTGATAGCTTTGTCAGCCTGCCTTGCTGGAGAGATCCCAAAGTTTTTGCTGCGCTCAGACTATGAGC
>CALWWP010000021.1 GCA_944385275.1 uncultured Oscillospiraceae bacterium | reverse complement strand
GGATCGCATTGCCGTTGGAGTATCTGGAGGCAAAGATTCACTCGCGCTTCTCTGCGCGCTGGCTGATCTCAGAAGATACTATCATAGACGATTCAGCATTTCTGCGATTACAGTAGATTCGGGATTTGAGGGGATGAACTTTTCGGCAGTTGGGGAGCTGTGCAGATCGATAGACGTGCCATATACACTTATAGAGACGGATATACGTCAGGTGGTCTTTGATGAACGAAGAGAGAGAAATCCGTGCTCGCTTTGTGTAAAAATGAGAAAGGGAATATTGAATGAGAGATTGAAACAGGATGGCATAAGTAAGATAGCCCTTGGCCACCATAGAGATGACGCCGTAGAGACATTTTTTATGTCGCTGTTTTATGAAGGAAGACTGCATTGCTTTAGTCCGGTCACTTATATGGACAGAACAGGAGTGACGCAGATAAGGCCTCTTTTGTATGCAGATGAGGATATGATCGTCAGAGTATCTAAAAAGCTTCAGCTTCCTGTTGTGAAAAGTACTTGTCCGCTTGATTCAGTAAGCAAGAGGGCGTATATCAAAGGCTACATAGAGCAGATGGAAAAGCAGTTTCCCGACATTAGGAAAAAAGTGTTTGGAGCAATGCAGCGGATGCCATTAGACGGATGGGGAGTTGTGCCGCATCCTAAGAGGAAAAACAGCTCTGCTCTGAACTGAGATAAAAATTATACAATGTGCTACAGTGATTCGCGTATTGGATTCATATAGTATGCGCAGATGGAAAATACGAAAGAATACTGTCATTTTTGGAAATGGGAATTTGCGGGAATAAAAGATAAAAAATTGGAGTTATGTAAACAGATTTGAATAATTGTCAAAGTAATGCGGATTGAAAAACAATGTGGACAACTCTGTGGACAATGTGGAAAACTTCTTGAAAAACAGGGGAATCAAGCATGTGGAAAAAATGTTGCGCGATTTTTTGCAGATGAATATTGAACGAATAAAAAATAATATGTGCAACTTAGCACAGTGAATAGAAAACTGCAGGAATATTTTGAAAGGCGGAAAACTTTCAAAAGCTGCAGGAGAAATTATTCATAGAAAGCAAACAGTGTGTACTTTGAAACGTATTTGAAGAATATTTGCAGCTGTGTTTTGCCAGACGGACAAAAGTCCGCAGAAAAAGGTTGCATTTGAATAATAAATAGTATAATATGTAGATGCCGTGTAGAATTTCAAATTATGCAGTATGGAGGGAAAGAATGGATTACAACAAGACATTTCGCGAACAGCGCTCTGGGATCAAAAGTGAAATGAAATTTCATATGAATTTGGCTTATAGGGAGCCGAGCGCTGAACAGGTGGCAAGAATGACCAAACGCATGGGCGGAAAGCTGCCTCCTGTATTTAAAGGCAATGCTACAGAGGCCAGAAGACATTTTTTAAAGCAGATGGGCATTAATGATGTGTCTCTGAACATCGATGCAGAGGACTTGAATTACGATGGAATACGCAAAACTGCGGACCTTGTAAGAGGCTGGGGTTTCAATATCACAGATATAGAATGTGGAGTCGGACCGAGATACGATTATCCGCTGAACTACGGCGGAGATGGCGAAAAGGAATTTTTAGATACTTATGAAATGTTTACCAGAGCTGCAGGCGCTGCTGGGATACCGGTAGTAGACATCTTGTGGCGTGCGGGAGTTGCAAGAGTAGGCAGATATGAAACAGAGCACACCCAGCATGCAGTAGGAAGCATTTTTGATAAAGAAGAGTTTGACAAAACCAATCTGCCAATAGAACATGACAGAGAAGAAGTTTGGAATGCATTTACGCGCTTCTGCGACCGTATTATGCCGGCCTGTGAAGATGCGGGAGTAAATGTGGCGCTTCATCCTTGCGATCCTCCCTATTCTGGATATCAGGGGATAGCAGACCTGCTTCAGACATCTGACGATTACAGGAGAGCGTTCAAAATGGCTGGTCCGCATTTGGGAATGAAGCTCTGTGTAGGCTGTTGGCTGGAAGGCGGCTACAAATTTGGCGATCTGTTAGAGGACATTAAAGAATTTGTGCTGGATAACCGCGTTCATGTAGTACATTTCCGAAATGTATTTGGCTCGCTTTCGCAGGCACCGTATCATTTTGAGGAAACGCTGCTGGACAATGGCGCGATGGATATGTACTTAGTGATGAAACAGCTCGTTAAATACGGCTACAGCGGAGCGATATCTCCGGACCATGTTCCGATGTGGGAACCCGAGTTTGGAGGTTCAAACTCGTCTACGGCTTGGTCTTTTGGTTATATGAAAGCGCTGATGCATTGCGCTGAAAGAGAACTTAGCATAGAACAAGGGCTTATGTAAAAGATAAAAAGTACTGCATTTTATAAAATGCAGTACTTTTTTGTATGAAAGACGCGCTGCGGTGCAACAATAAGTTAAGATTATGACAAGGAGGACGAACCGTTGACGGGCGTGATCTTCAGTATAATAGCGGGAATGGCAATGAGCTTTCAAGGAGTCATGAATACCAGGCTCAGCGAAAAAATAGGACTATACGAGTCCAACGCATTTGTTCAGGGAACTGCATTCCTGCTTTCATTGATAGCACTATTTATATTTAGAAACGGAAACTTCGGAGCATTGGCTGAGACTGAGAGAGTGTATATGCTAGGAGGAGCGCTTGGATTAGTTATTACTATCACAGTGATGCTTGGCATCCAAAATCTAAATCCAACGGTTGCGATCTCAGTGATTCTGATTTCTCAGCTTGCAGTCGCGGCGCTCATAGACGCATTCGGATGGCTTGGTACGGAACGCATGCCGTTTGGCTGGACAAAGCTTGCAGGACTTGCACTTATGGTCGGCGGCGTGCTTTTGTTTAAGTGGAAATAAGGAAACCGCTTTGACTTTACGTGTCAAAGCGGTTTTCTTTGATTTTTTTATGAGTACATAGTATAATAATTATGATTACACAAAATGAAAAGAGTTGAATAAAAGAAGGGAGACCACAAAATTGAAAATGAAAATGATGCCATCCCCCGAGATACACCTGTCTGATAAAAACTATTTGATGCAGCGCGATCCGGGTGTGATATCCTATGAAGCGGAAATAGATGGATTTGTACGACACTGGGATGAATATGTGCCCCAAAATTATGATCCGAGCAAGAAATGGCCTCTTATGATTTCTGTTCACGGCGGGGGAGGAAACAATTTGTGCAGGAAGTTTGCATGGCATCTTCTTGCGGAAAGAGACGGAATGATTGTGTGCTATCCGGAAAGTATATCAAATACCGTGATGTGGAATGTTTTTGGCGATAAGACAAGAGAAGAAGGCTATCCAGATGAAATGGTGTTTTTTGATAAGCTCTACGATATAATGCTGGAAAAGTATAATATCGACAAAGAACGAGTATATATTCACGGGCAGTCGTTTGGAGATCAGATGATATCCGTGTACCTGCGTACTCGTGCGCATAAATTTGCCGCGGCCTGTCCGTCGTCGGGCACTATATTTGCAAGCAAGTTTTACAACGACGACGGAACGGAAATAGTTCCGCATGAGTGCGCTTTGCCGGTTTGCCGTATGCATGGCATGGACGATGACAACGGCGCTATGGGCATACGCCCTGAATTGCGTGACGAGCTGATGAAAAACGGCGAGTGGCGCAGAATGAAAATGGAAGTGGTAGTTCAGCCAAACTTATATTATTGGCGTAGCGTGAATCAGTGTCGTGAATTGCCGCACTTTACCATAAGGGATGAATTTAATATTGTACGGTATCCGTCCGAAATAGACTGCGATACTTGTTTCTTTGCTCTCGAGGGAGGAGAACACAACCAGAGGCCAGAGTATGTCGACAATTTGTGGAGCTATTTTCTGTCGGCCTATCGAAGAGTTGACGGGAAAATAGTGAAAGGGGAGCCAATAAGAAAGTTTGAAGAGGATAAAAATACGGCGATCTTTACGGATGGAAGCCCTTATGCGTATGTAGATAACAATTTATATAAAATGAGCGCTATTGCAAGACGTATGAATGGCGCGCGTATATCGAAGTACAGCATGTACATACCGGCGGATTTTGTCGGAGTTGCGTTGGATTGTGAATCGAGCATTTCCGAAGATGGACTGACGGCTGAGTACTCTAAAAATGGGGTGACAGTCCAAATAGCGGCGGGCACAAGAGGCTGTATAGTGAATGAAACTATTAAGTACATACCGCTCGTCGAGCATATAAACGGTGTTTTGTATGTTCCAGTAGCTGCAGTTGGTAAGTATTTGAACGGTATGCGCGCAATAGAGGGCTACGATGTGACTTATCTCACTTACGGAGACGGTGAGATGACTTACGATATGGCCATGATGATAAAACAAGTGCTTCGTGCAGAAGCTGAGCTGCCGCCGCAGTGCTTCGTGGCAAACGAGCGAAGATACTTTGCTGGAGCAGGAGTTATGGGAGAGAGATAATTTTAAAAGCTGTATGCACGAAACACATGAAAGAGGAGTTTGCCATGAGAATGTACGACTTGATTTTGAAAAAAAGAAACGGTGCGGAGCTCGAAGCTGAGGAACTGAAATGGTTTGCAGATGGCTGTGCTGGAGGAACTATCCCGGATTATCAGATATCTGCGATGCTTATGGCAGTATATTTTCAAGGTATGAGCGATAGGGAAATCACAGAGTTTACCGTGGCAATGGCAGATTCCGGAGACCGAGTAGATCTGTCCAGCATTACCGGAGTAAAAGTGGATAAGCACAGTACCGGAGGAGTTGGAGACAAGACCACTGTAGTAGCAATGCCAATTGCGGCCGCCTGCGGATTAAAAGTTGCGAAAATGTCCGGCAGGGGGCTGGGCTACACGGGCGGAACCGTAGATAAACTGGAGTCTATACCGGGATTTAAAACATCTCTTTCGGCGGAGGAGTTTTTGAAAAATGTGGAGCAAGTAGGCATTTGCGTCACAGGTCAGTCGGGCAATCTTGCACCGGCAGATAAAAAATTGTACGCTCTTCGTGATGTGACGGCTACCATAGACAGCTTGCCGCTGATTGCATCGTCTATAATGAGCAAGAAGCTCGCGGCGGGGGCCGATGTGATTTTGCTGGATGTGAAATATGGAAGCGGATCATTGATGGGTTCAAAAGAGATGGCTGAAAAGCTGGCTGAAGAAATGGTTAGTATCGGAGAGTTGGCCGGCCGGAAAACAGCGGCGTTACTTACAAATATGGATATTCCTCTTGGGAATAACATAGGGAACAGCCTGGAGATAGCAGAAGCCGTACAGACTCTTCGTGGGCAGGGCCCCTCCGATCTGCTTGAAGTTTCTCTGGATATAGCGGCCGGACTGCTGCACATGTCCGGTGCAGGGGATTGGAAAAAGTGCAGAGAGACCGCGGTGAATACAGTAAAAACAGGTGCAGCTTTGGAGAAGCTGTGCCAAATGGTAGAGAGACAGGGAGGAGATGTCAGATATATCGATGAGCCTTCGCTTTTTGAAAGCGCGGCCTATTGCGAGCCGGTCCTGTCTCCTTGCGACGGTTATATATGGCATATGGATACAGATGAAATAGGAATGATATCTGTATCGCTTGGCGCCGGCAGAGAGGTGGCTGATGAAAAAATAGATCACAGCGCAGGAATAGTCATCTGCCGCAAGACTGGAGATGCTGTGAAAGCGGGAGAAGCTGTTGCGTACCTGCACACAAATTGCAGCGAGGTCTTGGATCAGGCGAAGAGCAGATATGAAAGGGCGCTGACTTTTGCGCGGGAGAGACCTGAAAAGGAGCCTTTGATTTACGCCTATATTACAAAAGAAGGAGTGAAATACAGGTGAGTCCTGATAAAAGGGAAATGTTGTGCAGCCATATCGATCATACGCTGCTGGCTCAGGACTGTACATGGGAACAGATAGAAACGCTGTGCCGAGATGCCATTGAATATCATGCCGCAAGCGTATGTATACCTCCCGCGTATGTCCGCAGAGCGCGGGAATATATAGGCGGCAGAATGAACATCTGCACTGTGATTGGATTTCCGAACGGATATCAGACTACAGCTTCAAAGGTCTTTGAAACGAAAGATGCCATTGCAAACGGAGCAGATGAAATAGATATGGTCATATTTATAGGCGCTCTTAAAGACCGCATGTATAGAGATATACTTGAGGAGATACGCGCTGTTAAAGAGGCTTGCGGCGAACATGTGCTTAAAGTCATCATTGAAGCCTGCCTCCTCACAGAGGACGAAAAAATAGAGATGTGCCGAATAGTGACTGAAGCTGGTGCCGACTATATAAAAACATCTACGGGATTTTCCAGAAGCGGAGCTACAAAAGAAGATGTACAGCTGTTGCTGGACCATGTGGGAGCCGGAGTAAAAGTCAAGGCGGCCGGAGGAATTTCCACTCCTGAAGATGGGATGGAATTTTTAAAGATTGGATGTAGCCGGCTGGGAACGAGTAAGATAATAAGTCGTTTTAAGGAAGAGTAGTGAAATGGAAGTAAAGCGAGTATTTATAATTGTTTTAGACAGTTTTGGAATAGGTGCAGCTCCGGATGCGGCGCTTTTTGGCGATGCGGGCAGCAATACTCTTGCATCGGTCAGCAGAAGCAGGTCCTTTTCCGTACCGAATATGCAAAAGCTTGGCCTTTTTAACATTCAGGGGGTGGAAGTTGGAAATCCGGCCGAGTTTCCGGAGGGGGCATATGCCCGGCTGACAGAAAAATCAAAAGGTAAGGATACGACAACAGGTCACTGGGAATTGGCGGGACTTGTGTCAGAACAGGCGATGCCGACGTTCCCGAACGGATTTCCCGATGAGGTCATCACAGAACTGGAAAGACGCACTGGGCGGGGCATATTGTGCAACAAGCCGTATTCCGGGACACAAGTGATAGTGGACTATGGCCGGGAACAGCTGCAGACAGGGAAACTGATAGTCTATACTTCGGCCGACAGCGTACTGCAGATAGCGGCTCATGAAGACTGTATCCCGCTTGAAGAGCTTTATAGATGCTGCACTGAAGCCCGCGAAGTGATGCAGGGCAAATATGCAGTAGGACGGGTAATAGCAAGGCCGTTTTTGGGTGAATATCCGGACTTTTACAGAACGTCCGAGCGCAGGGACTATTCTCTGCGTCCGCCGGGAAGAACTGTGCCGGCTGCGGTGGCAGACTGCGGTATGGACAGCATTGGGATAGGAAAGATCTCGGATATTTTTGCGGGCGAGGGGATAACACGCAGCCTGCACATAGATGGAAATAAAGACGGCATGGATAAGACGATCTCGATGCTGGACGAGGACTTCAGAGGCTTGTGCTTTGTCAATCTTGTGGATTTCGATTCTCAATACGGACATAGAAACGACGTTGACGGGTATGCTCAGGCATTGACGGACTTCGATATGCGTCTGGGAGAATTTATGCGAGGCATGAGACAGGAGGACATACTGTTTATTACGGCGGATCACGGATGTGACCCGGGGTTTGAAGGTACGGATCACACGAGGGAATATGTCCCGATGCTGGCCTTTGGAGATATAATAAAGCCGGCGGATCTGGGAACTCGCGGCAGTTTTGCGGATCTGGGGGCCACAGTACTTGAAGCGCTGGGCATAGACGACGAGATATCCGGCGAAAGCTTCTGGAAACAGATTTGCTGAAAATGAAAAAGGCGCGCTGAGTGTTTTAGTACTCTCTGCGCGCCTTTTTAAATCAAAAGAAAAAGATGACTATACAAAAATGTGTAAAGACGGTATACTGCATAGAGGAGGGATGCGCTTGATCACGGCTATAATAGGAGCGGGAGCCGCCGGAATGATGGCGGCCGTCACAGCGTCGAAACTTCCCGGAAATACCGTAGAGATATTTGAAAGACAGTCTCGCGCCGGACGCAAGCTTGCTGCGACCGGTAACGGCCGGTGTAATATGACTAATATCAATATGGGGACTGAACACTATCACGGAGATCCGGATTTTATCGATGCGGTACTTAGAAGATTCGATGTGGAGAATACTTTGAAATTTTTTGCTTCTCTTGGACTTATCCATACGGTTCAGGCAGACGGGAGAGTGTATCCTTATTCCGATCAGGCCGGAAGCGTAGTAGATGTTCTGAGGCTCAGCCTGCAGAAGAAAAATGTCGTATGGCATACAGGCGCCGAGGCGCGGTCGGTCTACTGCAGGAACAGACGATTCTTTGTAGATACTGGGGAAGAGACAGTTCCGGCAGATAGGCTCATAGTGGCGGCGGGAGGACTTGCCGGCGGGAAATTGGGCGGATCTGACAGCGGGTATAGGCTGCTTCAGCGCTTTGGACACAGCTGTACGCCGCTGAGCCCCTCACTGGTGCAGATAAAAACAGACAACAAATATACCAAGGCGCTCAAAGGAGTCAGAGCTGAGGCGGAGGTTTTCCTCATGTCGGATAAGGGAGTGATCTCCCGGAGTTCCGGAGAAGTTCAGTTCACGGATTACGGGGTTAGCGGTCCCGCGGTATTTGAGGTTTCCCGTTCGGTATCTTCAGAGGAGGGCGAAAAGATACTGAAACTGGATCTGCTTGCCCAGTACAGTGAAAAGGATTTGACTCTTATGCTTGAGGAAAGGAAAAAAAGCTGGCCGGAACAAAATTTAGAAGAGCTGCTTACAGGATTCGTACACAATCGTTTGGGACGGGTGGTAACACGGCGCGCAGGATTTGAATTCAACAGGAGGATTTCCAGCTTGAAATACAGTGAACTCATAGAGCTGGCATGCCTGCTCAAACGGTTTGAACTGCCCGTAACCGGAACAACCGGAATGGATCAGGCTCAAGTGACCGCGGGAGGTGTACCGACATCGGAATTCGACGCAGGTACACTGGAGAGCAAGCTGTGCAAAGGACTGTTCGCGGCCGGAGAGGTTTTAGATGTCGACGGAGACTGCGGAGGATATAATCTGCAGTGGGCATGGTCGAGCGGTTATGTGGCGGGAAGGTTGGGCTCATGATAAGGATACAAGGTATATCTCTGACACCGCAGAGCGACAGTAAGAGAACGCTGACAGAGCAGGCTGCCGCGCTTTTGAAGACAGACGCTTCAAAGATTAAAGAATTGAAGCTTGTGCGCCGCTCGATAGACGCAAGAAAAAAACAAGACGTCAGGATAATATATACTGTTGACGTGCGGACGGAGGAGCCGGAGGACAAGCTGCTGAGAAGGTTCCGCAGCAAGAGGGTGTTTGCGGCGAAAGAATACAGCTATGATATAGAAGATGTTTCGGGCATAGAGCTTGAAAGACCAGTGGTTGTCGGATTTGGACCTGCCGGAATGTTTGCCGCTTTGGTGCTTGCAAAGGCGGGAGCGAAGCCGATAGTCCTTGAACGAGGGGCGGAGGCCCTGTCGCGCCGCGAAAAGGTAGAGCATTTTTGGAGCACAGGTCAGCTCGATCCGGAGTGCAATGTTCAATTTGGAGAGGGCGGAGCAGGCACGTTCTCGGACGGAAAGCTGACGACTGGCATTAAAAACCCTAGGATACGCTGGATACTGGAACAATTTGTGCGTGCGGGAGCTCAGGAGTCTATTTTATACGATGCAAAACCGCATATTGGAACCGATATATTGATAGAAGTAGTTCAAAATTTGAGAAACGAGATAATACGATGCGGAGGAGAAGTCCGGTTCAATACAAAGGTAACTGGGCTCAGGCGAGACAGAGAGCGCCTAGCCGGTGTTGTGACACCGAGCGGAGAACTCCCGTGCAGCGCGGCGATTTTTGCGATAGGACACAGTGCAAGAGACACTTTCGCGATGCTGTACGATTTTGGGATACCTATGGAGCCAAAGGCGTTTTCCATGGGCGTCAGAATAGAGCATCTGCAAAGCGATATAAATATTTCCCAGTACGGAGATTTTGCTCCATATCTTGAGGCAGCTGATTATAAACTGGTGTGCCATCTTCCGGGCGGAGAATCCGTATATACTTTTTGTATGTGCCCGGGCGGAGAAGTGGTTGCGGCCGCCTCTGAGTCCGGAGGTGTAGTGACTAACGGTATGAGCAGGTCGAAAAGAGACGGTAAGAACGCGAATTCCGCGGTTCTGGTTTCTCTGAGACCTGAAGATTTCCCGTATATGGGAGCTTTGGGCGGCGTTAAATGGCAGCGGGAATTAGAGGAACGGGCGTACGCCGCCGGAGGGGCGGACTACAGGGCGCCGGCTCAAAGAGTTGAAGACTTTTTGCTTGCCCGTCCGAGCACAGCTGCAGGCAAAGTTAAACCGAGCTATCGTCCGGGAGTAAAATACTGCGATCTGCATGATGTACTGCCGGAGAAAATCAGCAGAGCTATAGAGCTGGCACTGCCGGAGTTAGAAAAGAAGCTCAAAGGGTTTGCGGATCCTGATGCGCTGATGACCGCTCCTGAAACACGGAGCTCTTCGCCGGTACGCATACTTCGCGATGAACGCATGCAGTCCAGTTTGAGGGGGTTTTACCCGTGCGGAGAAGGTGCCGGGTATGCCGGAGGGATACTTTCGGCGGCGGTAGACGGCATGCTGTGCGCCGAAGAAATACTGAGAGCCATAAAAGACGGAGACAACTAAAATGGGAGCTGCATGGCAGCTCCCATTTTAATGTTTCGATTTTGATTACGCGTTTGGCAATTCAGGTACAGGTATTGGTATACCGAGCATACCCCTGAACTGAAGCAGCGCATCTTTGCCTATCTGAGCATACACTGTTTTCCCGTCACTTTGCCTGAAAATATGCCCGGTCTCGCTGTTTATCCCATATAATAGCGTATCTCCTATTCTAAGAAGAATGTCGTATGTGATGTTTTTAACATCCTCTGCCGGATATTCACCGCGATAGATGCCGTTCTCCAAGACGCTCTGCACAAATGCGGTATAGTATTTACCGGCAGTGGTTTTAAAGTCTAAGTCTGGAATCTCAACTCTGCCGGAATAAAGCGGATCTTCTTTATTCGCAAATACAGATGACCGGAGCCTGTTCAGCTCGTTAAATGAAAATGTGTTTGCGGGACATTTTTTCACAAATTGCGGTTGCCAGTCTTCATACTTGATAACAAGATATTGAGCTTCGGAGGTCGTTGTTATCTCCACATGTCTTGCTTCGTCGCCGAATTTGAGTTTAAAAGAAACACCTGCGCCAAGTGGAAGACTGCTTATATCAGTGTCCTCCAGACCGCTAAGGTCTGCTTTGTATAATTCACTGAGTATGGCGGCACTTTCGGACTCGTTTGCTACGGCATAGAACTCGCCGGACATGGTGCGGGAAACTAAGCTAGATACTTCATCTACCGATTCCCGATCAGGGAGAATGGATTCTTCGTTTGGCAAGGGGGCGCCTGTGTAATTACCGAGGACAAGACACAGTATCATAGAAAATACTATCATATTTTTCATAATTTTTTATTCACTCCTCAACTGTGACAACGTCTAAGGATTTTATATTTGACGACATAGATGAAGTGCCAGCATCTACTCTCATCAGTATATCACTTATAACAAGAGAAGACTCTCCAGCAATCATTTCGGCTTCATCTTCACTGCTGGCATTTATATGAAATAGGAATTCGCCGTATTTAAAATCATCATTTTCATCAAAATGCAAAACAGAAACGCCGCCGATTTGATTATTGCCGTTTACAAGCTTTGGAAGCCGCGGTAAATCTTTTGAAATTGCATCGACAATGACTCTTACTATATAAATATCATCTGAACTTTCCTCTATATTTATGCTGTCAACAGAAAACAAGTCTTCTCCGACGGACCCTAAACGGTCTTCGTTTTCTGAAATTACTTTTGCAACTTCACCTGTTGCCAGAGAAATAGAAATGGGAGCAATTTCAGTAGGCATATAAAGAATTGGCGGTTTAATATAAACTGTCTTTAAATTGCTTATGTTTGAAGAGTCTAGTTCGTATGTATAGTTTCCGTTGTCAGAAGAAACACGGTTTGTAATACGCAATACATCTTCAAAGTCGCTGTCTGCCGCGACAATAATGTCTCGTCCTATTTCAAAAGGCTCGCCGCCGCTGTTGTAATTCATGCTGATAGTGAGCTTGCCGTTGCTTATTTGCGCATTTCGATAAGATATATCAATATTATGCGCTTCGTCATGTGAGAGAGAAACCGTTGGAATTATCTTGAATGTGCAAAGTACAAGTACACACATTGTAGAAGATATAACTTTAAATATATTTGATTTCATAGCTTTCTCCTTTCAGCATATCCGTTTATTGTATGCAAGTGTTATGAGTGGAATTAATCAACTCTTTATGCATACCAAAGGCTAGAACATCCACCGAGGTGACTATAGCTGAGTCCGGAGTACATTCCCGTGTGGGCAAGCGAGTTTGAGCCATTTTTTTCATAAACATAGTTTTTGCCTGTAGAATAACAATAGGATTTCCAGTCAACTTCGATACGAACATCTTCGCCAGCAGGAACTCCATCAATATTATAAAGTGGCGTTGCTAAATAATTATCCCATGCTCTATCAAGTGCTTCAAATTGAACTTGATCTCCTTTCTGATTAAATCCTCTACAAAAAGGACGCATGAACACCCTCTTGTAGAGCCGTTGTTCATGCGTCTGCGATTGTTGGATAGGGATTTTGCCGATAAGGTAGGTCTGTGCTATGACGCATGAACTGCCTGCCGCAGATATAAAATTCCCCCCTTTTCTCTTGGAGTGCGCAGCGACTGCAATGCGCTGCTATGGATTTAATATACCATACTACGCTAAACTTTGCAATACTTTTTGTATATTAATAATAATACCGGAACCAAATTGTATATTTGGTTCCGGTATTATGCTGAATTTAAGTGCGATAGGCAATAAACAAAACCTCTGGACAAGAGCCTGTTCAGCTGCTGGGATTTATTTGACAGATGTCCCCCGGGGGCTTTTCCATTATGTAATTTGTCAAAAACACGCCGGCGCGCTCTACGCTCTGCTTAGCTACGGTATGATAACCTCGGTTTTCAAAAAAGCGCCTCGCGGTTATAGAGGCATGGGTCACTATAGTTCGATGCGGGCACTGCTCTTCCAGCCTGCAGCATATAGCAGATGCAATGCCCATGCCCTGATAGTCACTGTGCGTGTAGAGACGATCCAAATAAGCACGCTCTAAGTCTATGTCCCCGAACCCCACTATTTTTCCGCTGTCAACTGCTACTAAGCTGTAGTGCTCAGCCAGAGAACTGCCCCATTTTTC
The DNA here is from genome assembly GCA_944385275.1 of uncultured Oscillospiraceae bacterium. Taxonomy (GTDB): domain Bacteria; phylum Bacillota; class Clostridia; order Oscillospirales; family Oscillospiraceae; genus CALWWP01. The sequence continues at coordinate 5,623 of CALWWP010000021.1, read as the reverse complement.
CGCATTTAAATTGGAAGTCCAAGCATTGAGCTGTTCTTCGGTATAATCTGCCGCGTTTACCGTATGTACTGTATTGTAAAACATAGCTATGAGTTCGGAGAGGTCTGATGAAAGATATTTTCGTATATTCATCGTCTTGACCTGAGAGGAAATATCAAATTTATTTCCTAGAGGCTTTCAGACGCTGTACGGCATTGTACAGGCGATCCATAGCGTCAGCTATGACTTTCTTTGGGCAGGCAAGAACGATGCGTTCAAATCCCTCGCCGCCGGTGCCGAAAATATAGCCTTCGTCCATGAACAGCTGTGCTTCTTGCTGCATAAATGTCTCCAGAGCGTCTTTGTCAAGTCCAAGAGCACGGCAGTCAAACCATAGAAGATATGTGCCCTCAAGACGGTAGACTTTTATCTCCGGCAGTTTTTCAGCCATGAAATCTTCGACGTACTGACGGTTGGCATCAATGACCTTGATAACTTCGCTCAGCCACTCTTCGCAGTTGTTATATGCGAGCTCGCACGCCTTATATGCGATAGCATTCAATCTGCTCATCCCTATGTAGTCGGTGAAGATTTTGCGGCGGTCGTCGTTCGGGATAAATATATTGGATACCTGCAGACCCGCAATGTTGAATGTTTTGCTTGGGGCGGTGCATAGAGCGCAGTTGTTGAAGTATTCGGGTTTTAAGGTAGCCATAGAAACGTGCTTGTATCCGGGCATTATCAAGTCAAAATGGATCTCGTCATCTATTACAAAGACATCGTGTTTCAAGCAGATCTCGGATATTTTCTCCAGCTCTTCTTTAGTCCATACGCGGCCAACAGGATTGTGAGGACTGCACAGGACAAAAAGCTTGACATTGGGCTGGCTTACCTTCTTTTCAAAATCCTCAAAATCTATTTTGTATGTGCCGCCGCAGTCTATCAGCGGGCTTTCTACAGGATCGCGGCCGGCGCTGACTATAGACATCCTGAATGGATGATATACAGGGGGAGTAATCAGGACGCCGTCGCCAGGCTTGGACAAGGCCATGATAAGGTCTTTTATAGCGGGGACTACGCCGGGGGTGGTAACGATCCATTCTTTTTTAGGAGTAAAGCCATGATGCCTAGTCATCCAATTTATAACGCTTTCATAATATGCGTCCGTGGGGCCGGTATAGCCAAAAACCATTTCGTCAACATATTTTTTTAGCCCCTCGATTATTTCGGGAGCGTTTTTGAATTCCATGTCGGCAGTGGAAAACGGAACTATGTCGGGGCCTACGTTTGGATTTATGGCAGTCATCTTTGACCATTTTGAGGAGCCAAGTTTGCTGCGGTTTACTACTGTTTCAAAATCATACTTCATAATAAATCCTCCTTGAGATTGTTTTAGCTTATCAACGTAAGAGACTATATTTAAAATGTGTTGACGTAAAACTATAATAGCTAAGATCATTATAGCTAGTATACAAATGCTTTTCAAGACTATAGAAATGCTAAGGGATATAAATTTGAAAAATAATACTCAGAGCAGTCAATAGACGAGTATTATCTGAGGACAGGTAAGCTTTCTAAATATGCTTTGAGTTCTGCAAAGCTTCCGTGGGGATAGCTGCCGGCAGATCCGTGGCCTTCCGGGACATCGGTGACAAGGTATACTTCGGCCCCAAGCTCTGCAACACACACATCTTCATCGGCGTTGTTTCCTATCATAAGGCATTCCTCCGGAGAGCGTCCGATATTGTGGAAGATCTCTTTGTAATAACCCATTGAAGGCTTGCAGTAACAGCTGTTTTCGTAGTGGGTTATATATAGAAAATCCTCTGCAGACAAGCCAAACCATGAGAGGCGGGTGCGTATGGCGGTCATTGGGAAAAAGGGATTGGTCGCAAGCACCAGAAAATAACCTTTTTCACGCAGCATATTTATCATTGAGCTGTGGTCTATGAGACGCGGCAGGATGGATTTTACTGAATCGAACTCATTTGCATAAAACGAATCGAACATTGGCCGCAGATCATTGGATGTACCCATCATTCCGGAAAACACTTCCCAAAAACGGACGTCGTTGTGAGCGCTGCCGTCGTTATTCTGCATTGCTGAAGTACCTGCCCAAATTGCCTTGACAAAGGCGTCTTTTTCATATCCCAGAGAAGACGCCTTTGACGTAAGCGCCTTAAAATAAGCTTTTGTGAAGTCGTCTTGTGATACTGGCATGAGCGTGCCGTCCAAATCAAATAAAATGGCGTTGACCATTGAAATCCTCCTTTTACGCAATAGCAACAAGTTCCAAATGTGAATCAATTATAACATAATTGTGTTTTTGTAACAACAAAAAGCTCCCGTTTAAACAGGAGCTTTTGCTTTGCTTAAAGTTTCCAAGAAGACTGATCTGTGTGGAGAAGCTTATGGGCCTTGTTAGACAGAGGCTTTTCCATAAAATCCTTATAAAGTGCCTGTATAGATGGATTTTCGTGCGAAAAACGAAATACGGCCTTCTCATCTAACTGATAGAGCTTTCTTCCGCGGATAGATGCAAGCTCACAGCCGTCGTGTATTGGCTGGCCTCCGCCTCCTACGCATCCGCCGGGACATGCCATTACTTCCACGAAGTCGTATTCGGCTTCACCGTTCAGTATGCTTTCTATCAGAGCTCTCGCATTTCCCAACCCGCTTACTACAGCTGTGCGTACGACAATACCATTTATATTCAGAGTTCCTTGACGCAGACCGTTTTTGCCGCGTGTAAATGAAAATGTAGAAATGTCGGGATTTTTGCCGGTAATGAGATAGTAAGCAGTACGCAAAGCAGCTTCCATAACTCCGCCTGTAGTGCCAAAAATAACTCCTGCGCCGGTACTGATGCCAAGCGGGGCGTCAAATTCTTCTTCCGGAAGGGCGGCTGCGTTTATGTGACTTGAGCGCAGCATGCGGGTAATCTCACGTGTAGTAAGAACAACGTCCACATCGTTTTGCGCTTCGGTGTCATTGACCTCACGCACACTGCACTCGTATTTCTTGGCGACGCAGGGCATGATGGAGATACAAAAGATCTTCTCGGGAGAAACATTTAAAAGCTGGGCATAGTAGCTCTTGGCCACTGCACCAAACATCTGCTGGGGGGATTTGGCAGAAGAGAGCTGAGGCACAAGCTCCGGATATTGAGTTTTTAGGAATCGAACCCAGCCGGGGCAGCACGAGGTGAACATGGGCAGCTTGTTGTGCTCGGATTTGAGCATGCGATCGATAAATTCTGCCGCTTCCTCCATAATAGTCAAATCTGCTGAAAAGTTGGTGTCGAAGATATAGTCGGCGCCGAGAGCTCTAAAAGCTGCGACCATGCGTTTCTCTGTCGCAAGTTCTGGAGGAATGTCAAGACCCTCTCCCCAAGCTGTCCTTATTGAAGGAGCTATCTGGACTACGGTGATCTTGTCAGGATCGGCAATAGCGTCAAATACTCTGTCTGTGTCATCTCTGGCGCGCAGAGCACCTACGGGGCAGTGAGTTATACACTGCCCGCATAGCGAACAGGATGCCTTAGAAATGGGAACGCCGTTTTTGACTCCTATATCTGTTCGAGATCCAATGCCGCAGATCTCCCAGATGCCGAGATCCTGTACTTTTTCACAGACATTGACGCAGCGAAAACATTTTATGCATTTTGAACTGTCTCGTATGAGAGGAAACGAAAGATCCCAGCTGTTCGTGTTGACCTTCTTATCAAAAGGAACGTCTAAAATGTTTAAATCGTTTGCAAGGCGCTGCAGAGAACAATTCCCGCTGCGCACACAGCTTGGGCAGTTGCAGTTGTGCTGAGAAAGCAACAACTGTACATTTGTTTTTCTGGCTCGGCGCACACGGGGAGAGTTCGTGTGAATTATCATACCCTCATCAACTGCTGTATTACAAGCTGCGGATAACTTCTCGCTGCCATCTATCTCAACCACACATACACGGCATGCGCCTATGTCGTTGAGCTCTTTAAAATAACAGAGAGTAGGAATACGTATGCCTACTTGCAGAGCGGCATTTAATATAGTTGTGCCCTCGGGTACCTGTACTGACTTGTTGTCTATAGTTATGTTTACCATTTCTTGTGCCGACCTCCTTTGACAGCTCCAAAGCCGTAGTGATCGCAGCGCAGACATCTGCTGCATTCCTGCATAGCTTCTTCGTCTGACAGCCCGCGTTCTATAAGGTCGAAGTCGTTTTTGCGCTCTTCTGCAGGACGTTCTGTAGTGTTTGCACGGCCGCAGGCAGTCTGAAAATAGAAAGAGGCGCTTGGTATATCAACATTCGCGCTGATATCGACATGGGTTCCAAGATAGCTGTCTATGTTTGCAGAGGCAACTTTGCCGGATTCAATGGAACGAATAACGGTAGCAGGACCAAATACACAATCTCCGCCGGCAAAAACTCCGGGCATAGATTTTATTGCAGTCGTACCGCCTGCCCATATCAGCTCGTGATTAGTGGGCATTCCGTTAGCGGCGAAGTGGGCTGAATCAACAGCTTGACCAATGGCGACGACTATTATATCGCAGGGAATGACTTCGGAAGGTTTATCTGCGTTTCTCGGAGCGGGGCGGCCACGGCTGTATTCTCCGATTATCTGCGGCTGAACGATAAGCCCAGTCACATTGTCCTCGTCATCGTGCTGTATTCCTATGGGGGCCATAAGCTGCGTCAGGGCACAGCCTTCGGTAAGAGTTCCTTCTATCTCTTCGTCAAGAGCGGTCATATCCTCTCTGCGCCTTCTGTAAACGCAAGTGACTTTGTCAGCTCCGAGACGGATAGAAGTGCGCGCCGCATCCATGGCGACATTGCCTCCGCCGACTATGACTACGTTTTTGCCGGTAAAATCGGGCTTGGAGCCGTCTCCTATGCTATGAAGAAGTTCGACGGCAGATATGACACCGCGGCTGTTTTCCCCTTCGACACCAAGCTTTCGATCGTTATGTGCGCCTATTGCAATGTATATGGCGTCAAACTTCTCTCTTAATTCGGAGATGGTAATATCCGTGCCGACATTTGTTTCAGTGCAGACTTGAATGCCCGTGGACAAGATTGCGTTGATGTCTGCATCAAGATAACGAGCAGGAAGGCGGTAGCTGGGGATGCCGTAGCGGAGCATACCGCCTAGAGTTTTATATTTTTCAAATATGGTGACACTGTGGCCCATTAAACGAAGAAAATAGGCTGCCGTTAGGCCGGACGGACCACCGCCTACAATTGCGACTGTCTTCCCAGTAGGAGGTGCGCATCTGGGTATCGGTACTTCGCCGGCATGGTCGACAGCATAGCGCTTAAGGCCGCGGATATTTATAGAATCATCTACTATGCCGCGGCGGCAATGGGATTCACATGGGTGTTCGCATATGAGCCCGCAGACTGATGGAAACGGGTTGTCCTGCCGTATGAGGCGTACTGCGTCTTTGCAGTTGCCGGAGCGTATTAATGCAATATAGCCAGGTATATCAACGTGCGCAGGGCAGTTCCAAGTACACGGGACGGAGTTGAAAGAAGAAGTGCAGCGGTGATTCTCCATATGAGAAATATAATCATCTCGGAAAAAGGCCAGTCCGTTTAGCACTAGTTTGGCAGCTTCAAATCCGATGGCACAGTCTGCGCTGTCGTAAAT
>CALWWP010000020.1 GCA_944385275.1 uncultured Oscillospiraceae bacterium | reverse complement strand
GCGGAGCGTAACCTGAGGATTTACGAGAAGTACAAATGCGGAGCTATCGATGCGGAGCAATTCTTTGAGATGAAGTCGGCGCTTCTCAAGGAAAGAAGGAGCTGGAAGCGTTTCGGACTCATGAGGGCTTCCTCCTTATGCGCAAAGAGCTTGACGGGCAAAAGATCCGCTGCCTGCGGGAAGCGGTTCCTCTTTTGCCGCTTACGGATGAAACATTAAAAGAAGAAATGTATAGATTTATAGACAAAGTCGTCATATTCTCAAGCGATGAAATCGAGATCCATTGGAAATTGGAGGACTGCTTCAAGCGAACCGGGAATAGCGCTGAGGCCCGCCGCACCATATAAAAACTTCTTGCGAATACTTGACACGTTCGGATAAAACCGCACGAGTTGTGCTGCAGCTTCATATAATGAGATTGTCAGCTTTATGTTTTGAGAGGTGTTGAAATTGATGCAAAATAGATGCGGGGGCAGGGGAACGCAGGACTGCGGGCCCAAGCCTTCGATTGTAAATATCGATTGTCTGACGAAAGCAAATAAAAATTACAGAACAGCTCTGTGGACCGGGACACACTTGCAGGTGACCTTGATGAACATACCGGTAGGAGGAGATATCGGATTGGAGCTCCATGAAGATGTAGATCAATTCATAAGAATAGAAGATGGGTGCGCCCTTGTGTGCATGGGCAGCGACGAAAATGATTTGAACTGCTGTAAAAAGGTAAACGGGGATTATGCCGCTATCGTCCCGGCGGGAACATGGCACAACATAATAAATGCGGGATGTACGCCTTTGAAGCTTTATTCTATATATGCCCCGCCTCAGCATCCGTATGGGACTGTCCATAAGACCAAAGAAGATGCGGAAAAAAGTGAGAACTGAGCTGTCCGCAAGCGCTGCTGAAAATATTTAGCTTTCTTATAAAAACAAAAAACTTTGCCTGCCGGCGCAGTAAAGCGAGGGCAGGCAAAGCTTTTATTCGCTTGTGTGTACGACAAGCTGAGGATATGCAAATTCGATGCCCTCAACGCGGTAGCGGTCTAAAAGAGACTGATAGAGCTTGCTTTTTATCAAAGCGCCTGTGGCTGCGTCTTCAGACCAAAGCCAAGCCCTGAGCACAATAGAGGAATCTGCAAAATTTGTGACCAAGACCTTTACTTTCGGTACTCCGGAATCTATGTCCTCCTGACTGCGTATGTCTAAAAGCTCGGGTATTTTATCGGCCTCATCGGCAAGGACTTCGATAGCTTTTTTGAGATCGGACTCGTATGTGATCGAAATATCGAAAAAGTTGCAGATGCGGTGTTCGCTTTCGAGGTAGTTGTAGTTTTCTATTACCGTATTGTTTATCGTACTGTTTGGGACTATGACACGTTTGTTTTCAAAAGTGCGTATGACTGTATGGCGAATGTTGATGGATTCCACTACGCCGGACAGATTCTTGTCTAAATAGCGAATAGTATCTCCCACCTTAAACGGTTTAGTAAAGATGATCATTATCCCGCTTGTAAAGTTGCCAAGTGCATCCTGAGAAGCAAGACCCATTATAACGGCGACTACGCCGGAACCTGCAAGGAGCTTATTTGCCATGCTGCTCAAAGTTGGAAAATAATCAGTAAGCGAGGATAAAAATATGACATATACTACGGCGAGTACTATATATTTAAAGAAGTTGAGATAACCGACAAGCCCCTTCTTGTCTTCGCGCTCTGATAGACGCAGCGCAAGCCGCCTGAACATGCGTTTTATCAAAAAGGTAATAGCTATTATGGCGACTATATAAAGAGCAATTATGACAAGGGTATACTGTAGAGAACCGTATTCGATGTGGAAATACTCCATTAAATATTTCAAGGAAAGCCCTCCAAAACTTAAAAATGATGTACATGCGCCGCAATGAGAGCATGTACATCATTTGACATCGCGTTTTAAACTTTAACCAAGCACTCGGACAGCGCCGTAATAATATGTAGAATAATAGTAGTCGGAAAGATTGTTGATCTTTACGCAGTCGCCGCCGCTAGAGGCGTGTACGAACTGACCGTCTCCGATATAAATGCCGACGTGCTCAATACTCGTGCTGTAATCGGAAGAGAAGAAGACCAAATCTCCAGCCTGCAGTTCAGCCATATCAACAGAATATCCATTGTTCCACTGATCCTCAGCGCCTCTGTAAAGAGAATATCCGTGGTTGCCAAACACGTGGTAGACTAAACCGGAGCAGTCAAAGCCTGAAGACGAGGTGCCTCCGTAAACATATGGCACCCCAAGATAGCTGAGAGCCATATCGACTATGGACTGGCCTTCGGCAGTGGAGCTTTCTGTGCTGTTGAGCTCTCTTATGTACTGAGCAGACATATATCCCGTGATAGAGCCGTAACTGATGTAATACCAGTCTCCTTCAAGCGCGAGCAGGGAGACGCGGGCGCCTCTGTTGCAGTGCCCTAAAATGTCCGACTGAAGATTTGAATCAGAACGGATGCGGACGCCGTCGCCTGTTACGGCGCCATACTCGGCAAGTCCTGTGTCTTCGCTGCCTGATACGACAATGGCGCTTTCGCCTGACGCATCGCTGGCCGCGGATTCAGCCGCCGCGGTATCGGTAACTTCGAGATACTCGGCAAACATATATCCTATGCCGCCGTTATAGCTGACCTTGTACCACTCGCTGTCGTATTTGTCTATTACTGAGATGCTGCTGTTGTAGGCTGCACAGCCGAGAATAGCTGAATCAGTAGACGGATCCAAGCGGATATTCAGTCCGGACGGGGCAGTTACGCTGCCTATCCCGGCCGCCATAGAAGCGGTCACTAAAAGGGAAGAAACTACTGCTGCGGCTGTGAGTTTGCGAAAAATTTTCATAATAACAATTCCTTTTCGTTCACTGCGCGGCCAAAGCTCTGCTTAGCCACACGTGAGCTACATCCAGAGCGGAAAACAGGCCGTCTTTTTCTGTCTTCTTTACAACTTTGTCTCTGGATTTGAGATTGGGATCTGTCAGCTGAAGCTGGACGGAAACGCGCTTAGATATGTCGAGATCATCCAGCTTAAACGAATCGAGGATCTGAAGCATGATGACATACTTATCTGACATGTTCCCGTAATACAAGATATTGTCCTTGCGCATGAGTGGAAAACCCTTGTATTCCAAACCTTTTTTTTCGGGCATAAATACTCTCCTCCTGAAACTGTTACAAATTGTAACATATTATGCTTTTTGTGTCAACATTTGTAACAAATAAAAATTGTAAAAGAGGCAGGAAAATTTTTCCTACCAAAAAAACGAAAAGATACCCCGCAGGAAATGCGGGGCAATCGATCATTTGCCCAGATAATTAGCCACGAGCTCGCGCAAGAGATCATCGCGGTCTATGCGGCATATCAAAGTACGGGCATTGTTGTAATTTGTGATATAAGTGGGATCTTCGGAAAGGATATAGCCCACCAGCTGATTGATAGGATTATAGCCTTTTACGACAAGTGCATCGTATACCGAGGACAAGATCTCACGGATTTCCTGATGTTTGTCTACAACCTTAAATTTGCGAGTATAATCTTCCAATTCCGAACCTCCCGACTAAATTAATTTTAAAATACACATATATATTATAACAAAACTTGCTGTTCTGTAAAGCAAAAAAGCAAAAAAATCTGTCTCTGCCCATAAATTTACGGGCAGAGACAGTAAAATTTAACGTATCTGGGCGTTGAGCTCATCTGCAAGCTGCTTTAAAATATTGTTCATTTGCAGATCGACGTCGGCGTCCGTAAGACTGTGGTCATCGGAACGGAATTCCAGCGAGAAAGAAGTACTCTTGCGGCCGGCGGGGATAGGAGCGCCGGTGTAGACATCGAAGAAGGTGATGCCGCAGAGCAGCTCGCTGCCGGACGAGCGTATACATGCTTCGATATCGGCAACGGGTATTTCGATGTCGCATACGACGGAAAGGTCGCGCAGAACGGATGGGAAACGGGGAAGCGGAGTATAGGTCGCTTCGGGACTGCGGTTTTCCAGCATGTATCCGAAGTCGAGCTCTGCTGCCAATACCGGGAAATCCATGCCGAAATTAGAGCATACAGTCGGGTGCAGCTGACCCATGATACCTATGCGGGAACCGCCGGCATAAACAGCCGCGCAGCGGCCGGGATGATAGGCGAATGCATTGGTCTCGGCTTTGAATTCGACATCCTTTATCCGGAGAGAATCGAGAAGGGACTCTATGCATCCCTTGAAGGAGTAGAAATCGGTATCTCCGTAGGCGCCGAGCGTGAGTATATTGCGTTCATTGGCGAGATCGTCGTTCTCCTTGGGCAGATATGTGCGGGCCAGCTCGTATACGCGCACGTTGCGGTTCCTGTAGCTGTTGTTGCGCTCCAAGGTGTCGAGCATAGTCGGAAGCGTACTGGTGCGCATAAAGCTTGTATCTTCGCCAAGCGGATTTTGTATGACAAAGCCTTTCCTGAGCGGGGAATCTTCCGGCATGAGGACCTTGTCGTTCAGGACATGCCCAATAAACGAATAGGTCATTATCTCGGTAAAGCCAAGGCTGCGGCACAGCTCTCCGGCTTCGCGCTCCAAAAGCTGAGTTTCATTCAGACCACCGTTGACAGAGACGCCGTGCAGAGCGGTGGGCTCTATCACATTGTATCCGTAAAAACGCGCGACTTCTTCGGCAATGTCAGAGTAATGCTGTATATCGGAGCGCCAAGACGGTACGGTGATAATGTCTCCGTCTATTGTAAATCCGAGATCGATGAGGACTTTTTCCATAAAACTGCGGTCAATATTCGTACCAAGCAGGGCATTGATCTTTTCAGGCTCGAGCTTCAGGGTGACGGGAGCGCTGTCGGACGCTATGACATCGATCACTCCGCCTACGACTTCACCGGCTCCGAGCAGCTCTACAAGCTCACAGGCGCGTTCGACAGCGGGCAGTGTCCCGAGCGGATCAAGGCCCTTCTCAAACCGGGAAGATGCGTCTGTCCGCATGCCCAAAGCAATGGCTGTTTTTCTGATGCTGACCCCGTTGAAGTTCGCGGATTCAAATACGACCATCTTGGTGTCGTCTGTGATCTCGCTGTTCTCACCGCCCATGACGCCGGCCAGTCCGACCGCGCGGGTCTCGTCAGCTATGACGAGCATGTCCGGAGTGAGATCGTGGCTGGCGCCGTCCAGAGTTATCAGCTTCTCATTTTCAAAAGCGCTTCTCACTATGATCTTGCCGCCCGATACGCAGGCATAGTCAAAGGCGTGCATAGGCTGTCCGTATTCCAGCATTACATAGTTTGTGATATCGACTATGTTGTTTATGGGACGGACTCCGGAGGCGCGCAGACGCTCGCGCATCCATTTCGGAGACGGTTCGATCTTGATGTTTTTGACGACTCTTGCGGTATATCGCGGGCAGAGCTCGCTGTCCCATATCTCTACGTCGAGAAATTCCGAGATGTCTCCGTCCGAGCCCTTGACTTTGGGTACGGGCAGCCTGAGTTCCGTTCCAAACGTGACGGCGCTTTCCCTTGCCAGCCCGCGGATGCTGAAGCAGTCCGGACGGTTGTTGGTTATCTCGAACTCCACTACGCTGTCGTCCAGACCGAGCACATGGTGTATGTCGTCTCCGACAGAGCAGTCTTCCTGCATGATAAATATGCCGTCTTCGATGGCGTATGGAAAATCGTTGACGGTAAGACCCAGTTCCTTGAGGGAGCAGAGCATACCCTCGGACTCAACTCCGCGGAGACTGCCCTTGGTTATTTTCACGCCGCCAGGCAAAGTGGAGTTGTCGAGAGCGACAGGCACCATGTCGCCGGCGCTGACATTCTGGGCCCCAGTTACGATGGTGAGCGGTGAACCGCGGCCGACGTCTACAGTACAGACGAAAAGGTGATCTGAATTTTCGTGGCGGCGTATGTCGGTGACACGGCCGACCACGACGTTGGATATTTCAGCTCCGAGCTCTTCTGTGATTTCGACTTTTGAGCCGGACATAGTCATTTTTTCTTCATATTCTTTGGGCGATGCCTGAATATCAGTAAACTCAGACAGCCATTTTCTTGAAAGCTTCACAGATCATGACCTCCTTAAAACTGCTTCAAAAAGCGCATGTCGTTTTCAAACAGAAGACGCAAGTCGCTGATATTAAAACGGCGCATCGTAAGGCGCTCAAGGCCTATGCCAAAGGCGAAGCCGGAGTATATGCTGGTGTCTATGCCGCAGCCTTCGAGGACTTTCGGATGCACCATGCCGGCGCCTAATACTTCTATCCAGCCTTCGCCTTTGCAGACGCGGCAGCCTTGCCCCTTACATTCAAAGCACTGAATGTCGACTTCGCAGGAAGGCTCTGTAAACGGGAAGTGATGAGGTCGGAAACGGGTAACAGTTTCGGGACCGTAAAGCAGCTGAAGCAGAGTGTTCAGTGTTCCTTTTAAATCGCCCATGGTCACTCCCTTGTCGACGACCAGTCCTTCTATCTGATGGAACATGGGAGAATGGGTCGCATCGACTTCGTCTTTTCTGTAGACGCGTCCGGGAGATATGACCCTGATGGGAAGCGGGCTTGTCTCCATTACTCTGACCTGCATGGGAGAGGTCTGCGTACGGAGGCATACGCTGTCGTCGTCAGTAAAGTAAAACGTGTCCTGACGGTCGCGCGCAGGGTGCCCTTCAGGCGTGTTTAGCTTGGTGAAGTTGTAGTCCGAATACTCTATTTCGGGCCCGGAGGCAACGCTGAAGCCCATACCGGAGAATATGTCGATGACTTCATCGAGCACGATAGACATGGGATGTTTTTTGCCGCGGACTACAGGAGTTCCCGGGATGGTAACGTCCAGAGTCTCGGCCTTGAGGCGCTCATTCAGCTCGGAGACCTTGAGCTCTGAAGCGCGGCTGTCAAGAGCGGTCTCGATCTCGCTTCGTACACTGTTGGCAAGCTGACCCATGACGGGACGCTCCTCTGCGGAAAGAGAGCCCATCATTTTCAATACGCTTGTGAGTTCCCCCTTCTTGCCAAGGTATTTTACGCGTATAGTTTCAAGCTCTGCGGTAGAGCCGGAAGATGCGATGGCGGAGAGAGCCGCCGAACGTATCTCTTCAAGTTTGCTTTTCACAGATATCTGTCCTTTCTGTTTTGATATGCCGTACATTTTTAGATCGGCGGGCAATAAAAAAACTCCCGTCCGACAAGGGACGGAAGATTTCCGCGGTACCACCCAAATTCGGCACGAAGCCGCACTTTACAGAGAGCAACTACTCTCCAGACCTGTAACGGGGTCTGCCCGTCGGGGATTAGCCGAAGCTCTTGGGCGAACTAAGCGGCGCCACGCGGAAAGCTTGCAGCCGAAGACTTTCCTCTCTGAAAGCGTGTTTTCAGTCGCTATATTCCCAATCACAGCCATATCTGATGTTTATTTTAACAATATATATCACATTCTTTTTTAAATAGCAAGAATAAAATTGACTATTTTTTTTGACTGAAATATAATGTCAGCATAGCAAAAGGTGATAAAGAGGTAATATCATGATAGATGAAATAGTGACAGGATCCGCCGTAAAAGAATGGCTGCCCAAAAGGAACGCTTACGGGCACAAGGGCACGTTCGGAAGAGTTCTTGTGGTAGCAGGGAGCGTTGGATATACAGGCGCGCCTTATTTTACCGCAGAGGCTGCGGCGCGGAGCGGAACGGGGCTGGTTTTTCTCGGCGTTCCTGAGGCTATCTATGCGATCGAGGCTATAAAATGCAGCAGCGCAATGGCATTCCCTCTGGCCTGCGAAGACGGAAAGCTCACTGAAACTGCGGCAGACAGCCTGATTGAAAGGGCTGAGGGATGTGATGCCTGCGTGATAGGACCGGGACTAGGCAGGAGCCGCGGCGTCGATGCGCTTGTCGAGCGTCTTCTGAAAGAGATACGAGTGCCGGTAGTGCTGGATGCAGACGGAATAAATGCGCTGGCCGGGAATATAGATGTATTGCAAAATGTTTCCGGACCTGTTGTCATAACTCCTCACGAAGGAGAGTTCAGCCGCATAGGAGGAGGCCGCGATGCAGACAGAAGTTACGCCGCAGCTGAGTTTGCCAAGAAATACGGCGTGATAACGCATTTAAAAGGACACCGAAGCTTAACGGCGGCTCCCAATGGCAAAATATATATAAATTCCACCGGAAATGACGGAATGGCAAAGGGCGGCAGCGGAGATCTGCTGGCTGGAATGACGGCTGGCCTTATAGCGCAGGGCATGTCCTGCGATACGGCCATGGCCTCGGCCGCATACCTGCACGGAAGAGCGGGAGATATTTGCGCAAGACGCATCGGACGGTATGGAATGACGCCTGAGGACATATTGAAAACTATCCCTGAAGCATTTTGCGAAATTCGAATGTAAAGGGGAAAAAATATGAGGCAGTGGGCGATAGCTTTGGCTGCGGTGTGCATATGCACTTTGTTTGGATGCACGGACGGGAAGAATGCGGAGGACATGTTGGAGCCTCTTAGGCTGGAATATGAAAACGCAGAGACGATGACTACCTATGTAAAACTGACGGCTGATTATTCGGACCGCGTATACGATTATGAACTGGTTTATGCGCGAGAAGATGGCGTATCGTCTATAGAACTGCGTTCGCCTGAATCGATCGCCGGACTGCGCGCGGAGTTTTCTGATGAAACCGCTTCGATGGAGTTCGACGGTATGCAGCTCGATACCGGAGCGCTGTTCGGCTCGGTAACTCCGCTGGAGGCGCTGCCGCTTATGTACGAAAACTGGATCTCCGGATTTGTTGAGTCCAGCTATTTGGAGACGATGGACGGAACGCGGACGCTTGTGCTGTCTCAGGATCTGACGGGGAGCGAAGCTGCGGGAGACGAGGACGTTGAGCTCTGCACGTGGTTTGACGCCGTTACGTATCTGCCTGTGCGGGCCGAGCTTCGGTGCGGAAATCGCTGCGTTGTCACATGTGTATTTGGAAATGTTGTTTTGGAGTAAGAGATGAAAGATTTACAGACGAGATGCTGGGCGGAAATATCGTTTGACGCCATTGAAAATAATTACCGTGAACTGCGCAGACGCCTGCCTGCGGGGTGCAGATTTTTGGGTGTAGTTAAAGCCGACGCCTATGGCCAAGGAGCTGTGCCGGTGGCAAGACTATTGGAGCAGCTTGGCGCAGAGTATCTGGCGGTCGCATGCATAGAAGAGGCTGCGGAGCTAAGAAAGGCCGGTATAAAGGCGCCGGTTTTGATTTTGGGATACACTGACCCTAAGTATACGGAAAGCCTTATCGAATATGACCTGACACAGACTGTCCCAAGCTTGGAAGCTGCGAGGCTCTACGCTTCGGCGGCCGGTACGAGACGGCTGAAAGTGCATCTGAAGGCTGATACTGGCATGGGAAGGATAGGATTTATGGCGTTGGCAGAGCCGGAGAAGGCGAGACGCGAGATGCTGGAGGCAATGGCGCTGCCGGCATTGGATATAGAGGGGATATTTACGCACTTTGCCGTGTCGGATGTGCCGGACAAAGAGTATACCGAGATGCAGTTCGACTGCTTTGCTGCCCTGTACAGGGATCTTGAGGATATGAGCGGCAAAAAATTTACAATTAAACATTGCGCCAACAGCGGAGCCGTGATAAACTATCCTGAGATGAGCCTCGACATGGTTCGGCCCGGAATAGCGCTTTACGGGGCATATCACGGCGAGACGGGCATTAGTTTAAAACAGAGTATGTCTTTGAAAACTAGAATCTGCCAAATAAGGGAAATGCAGGCAGGCCTGTCGGTGAGCTATGGAAAAACATGGACAAGCCAGAAAAAGTGCCGCGTTGCGGTGCTCTCCATAGGATATGCGGATGGCTTGATGCGCTGCTTTTCAAATCGAATGAGCGTACTTATAAACGGAGAGCTAGCTCCGATCATCGGAACTATCTGCATGGATATGGCAATGGCGGATGTGACAGACGTCAAGTGCTCAGTTGGAGACGAAGTTCTGATATTTGGTGAAAAGCTTTCGCTGGCAAGGCAGGCCGAACTCGCGGGGACAATTTCGTACGAGCTGATGACTATGGTATCAAAGCGAGTGCCTAGGCTGTACATTTAGAAGTCGGACTGAATACAATGTAACAGGGCAAAACAGCCCTGCGAGCAGAATATGATTTTAAGTATATTTTGTTTCGCTTCGTGGAAGAATGAAGATAGAACGGTTACATAATAAAAATTGAGATGTAGCCGAATATATCTTTCTTCGGAGAGTGAAGCTAAGCCATGAATGGTATAAAAAGAGGAGACATCTATTATGCCGACCTGAGCCCGGTAGTGGGCAGTGAACAGGGAGGCATGAGGCCGGTCCTTATCGTTCAGAACGACACGGGCAACAAGTACAGCCCGACTGTTATAGCTGCGGCCATTACGTCGCAGATTAACAAGGCAAAACTTCCTACTCACATCGAGCTGGAGGCGCGCAGCTACGGGCTGACGAAAAATTCCGTTGTGCTTCTTGAGCAGATCAGGACCATTGACAAAAAGAGACTGCGCGAGCGCATGGGCAAGCTGGACGACGAGCTGATGAACAAAGTCGACAGCGCCATTGCGGTGAGCTTTGGTCTCAGCGGCTGAATGATAGGGTATGCCCTCTTTCTGGAGGGCATACCCATAAATATACATATGTTGACAGGGGTTAGATATGAAACTTAAGAAGAGAATGATAATTATTGCGGCGTCTGTACTCACTGTGGGATTGGTGTGGGGAATAGCGGCGGTGGCTTCGGGGAATTTCGGAACTAAGCAGGATCCTCTCATTACGCTGAGCTATTTGAACGAAACACTGACTCCGGAACTGCTTGAGGAGTTTGATTCCCGCGCGGATGCCAAGGCGGCGGAAGTACAGACTCTGCTGAATCAGAAGATAGAAGAACTTACAAAAAAGATAGAGGAGCAGGAAGCTGGAGTTTACAGCACATACTCCGTAGTTGCTCTTGATGCTGGAGATACTATCACCTGCGGAGTTGGAGCGGAGCTTATGCTCCGTATAGGCTCGGTGGCCTGTACTGCGGCCGATACTCCGGGCCTGATAGATATGACCACCGGTGGCACGGCGGAAAATGGGAGCACACTTACCGTGAATCACATGTACGCCTGCACCATTGCAGGCCATGGAGTAAGGGCAAGCGAATATTCAATGGTGCTTGTAAGAGGCGAATATACTGTATCATAAAAAATGAATATATCCGGATATCCGCGCATAATCTATGCGCGGATATCTTTTTTTGCAAAGGGGGATCTCACAGATGAAGACGATTTCGATCACGGACCGAGGAGAGATTGCCGGAACTCTCACGGTGAGCTTTGACGGACTTAGACAGACTATGGAGGGGACCTGCCGTGACCCGGGCAAGCTTTGCAGGCTGGCAGTCATATGCCAAGGCAAAAGAGTGCCGATAGGAGTTATGCAGCCGGAAGCGGGAAGACTGTCGATAAGAAAGAGTTTTACTAAAAATGAGCTTCACAGGCTTCAGGTGAAGGATCCAGAGGCAGCCGTACTGTTATACGAAGGAGATGAGACAGAGAACTGCGAAGTTGAAAAAAAGGAAACTTTACCGACAACGAGGAAAGAACATAGCATTTCGAACGGATGGAAGGACGCAGAAGACTGCGTGCCGATGCCAGCGGGCGAAACAGTTATGGATGTTCTGAAAACTTCTGAGGGAGTGCTCTGCAGGGAATCGGACGGAGACACGGAGATCGCAGTGCCCATAGAAGAGAAAAGCGATTTTCCTGCGATACAGCTGGTCAGCGTTGGCGAAGTGGAACTCATCGATGGAAAAGAATACCTTAAAGTGAAAATAAATGCAGACAGAGAAAAGGATGAAAATGAAGCTTAAAAGTGGCTTGGGATACATAGCATAAGAAAATTATTTTTGCAAAAGATATCACCGGTGCATTTTAAAATGTACCGGTGAAGGAGTGATTATTATGGCAAATCTTACAACTAAGGAACTTTCAGCTTTGGAAGATCAGATAGGATATGAACAGGTCCTGATAAAAAAGTACAGAGCGATGGCGTGCTTGTGTACGGATGAAAAGATCCGCGCCGATTTCGATTCAATAGCTTCAAGACATCAGCAGCATTACAATTCGCTTATGACATTTTTGCAGTAGGGAAGGTGGAAAACTATGGTTAATCCAAATGATTGCACTAGATTTTTGGGAGAAAAAGAGATGCTTGGCGACTGCCTGAGCAGTCAGAAGCAGATAGCGTCAGGTTACAACACCTATGCCGGCGAATGTGTCAACGAACAGCTGCGCAGTTCGTTCCTGAACATTTTGGATGATGAGCATCGGATACAGGCCACTTTGTTCTGCGATATGCAGAGCAGGGGATGGTATCAGACGCAACCGGCTGAACAGCAAAAAATAAACGACGCGAGACAGAAGTTCCTGTCCGCAAATTAGCTGAATACGGATAAAGCGGGTGAGGTGCCTACGGCATCTCGCCCGCTTTCTTCACGGCACCTCGCATTATGTAGCTGCCGAGCTCAGCGCCGTTTTCCTAATTTCCTTTGTATTTCCTTCTCGTAGCTTCCCCGCCGCGTATATGCCTCTCGGCTTTATTGCGGTCAAGGATAGCCTTTACCTGACTGTGCAGCGAAGGATTGATGCTCTGCAGACGGTCAGAGAGATCCTTATGTACCGTTGATTTGGATATCCCAAACTGCTTTGCCGCCGCGCGGACAGTTGTCCGGTTCTCTATAATGTAAAGCGCCAGTTCGCAGGCACGCTGCTCAATATTGGTTTTCAAAAATACCACTCCCGATAGCTGATAGCTCCGACTGTGCGGAGCACAGGACCTAAGTCATCCTATGCGGGATCAGTCTGTGATATGAACAAAAGTGGGAGTATGAGGCGGATAGGTATTTGAAGAGCTGGTAAAAATACATTTTTGAATTATTTGCCGGCTTTATCTTTCCGCAAAAAAGCATTGAATTTAAAAGGACGCTATGGTACAATTACAGTTGTTTTAACAGTTGAGTTTTGCGATACTCACAGGTTCGCAGATCGGCAAAAGAGGATGAATTCTTAAAAGAAGGTGTGGACTTGAAGAAAGTGATTATGAGCGGAGATGAAGCCGTAGCGAGAGGCGCATGGGAAGCCGGAGTTTCCTTGGCGGCGGCTTATCCCGGAACTCCAAGTACTGAAATTTTGGAGAACATGTCTTTGTATAAAGACGACGTCTACTGCATGTGGGCAAGCAATGAGAAAGTTGCGGCGGAAGTGGCGATAGGCGCCTCTATAGGAGGAGTGAGGTCTATAGCTTCCATGAAGCACGTTGGCATGAACGTCGCTGCCGACCCGATATTTTCAGCTGCATATACCGGTGTAAACGGCGGTTTGGTCATCGTGACGGCCGACGATCCCGGCTGCCACAGTTCGCAGAATGAGCAGGACAACAGACTGTATGCTCCCCACGCAAAGCTGGGTATGCTCGAGCCCTCGGATTCTCAGGAATGCAAGGACTTTGCGGCCGCGGCTTTTGAGATAAGCGAGAAATTTGACACTATAATGCTGCTCAGGATGACCACTAGAGTATGTCATTCAAAGAGCATCGTAGAACTTGGCGAACGCGGCGAAGCAGTAGTGTATCCGTATGAATCGATACCGACTAAGTATACTATGCTCCCAGTTAATGCAAGAAAACGCCATGTTATAAGAGAAGAGAAGATCAAGGAGATGGAAGAGTATTCGTATACATCTCCGCTGAATAAGATCGAATACAATGACAGCAAGATAGGTGTCGTTACCAGCGGCATCTCCTATATGCATGCCAAAGAGGCTTTCGGAGACAGCGTATCATATCTGAAGTTTGGAATTACATATCCTCTTTCCGCAAAGCTGATCCGCGAGTTCTGCGGGAAAATGGATAAAATATACATCGTTGAAGAGGGCGAGCCTTACCTTGAGAACGCTGTGAAAGCACTTGGCTTCAACTGCCTCGGAAAAGATGTAGTGACCTGTCAGGGCGAGCTTGACGCCGAGATCATACGCAGGGCGTTTGGCATTGAGGAGAGCGGAGAATCCACTGAGAAATGCGCACTGACCGCTCCCGACCGTCCGCCTGTTTTGTGCGCGGGCTGTCCGCACAGAGGCTTCTATTATTCGCTTGGGAAGCACAAGAAGGACCTTGTAGCAGTAGGAGATATCGGCTGTTATTCGCTGGGTGCGAGTGCGCCGTTCTTTGGATTTGACATAGGAATATGCATGGGCTCGGGATTCTCTTCCGCTATCGGCCTCGCAAAAGCTCTGGAAGCTCAAAAAGACAAGAGAAAAGTGTTTGGAATGCTGGGAGATTCCACGTTCTTCCACTCGGGAATAACCGGCCTTGTGGACGCAGTCCATTCAAAGGCAAATGTATGTCTGTGCATACTTGACAACAGTATAACGGCTATGACTGGACATCAGGATAATCCGGGGACGTCTAAAGATGTAATGGGATATGAGGTGCCAAGCATCCAGATCACCGATATAATTAAGGCGACGGGGATTTCTGATAAAAATGTCAGAGTAGTGGATCCTGTAGACCAGAAAGAAATAGATTCCGCTATAGAGGCTGCCATAAAGTCTGACGGAGTATTTATTATCGTTTCAAGGCGTCCCTGCGTGCTCATAAAAGAAGTAGCAAGGGCGAATGCCGGGGCACACTGTGTCATTGACGCGGACAAGTGCGTTGGATGCAAACTCTGCATGAAGGTTGCATGTCCGGCCATGGCTTTTGAAAACGGAAAAGCAGTTATTGCGGATCCGGACGGATGCACGGCATGCGGACTGTGCGCTCAGATGTGCAAGGTCAACGCGATAACAAAGGCGGGTGAATGATATGACGACTAATATTCTTTTGACGGGAGTCGGCGGACAGGGTACTATACTGACGACAAAGATACTTTCAGCTGGATTGGTCGAGCTTGGCTATGATGTCAAAATGAGTGAGATACACGGCATGAGCCAAAGAGGCGGGACTGTAAATACTCAGCTGCGCTACGGAGATAAAGTGTACGCTCCCAATATTGGTCTCGGAGAAGCGGACATAATAGTCGCTTTTGAAAAGGTAGAGGCGCTCCGCGCCTTGCCGTACTTGAAAAAGGGCGGCAAGATAGTCATGGACGACAGAGAAATATATTCGATGCCGGTCTTGACAGGAGCCCAGTCATATCCGCATGAAGCGGCAGAGGAACTGAAAAAAGCTGTAGGAGACGTACTCGTCGTATCCGCCAGTAAAATAGCGGAATCCATAGGAAATATCCGCGCTCAGAATATTTGCCTTCTCGGAGCTCTGACGGAGTCTCTCAAATTGAACGGTATCGATTGGGAAGCGCTGATAGCATCTATGGTACCGCCCAAAACTGTAGATGTGAACTTGCAGGCGTTCCGCGCCGGAGTCAAGGCCGTACAGGGACGGTAAAAAATGACCTCCTGCTTCACTGCTGAAGCAGGAGGTTTTTGCTTATACGCTGAATGGATTGGAGTTGTATAAGGAATCGAAATTTGAAGCCCACATCTGGAGCTCGCCCGGAGTTGAGATCTCCAGTTCATACCGGTCGATTGCCAGCTGTACTTCACGCGGCAGAGAAAGATAGTAGTCGCGCAGGTTTGGATTTGAAAGGTAAAATGATCGTGCCATGCTATCACCTCACGCGTTTAGCTTTCACACTTTGAATTAGGCATATACAAGTAAAATACTGCCGAAATAGAGAATGCCGCAAATTTTATCTATAATGCTACTTGAAAGCTATGTTGTTTGAGAATATGATGATAACAATTATTGTATAGAGAAGCTGTAAAGAGCAGGAAGGGATGAGAAAGTTGCGGAATCGGGAAAAAATGGATATATGGATATACACGGCACTGTTTATGGCTATAGCGTGTGTATCTACGCTCGTGCTGATGATACCCATACCGGGAGGCGGCTATGTAAATCTGGGAGACGGTATAGTTTTGCTGTCAGCTTATCTGCTGGGACCTGTCTACGGAGCACTGGCCGGAGCTCTTGGAACAGCTCTCGCCGATGTAATGTCAGGATATTCCTACTATGCCCCGGGCACGTTTGTGATCAAGGGCGTCGTTGCAGTAACTGCTTATTTTGTCTTTGCAGCGTGTAGAACCCGCGGAATACACAGCGCAGTTTCAGGGATTGCCGCAGGTATTTGCGGAGAAACGCTTATGGTCGCAGGCTATTTCGGATATACTGCGCTGCTGCTCGGGCAAGGGTTGGCCGCTGCGGCGAGCATACCGGGAAATATCGGGCAGGCGGCGGCAGGTATTGCTATTTCTGTAGTGTTGTATATAAGCCTTAAAAAAATACCTAATAAATTTGGAAAGGATGAAAAATGATGAATTACGATGAGATAAAATCAGCTGCCGGCAAGGCGGTATCGGAGCTTTTGGACGCGGCAAAGCTGCGTAAAGGAGATATATTTGTAGTTGGCTGTTCATCCAGCGAGATAGTGGGAGAACGCATAGGAAAGGGCTCGAGTGTAGACGCTGCCAAAGCGGTATTTGACGGGATATATCCGTTGCTCAGGGAAAAGGGCATATATCTCGCCGCTCAGTGCTGCGAGCATCTGAACAGAGCTGTGATAATTGAGGCGGAAGCTGCGGAAAGATACGGATATGAGCCTGTGAACGTAATACCTCAGCCGAAAGCGGGCGGTTCTTTTGCGACAGTAACATATTCCAGCATGGAGCATCCTACGGCTGTAGAACACATCAAGGCAGCTGCTGGCATCGATATCGGCGGTACTCTGATAGGCATGCATTTGAAGGACGTGGCGGTGCCGGTACGTCTCAGCATAAATAAAATAGGCGAGGCCATTATTCTGTGCGCAAGGACGAGACCGAAGTTTATCGGAGGAAGCAGAGCTGTTTACGAGGAAAGGTAGACGCGAAATGACTGATTTAGGAGAAAACAGACTGAGGGAAAATATAGCCAAGATCCGTGAAACCATAGCCGAGTCTGCGGTTAGAGCGGGACGGCGTCCGGAAGAAATAATCCTGTGTGCGGCCAGCAAGACTCAGAGCATACAGACTGTAAAGATCGCTTCGAATTTGAATATAGACATATTTGGCGAGAACCGGGTTCAGGAGCTGACGGAAAAATATGACGCCGGAGCATACGGTGAAAAGAAAGTGCATATGATAGGACACTTGCAGACGAATAAAGTGCGACAAACAGTTGGAAGGGCTGATATAATAGAGTCTGTGGATTCAAAGCACCTGTTGGACGCCATATGCGCTGAGGCGGCAAAGCATGAAATTTGCCAAAAGATAATGATAGAGATAAATATCGGAGGAGAACTGAGCAAGAGCGGGATAGCTGCCGAAGAGCTCTGGGATATGCTGGAATATGCCGAAGGTCTTGACGCAGTGGAGGTGTGCGGGCTTATGTCTATCCCACCAAGGTATGAGACAGATGACGATAGCCGCCGCTGCTTTGCGGAGCTGAAGTCTATGTTTGACAGGGCGGTCGACAGCGGATACGGCCTGAAATATTTGTCTATGGGCATGAGCGCAGACTATGTAAACGCGATATTGGAGGGGGCCAATATCGTGAGGATAGGGACTGCAATATTTGGACAACGGGAATACAAGTGAAATATTGCTAGAAAAAATATTTTACAACTCAATAGTTTCTGTGATATACTAAAAAGCACGTATACTTAAGCGCAAACATAAGAAATGAGGTATGTAATTAATGAGCAAGATCAGAGAAATCATGAACAAGCGTATGGCATTTTCCTTTGAGCTGTTTCCTGCAAAGACTGACAAGGGCGAAGAAAGCCTCCTTAAGAAAGGCGGAGTCCTCGACAAGCTTTGCGCATTGAATCCGGACTATATTTCCTGCACCTATGGAGCCGGCGGTACAAATGTCGGACGTCAGATCCCTGTGCTGGACGCTATCAAAGCGCATAATGTCGATCCTGTAGCGCATTTTACCTGTATCGGCAATACAAAAGAGGGCATGAAAGAACAGCTGCAGAACTACTTGGATCACGGAGTAGACAGCATTTTGGCTCTGCGCGGCGACCTGCCCTACGGCTGGACTGGAACTGGCGGCGATCTGCACTATGCTACAGAGCTTGTACGTTTTGTGCGCGATGAGTTCGGAGATAAGTTTACCATCGCAGTTGCGGGTTCTCCTGAAGGTCATATAGCTTGCCGCAGCTTGGAAGCCGACATCGGATTTTTGAAGCAGAAGCAGGACGAGGGCGCGGACTACATAATGACTCAGCTGTGCTGGGATATGGATCAGTTCCGCCGCTGGATGGACGCGATTAGAAAAGCCGGGATTACCATGCCGGTAGATGTGGGCATCATGCCTGTGCTCGACGCCGCAGCCACTATCAACATGGCCCTCAGCAGAAACGGATGCGTTATGCCGCGCGAGCTCAGTGAGATCATATCCAAGAACTGGATATTCCCGAATCCGTTTGCACCCGGTGAGTCCGAGGAATCTCTGGCTTCTAAAAAAGCTGCTTTTAAAGAAGCGGGTATGGAATACACTGTGCGCCTGATAGACGAGTATCGCGTATGCGGAATCGCAGGCATACATTTGTATGCTCTCAATAAGTACAACGATGTAGCTAAACTTGTTGAGATGTCAGGTATCCATACGAACATTTAGTAATTTATAAGAGGGATGATGAGTATTGGAGAGCTTGCTTTCCAAATGGATCCCAGACAGTAAAAATACATCGGATCCGAATGTCCGGCAAAAGTATGGGGTGCTGGTAAGCGCCATAGGCATTATGGTTAATATTGCACTTTTTGCCGGTAAGCTGACTGTGGGGTGGCTTGCCAACTCCATTGCGGTCATGGCCGATGCGGTCAACAATTTGTCCGATGCGGGATCTTCTATTATATCGTTGGTCAGCTTCAAAATATCAGCGAAGCCGGCAGACAAAGAGCACCCATACGGACATGCGCGAATAGAATATGTCGCGTCTATGATCGTTGCATTTATCATTTTGCTTATTGGATTCAGTTTACTCAAAGAGTCCGTCATTAAGATATTCAATCCGGAAACGACGCGTGCAAGCGTCGTTTCCGTTGCTGTATTAGTGGCATCCGTTCTGGCAAAGCTCTGGCTGGGACTGTTTTACAGGAGAATAGGCAAAAAAATAAATTCTTCGGTAATGCGTGCGGCTGCGACGGACAGCTTTACTGACGTCATAAGTACAGGAGCTGTACTTATAGCTATTTTGATACTGTACATATTTGACGTTGATATAGACGCCTATATGGGCGTTGCGGTTGCTCTGCTCATTTTGTATGCGGGCATACAGATACTGAATGACACTAAGAATTCGATACTTGGTACGGCGCCGGATACGGAGGTCATAGAGTCCATGCTCGCTATAGTGCGCCGGTATCCGGAAGCGCTGGGAGTGCACGACGTGTTCGTACATAACTATGGCCCCGGTAGGATCATTGCGTCTATGCATGTAGAAGTGGACGCGTCTCAGGACATTATGCAGACGCACGACGCCATTGACAATATAGAGAGAAGTATACGTTCGGAGCTGGGAATACAGGCCACGATCCATCTGGATCCGATCATCGTGGACGACGAAAGGGTAAACGAGCTGCGCGCAAAAGTACACGAGCTCGTCAAAGAGGTGGATCCTAGACTTGACATACACGACTTTAGATTTGTCGAAGGCGTAACTCACACGAATTTGATATTTGATATTGAAGCGCAGTTCGAAGTGAAGCTTTCAAACGACAAGATTGTGGAAGAGGTTTCAAAAAAGATAAAGCAGCTGGACGATAATTATTTTGCTGTTATAACTGTAGACAGAGGATGATATTATGCGCCTGTCAAAGGAGATCATAAGGTATATAGACGAACATATGGAGGAGACCTTTGAACTACTCTGTGAGCTGGGCAGGATACCTGCGCCTTCTTGCAGCGAGCACAGACGGGCCGAATTTTGCAGGGACTGGCTGGAACGTCAGGGTGCGGAGGGAGTGTATATCGACGAAGCACTGAATGTAGTATATCCGGTTGGAATCGATGAAAACGGACCTGTAGTAGTTTTCTGCGCGCACACAGATGTGGTTTTCCCAGATATGACTGAGCTGCCGGTAGTTATAGAAGACGGGCAGGTAAAGGCACCCGGAATAGGAGACGATACTGCGAATTTAACTGCCCTGCTCATGGCCGCGAAGTATATAGCGAAAGAGAAGCTCGTGCCTAAGAACTGCGGTATTGCCTTGGTCTGCAATTCGTGCGAGGAGGGCCTTGGCAATCTCAAGGGTGCGCGGGCCATTGCGGATCGTTTCGGCGGCAGGCTGAAGGCGTTTTACTCCTTTGATGGGACGTCGGCGGCTATCATAGCAGGGGCTGTCGGCTCAAGGCGTTATCGTGTGGAGATAAAGACCGAGGGCGGACATTCTTACGGCAAGTTCGGGGCCAGCAATGCTATAGAAAGGCTTGCTGCCGTCATTGAGAGGCTTTACGAGGTGAAGGTCCCCACAGAAGGACGGACAACATACAATGTCGGAGTTGTTGAGGGAGGAACCTCAGTCAACACCATAGCGCAGCGGGCTTCTATGCTGTATGAATTCCGATCTAACAGTCTTGGGGATCTTAAAAAGATGCAGTCAGTCTTTGAAGATATTATTGAGGAATTCAGGCAGAAGGGCACGGACATCCGGGCAGAACTGCTGGGAGAACGTCCGTGCGGCGCGGAAGTGCCCAAGGAGAAGATGGATGAGCTTATCGAACGGGCGAAGCACGCTATAGCCAGAGGATATGATTGGGAGCCAGCTCTTACATTTGCGTCTACGGACTGCAATATACCGCTGTCGAGGGGCATACCGGCAGTATCTTTCGGCTGCTATCTCGGAGGGAAAGCCCATACCCGTGAGGAATTTGTCTACATAGACAGTCTCAGACCAGGAGCGGAGATAGCATTTGACGTCATATTAAGCTACTTTTGAATTCATTAGCTGCGGTCTTTGGGAACCGCAGCTTTTGTTTTGGACTGTAAATATTTTATAACAAAAAGGACTTTGCGAAAATAATCTGTTATGGTAAAATAATATTCGATTATTTTCGCGCTACACTTTTTTGAAAGCGGCGCGGTATATTCGGGGATGATGAATTATGAGAATGCGCAAGAAGAAAAATCTGGGAAAACGCATGGAAAAATGCAGTTCCATTTTGGTTCAAAAGCCGGAACTTGAAAAGGGAAAATGGAAGGAACTGATGCCTGAGGCCGAAGACGTGTATGTCGAGCTGGGCTGCGGAAAGGGCAGATTTACGGCTGGAGAGGCAAGACATATCGGGGCTGTTCTTCTTGTGGCATTGGAAAAAGTGCCGGATGCCATGATAATGGCTATGGAGAGAGCGCAGAGAGAGGAGATCTCAAATGTGCGCTTTATTACGAGCGACGCCGCGCTGCTGCCGGAGTATTTTGAAACGGGAGAAGTAGGGCGAATATACATAAATTTTTGCGACCCGTGGCCGTCGAAGCGCCATGCAAAGCGCAGGCTGACCAGCGATGGATTTTTAGAGCTGTACAAGCAGGTGCTGCGCGAAGGCGGAGAAATACACTTTAAGACAGACAACAGTGCTCTGTTTGAATACTCGCTTGAGAGGTTTGAAGAAGCGGGATTTGCGCTGAAAGAAGTTACAAGGGATCTTCACAAAGACGGCGTCACCGGAGTGCTGACAGACTATGAAGCAAAGTTTATGGATCAGGGCATACCTATTTGCAGATGTGTTGCCTGTATGAATTGAGGAGAGACGATGAGGTTTATTTCGTGGAATGTAAACGGCCTGCGGGCATGCATGAAAAAAGGCTTTCTGGACTTTTTCAACGCGATAGATGCTGACATTTTTGGAATACAGGAGACCAAGCTTCAGGCGGGGCAGATAGAACTGGACATAGATGGATATTTCCAGTATTGGAATTATGCTGAGAGAAAAGGATATTCCGGTACGGCGGTGTTTACGAAAGAGGAGCCGCTGTCGGTCACATATGGGCTGGATATCCCGGAACACGATACGGAGGGACGGGTGTTGACTCTTGAATTCGATGGTTTCTATTTCGTGAACGTCTACACTCCGAATTCTCAGGATGAACTGCGCAGGCTGGATTACCGTATGAAGTGGGACAACGATTTCAGGGAATACATCGAATGGCTGGCAGGGAAAAAGCCTGTGGTAGCCTGCGGAGACATGAATGTCGCGCATAATGAGATAGATTTGAAAAATCCAAAGACGAATCGAAGGAATCCCGGGTTTACAGATGAAGAAAGGGATAAGTTTACCAAACTGCTTGCGTCCGGCATGACGGACAGTTTCAGATATGTTTACCCTGATCTCACGGGAGCCTACAGCTGGTGGTCGTACCGCGGCAGAGCAAGGGAGAACAACGCGGGATGGAGAATAGACTATTTCTTGGTATCAGAGTGCCTGAAAGCAAACATTGACAAGGCTTTTATATGCAGTGAGATTATGGGATCGGATCATTGCCCGGTGGGATTGGATTTGAAATGGTAGAGATAGGCAATGTTAAAATAAACGGCATAAGCGTTTTGGCTCCCATGGCGGGTGTGACCGATATCGGTTTCCGCACTGTGTGCAGGGAGTGCGGCGCGGCATATACCTATACGGAAATGGTAAGCGCCAAGGCTCTGGTCTATCAGGACAAAAAGACAGTGACTCTGCTTGAACTGGGACAGGACGAGCATCCCGCCGCGGCACAGATATTTGGAAGCGAGCCTGAAGTCATGGCAAAGGCGGCCGTCAAAGCGGCGGAACTGTCGAAAGCGGATATAATAGATATAAATATGGGATGTCCGATGGGCAAAGTGGTAAAAAACGGGGATGGATCGGCGCTTATGAAAGACATAGAGCTGTCTGCGCGTATCATATCCTCCGTGAGCTCGGCGGTAAATGTGCCTGTTACGGTCAAAATACGAAAGGGCTGGGACAAGGGGAATGTGAACGCCGTGGAATTTGCCCGGATGGCGGAGGAGTCCGGGGCAAAAGCTATTGCAGTGCACGGCAGGACAAGGGCGCAGCTCTATTCCGGAAACGCAGATTGGAATATTATTGCCGCGGTCAAAAAAGCTGTGAGCATCCCTGTGATAGCAAACGGAGATGTGTTCAGCGCGCACGACGCTATGCGCATGCTAAAGTGGACCGGAGCGGATCTGGTCATGGTCGGGCGCGGGTGCATGGGGAATCCGTGGCTGTTCAGAGACATAGAGGCGCTTGCCGCGGGCAAGGAATTGCCGCCGGAACCATCGGTAGAAGAAAAATGTGATATGGCGGTGCGCCAGTTCGAGATAGCGGCTCGGCACAAACGTGAAAAATCAGTTTGCCTTGAGGCAAGAAAACACTATGCATGGTATCTGTCCGGAGTGCCGTATTCCGGGTATTTTAAACGCCGGATCTCAAAAATTGAAAATTTTGAGGATATCTATGCCATAACAAGAGAAATAAAACAGAGTTTAGGTGGTGAAACAGTTGACCAGAGAAGAAGAACAGGAATTGATACGCAGGATCATTGCGGGAGATATAATGCTTTTTGAGCAATTCGTAACGGAGAACTCGGGGAAACTATTTCACCTTGCGATGAAAATGGTGGAGAGCCGGGAGGACGCCTACGATATCGTTCAGGAGACCTTCCTTAAGGGCTATAAGTCGATAGAAAATTTTAGGGGAGACAGCAGCTTTTCCTCGTACCTCTATAAAACGGCTTCTAATCTATGCATCGATTTTCTGAGAAAACGCAAGAAAAACGGAATCAGCATGGTGATTTCTATCGACGATGATGACAGGGACTGGGTCGTAGAGATACCTGATTTTACCTCTTCTCCGGAGCTTGCGCTGGAACGAAAAGAACTGAGGGAAGCGATCAAACAGGCGATAGGGCTTTTGCCGCCGGTATACCGGCAGGCTCTTATTTTAAGAGATATCAGCGGCCTGAGCTATGCGCAGATCGCCGAGGTGCTTGATGTCGGAGAAGGCACTGTCAAATCGCGTATTGCGAGAGCAAGATGCAAAATGGTCGAGATTCTGCGCAAAAGAGGGAACTTATTTGACATAGATCCGTCTAAAAAGGCGAAAGGAGAGTGGACCGATGACTGAATGTGAAAAATATATGGAACTCATCAGCGGTCTTGTAGACGGCGAACTTTCCGAAGAAGAAGAAAAAGAAGTAAGAGAGCATATGGACGGCTGTGAAAGCTGCCGGCGTATGTACGAAGTGTTTATGGCCTTGTCGAAAGAGCATGTGGAGTCGGAAAAGGTGCCGGCTACACTTAAAGACAGCGTTATGTACCATGTCAGCTTTACAAAGAGAGACAGGCCGAAGGGAAAACGCAGTTCGTGGAAAAACTATATAACGGTAGCTGCAGCAGTAGCGGCGGTGGTAATAGTCGTGTCCCGCTGGAACAGCGGAACAGAGCTTCCGGAAGAACTCAATGCGGGATTAAACAGTCAGCTGCAAGCGTCAGCGGGAACTTACGAAAACGATGATACGTCTGACAACGGAACGATAAATGAAAGCGTGTCCGATCAGGCGGCTCCGGAAAATTCGCAGGCAGATGCTGTGATGACGCCGTCCTCAGCAATGGGCTCGTTAGACAAAGAGCACCTTGTTACAAAGGATTTTGGAGAAGAAGTTTCTTCGATCGTTCTTATAAACGGAAGCGTGCCAGAGCAGCTGGCCGAATACCGCAGAGTGTCGATCGATGAAAACGAGATAGTCATCATAGTACCGTCTGATGTGGCGGAGCAGCTGCAGTCAGAAGTGCAGTACGCGGAGATAATTTATTTGGATAACGACACGTCTAACAGCGCTGTTATAGTTTGTATGTCGGACTGAGATTTACTGGTCATCGGGCAGGTATTATCCTGCCCGATATTTTTTTAAGCAATACTTCGAACATTTGTTCGAAGTATTGCTTTTTGCCTAAAATGGGGTGAAAACAGCCGTTTTTGTCCTAAAAAAATTTCATTTTTCTATTGCAATTTTATAAGCGAGATTTTATAATAGAAACAATAAAGTGGGGCGAAATGGAGTAAAATGTTTTAAAATCCCATAGAAAGGGTGAGGAATGAATGACGGGCAAATATCAGCACAGTATAGATGCCAAAGGAAGATTGTTCATTCCCTCAAAGCTCAGAGAAGAGATCGGAGATGTCTGCTATGTGACCCTTTCCATGGACGAGTGTCTGTCTGTTTACTCAACGGAGAGCTGGAATCTGTTTCGCGCCAAATTTGACGCTTTGCCTCTGTCTAGATCCAGAAAGATGAGAAGCCTTTTCGCGAACACCGCTAAGTGTGAGCTGGACTCTCAGGGGAGGATCCTTATACCGCAGGAACTGCGGGATTTTGTCGGACTTGACAGAAATGTGATGATCGTCGGAGTTTCCAACCATGCCGAGATTTGGGATCTTACAAAGTGGACAGAACTGGAAACAGAAGAATTGACGCCGGAGAATATTGCGGCTGCAATGGAAGAACTTGGCTTCTGATCATACGGGGAGGACGGTATGGAGTACTCACATAAACCTGTACTCTTGAATGAATGTATCGAAGGACTTGCGATTAAGCCGGAAGGGATTTATGTGGATGGGACGGTCGGCAGAGCCGGACATTCCGTAGAGATAGCCAAGAGGCTCAATGGAGGCCGCCTGATCTGTATAGACAGAGACTGGACCGCAGTGCAGGAGGCCGGTAAAAGGCTGGAGCCATATGGCGGTAAAGTGACTATGGTACATGGAAATTTTGCGCATATCGATGAGATACTTGATAATCTTGGAATCGACAAAGTAGACGGTATGCTGTTTGACCTCGGCGTATCCTCGCCGCAGCTTGACGACGTCAGCAGAGGATTCTCGTATATGAAGGACGCGCCTTTAGATATGCGCATGGATGAGACAGACAGTCTGACTGCCAGAGACGTAGTCAATACATGGGATGAAAAGAAGCTGAGGAACATACTTTCGTCATTTGGAGAAGAGAGGTACAGCGCGAGAATAGCCGCGGCAATAGTAAAATACAGAGAGCAAAAGAGCATAGAGACGACGTCTGAACTGACCGAGATAATAAAGTCGGCGCTCCCCGCGGCGGCGCTCCGGGAAAAGCAGCACCCGGCGAAGCGCAGCTTTCAAGCTATTCGGATAGCGGTAAACGACGAACTGACAGCGGTTTCTGATATGCTGGAAAACGCAGTGCCAAGGCTGAAGACCGGCGGCAGACTTGTAGTTATAAGCTTTCACTCGCTGGAGGACAGGCTGGTAAAGACGGCTATGAACACGGCTCAGAACGGATGTACATGCCCTCCGGGCTTTCCGGTCTGTGTATGCGGATTTGTGCAGACATTAAAAGTGATAACGAAAAAGCCGATAATGGCTGATGCCAAAGAACTTGAAGAGAACCCGAGAGCACGCAGCGCAAAGCTGCGCATTGCGGAACGGGTGTAATTTTGAAAGGAGCTTATCATGAGCGCAGCGACAAAAAATGTTAAAATGAGATATGCTTCAAACGGCGTGTACGGCAGTTTGGCATATGATCTGGATAGGCTCAATACGGCCGAAGCACCTGCATATGCTCCGGGAGTAAAAAGCGCTCCGCGCAGGAAGAGCGGAGAAAAGGTAAGAGTGCGTGCGCAGGCTCTTGCAGCGCCTAAGATAGCATTTTCACCGTTTGCTGTCATAGGCTACGCCGTCTCCGCGGTCATGCTCGTGCTTGTGCTGTTTTCGTACATCAAGCTGAACGACATATCCAATGAAGCCAACGTACTTAACGAGCAGTTAAACGGACTGCTTGAGGAAGAAACTAAGCTTCAGATACGCCATGAAAGCGTTTTCAATCTCTACGAAGTGGAGGAGTATGCGAAGAACACACTTGGCATGGTGAAAGCAGACGGAAGCCAGATACAGTATGTCAACTCGTCTGCCAGCGATAAAGCGGTGATCTTGTCCAACGACGGCGGTGAAATGAATATTTTAGATAGAATTTTAAAAATAATCTCTAATGCAGTGGAATATTTGAAATAGCTCGCCATAGGAATGTTAAGAGGACAGAAAAGCTAGAATGACATATCAGGAGTTTTATTATGGCAAGAAAAAACCGCGCGCAAAAGCCTAATAAGGAGATCTTGAGCCGCACACTGATTCTCATGGTAGTGTGCGGCGTATTTTCCTTTGTAGTACTTGGATGCAGACTTTACATAATACAAATAAGAGATCACGCTATATACCAGAGCGGAGCTATTGAACAGCAGGTGCGTGAGACGACTATCAATGCGTCGAGGGGCACGATATACGATAGGAACATGAACGTGCTGGCTCAGAGCGCTACGGTAGAGACTGTGTATATAAGTCCAGCTGAGATGATACAGTATGAAGAAGATAAATCCATGATTGCATCCGGATTGTCTGAGATACTCGGTGTTGAATACGATGAGATAATGAAAAAATGGGAAGATACGGAGTCTTGGTATAAGACGGTGGCAGTAAAGATAGAACAGGAACTTGCTTACGAGGTTCGCGCGTTTAAAAATGAACACGATTTGAAAAGCGTGCATATAGTCGAGGATACAAAGCGCTACTATCCGTACAGCAACCTGGCGTCGCAGATAATAGGCTTTGTAGGGACAGAAAATACGGGACTTGAAGGACTTGAGGCAAAATACAACAGCGAGCTGCAGGGTGTAAACGGACGCATAGTTAGAGCTACGACGGCAACAGGTACGGATATGCTTTATACCCAATACGAAGACTACTATGATGCAACTGACGGAAACAGTCTCGTTCTGACTTTGGATTCTACTATACAGTATTTTCTGGAAAAGAATCTGGAACAGGCGATTGCAGACTACGACATTAAAAACGGCGGTATTGCGATAGCCATGGAGGTAGACACAGGAGCAATACTTGGGATGGCGACTTCTCCGGGATATGATCTCAACAACTACTTGGAGATCAGCGATCCCGAAGTGAAAAGCCAGTTGGAAAAGCTTACGGAATCTGAATATGAGGACGCCATAAGCGAGGCATTGGCAGAGCAGTGGAGAAACAGGGCTATTACAGATACGTATGAGCCGGGTTCTACATTTAAAATAATAACCCTTGCTACTGCGCTGGACAGCGGAGCCGTAGATGGAACAGAAGACTTTTACTGCGGAAGTTCAATAGACGTTTTGGGGCGTGACGATCCTGTGCACTGCTGGGACAGCGACGGCCACGGAAGTCAGACTTTGACACAGGCTACCCAGCACTCCTGCAACGTAGCATTTGTAAGAATAGCGGAGAGAATTGGAGCAGAGCGCTTTTGGGACTATTTGGAGGCATTTGGATTCTTTGACATTACCGGCATAGATATGAACGGCGAAAGCGGTGCTATTTGGTGGAGTCAAGAGGTTTTTGAAGATCCGCTCAATCAGTCACAATTGGCGGCGGCGTCGTTTGGACAGACATTTAATATTACTCCACTTCAAATGATAACGGCAGTTTCTACTGTTGCGAATGGCGGAAACCTCATGCAGCCTTATGTAGTGCAGCAGATCCTAAATCAAGACGGCAGTGTTAAGGAAGATATAGAGCCTACGGTCGTCAGACAGGTGATAAGCGAAGATACGTCCAAACAGGTTTGCGAGATATTGGAACAGGTCGTATCTGGAGAAGAGGGCACTGGTAAAAACGCCTATGTGGCCGGTTATCGTATCGCTGGAAAGACGGGAACGTCCGAAAAAGTCGGACAAAACAGCGACGACTACATGGTGTCATTTGTCGGTTTTGCCCCGGCAGACGATCCGCAAATAGCTGTTCTGGTAATACTGGACAGCCCAAGCAGTGAAAGCGGCATATACATCAGCGGCGGCGTCATGGCGGCGCCGGTAGTGGGAAATATCTTTGCTGATGCTCTTCCGTACCTCGGAGTGGATACCGTGTACACAGACGAAGAACAGCAGAATATAGACATATCTGTACCGAACGTCAAGAGCCTGACGTCGTCTGAGGCGATAGCGGAGCTTGAAGAAAGCGGATTTTCAGTGCGGACGGTAGGAACCGGAGAAACTGTGACCGATCAGCTGCCTATGGCAAATGTAAGAGTCGCAGTGGGAACAGAAGTAATTATATATTTAGGAGAAAGCAAGCCAAATGATACAGTCGTCGTTCCGGAGTTGACCGGATTGACATATACCGACGCAAGAGAAGAGCTGGAGAGCTGCGGACTATTTGTGGCTTACAGCGGAGTAATGCCGTCTTCGTCGACTATCGTAGTTTCAAGGCAGTCTGTAAATGCGGGCAACGAGGTTGCGCGCGGTACAGTAATAGAAGTGACGCTTGTAGACAGCGATACATCCATTATGGAAACCAGATGATACCGAAGAAAGAGGTGTAATTTAATGACTCTGAAAGAATTGCTTAGTGGGATAGAAGTCATAAACTGCAGCGTATCCTTAGATACAGAGATACAGAGCCTGTGCTACGATTCGAGAAAAGCAAAGGCGGGAAGTGCGTTTGTTGCTATTGAAGGATTTGAAACTGATGGCCACAAGTATATTTCAGATGCATTAAATAACGGAGCTGCCGTTGTGATATGCGGTAAAAAACAGCCTGCCGATATCCCGCATGTACTGGTTCAAAATCCGCGCCGGGCCCTTGCAGTGATGTCTGCAAACTATTTTGGCAGGCCGGCCGACAAAATGAAGATGATAGGTGTTACTGGCACAAACGGCAAGACTACCGTGACTACGCTGCTCAAGGAAATTATCGAGAGCATTACAGGAGAAAAAGTGGGATTGATCGGCACAAACCAAAATATGATAGGAGAACTTGTACTGCCGACAGAACGCACCACGCCGGAATCATATGAGCTTCAGGAACTTTTTGCAGAGATGTACAAAGAGGGCTGCCTGTATGTCGTTATGGAAGTATCTTCGCACTCTCTTGCTTTGGACCGCGTAGAAACTATTGAGTTTGAAGTAGGAGCTTTTACTAATCTCACACAGGATCATCTGGATTTCCATAGGACTATGGAGGAATACCTCAAGGCAAAGGCAATTTTGTTTACAAAGTGTAAACAAGGAGTCGTAAACCTTGACGATTCTGCATCTTCATATATACTTGAGCATGCAGCCTGTCCGATGTTAAAACTTTCTACCAAGAAAAACGAAGCAGATCTGGTGGCAAAGGAAATACGTTTAAAAGAGGACAGAGTGGAATTCTGCCTGCTTATGACGGGAATGCTTAAGAAAGTAAGACTTAATATTCCGGGCATGTTTTCTGTGTACAACGCTCTGACGGTGATCGCCTGCGCAATGCAGCTTGGATTTCCAGTTGAAGAGATAATATCTGCGCTTTCAAAATGCGGCAATGTTAAAGGACGTGTCGAGGTCGTTCCGACTGGCAAAGCATACACGGTTTTAATTGACTATGCACATACTCCGGACGCCATGGAAAATGTATTGAATACCGTGAAGGGTTTTGCCAAAGGGCGTACGATAGTGCTGTTCGGATGCGGCGGGGACAGAGACAAGACAAAGCGGCCTAAAATGGGCGAGATAGCTGTCAGACTGGCAGATGTTGTTGTTGTCACCTCGGATAATCCGAGAACCGAAGATCCGAATGCCATAATCTCGGATATCCTTGAGGGAATAAAGGGAAGTAAGACCCCATATTATGTTGTACCTGACAGGAAAGAAGCAATACGCAAGGCGATGAGCTTGGCAAAACCCGGAGATGTTATCGTTTTGGCAGGCAAGGGGCATGAAAATTACCAGATCATAGGGAAAGAAAAATTCCATATGGACGAAAGAGAACTTGTAGCCTCTATTCTTGAAGAAGAAAGGGAAGCTGGAAAATGACCACGACTTTGATCTTGTCCTTTATCATATCTTTTGTTGTGACGACCGTTGTCGCAGCAGTGCTTGTTCCGTATTTGAGAAAGATAAAGGCTGGGCAGAGCATCAAAAAGGACGGTCCAACATGGCATATGTCTAAGCAGGGCACGCCGACTATGGGAGGCCTTGCGTTTATCGCGGGGATCGTAGGGTCGTGTTTCAGTATTGGTCTGCTATGTATTAAAAACGGCCAATATGAGCATATATTTATGCTCGGATTTTCCCTTATCTTTGCTGTTATAGGCTTTTTAGACGACTATGAGAAACTTAAAAAGAAGGAAAACACCGGCTTGACCGCGCTGCAGAAATTTGCACTTCAGCTCGCGGCTGCAGTGGCATTCATACTTTTATTGCGCTATTTTGGTATAGTACGGCCGAATTTGTATATTCCTTTTTTAGATATAACTATTCTTATGCGAGAGGACCTGTATCTGATATTGGCTGCATTTATAATAGTGGGAACAGTAAATGCGGTCAATATTACAGATGGTATAGACGGACTTGTCACAGGCGTAACGCTGCCGGTAGCGGCCTGCTATGCCGCTATAGCTTTTTCGTGGGGGTATATGGCCCAAGGAATTTTTGCGGCAGCGCTTACGGGGGGACTTGCAGGATTTCTAATATACAATTTTTATCCTGCAAAGGTTTTTATGGGGGATACGGGTTCGCTGTTTTTAGGTGGAGCTGTATGTGCTCTGGCGTTTTCACTTGATATGCCGCTTATACTGATACCGCTTGGAATCGTGTACATTGTAGAGACGATGTCAGATATCATACAGATCATTTATTTTAAAGTTACCCATGGAAAGCGCATTTTTAAAATGGCCCCATTGCATCATCATTTGGAAATGTGCGGATGGAAAGAAAAGAAAATATTTGCCGTGTTTACTGCGATCACATTTGTCATGGCCGTTGTGGTTTGGAGCGCAGTGCATGGCAGATATGGGGCATAATTAAGCTGTTTCGGCAAAGGAGGGCACAGACATGGCAGAACTGTATAGAGTTCCCAAAAGCGATGCGGAAGAAAACCGCCGTATACGCGACTACCGCGAGGAAGAGAGCAGCCGCGGTAGTATGGATCTGCCGTTTCTTATGCTTACGATATTGCTGCTGGGCATAGGACTTATAATGGTCTTGTCGGCCAGCTTTGCAAGCGCATACTATGAGTCGGGCAATCCTACACAGTATTTTACAAGGCAATTTATATTTTCTATTGCCGGAGTAGCTTGTATGCTTGCGGCGGCTAGGCTGCCGATAGGGTTTTACAGACGCATTGCTATGCCGTTGCTGATAGCGTCTATAGCTTTGCTGCTTGCAGTTCCGGTGATAGGGGTTGACAGCGGCGGAGCCAAGCGCTGGATATGGATAGGTTTTACAACTTTTCAGCCGTCGGAAATCGCCAAGATTGCCGAAATACTAGCGTTTGCTTCCATGATCTGTGTTTACAAGGAAAAAATGAGCACATTTAGATACGGTGTGCTTCCATTTGGCATAGTTACTGCGGTCATTGTTGGACTACTGCTGTTGGAACCGCATATTTCGGCAAGCATAGTAATCATCGGAATAGCTGCCATTATGATGTTTGCCGGCGGCACGAAATTAAAATGGTTTGGAATAGCTGCCGTAATAATTGCAGCGCTGGGAACTCTGGTAATTACTCAGTTCTCCTATGCCTCGTCACGTATTTCAACATGGCTTGATCCGTTTTCGGATACGCAGGATACAGGCTGGCAGATAATACAGTCACTGTATTCTATAGGTTCCGGCGGACTGCTTGGGCTTGGCCTAGGACAGAGCCGGCAGAAGTATTTGTATTTGCCAGAGGAGCACAACGACTTTATTTTTGCAGTCATATGCGAGGAACTGGGATTTATAGGGGCTATGCTGATACTTGCGCTTTTTGCGATGCTTATAATAAGAGGCTATTGGCTGGCTCTGCACTGCCGGAACAGATTCGGTTCACTGGTCATTACGGGTATTACGTCTCTGCTTGCCATGCAGGTGTTTATAAATGTAGGAGTTGTTACCAATTTGCTGCCATGTACAGGAATAGCGCTGCCGTTTTTCAGCTATGGAGGTACGGCGCTGGTCATACAGCTTGCTGAAATGGGAATAATACTCGGAATTTCGAGGGATATTTCGACCAAAAAGGCTGGTTAATATGAGGTTTTTATTTACATGCGGAGGGACGGCCGGACATATCAATCCTGCCCTAGCCGTTGCCGGAAAGCTTCGGGAGCTTTCGCCGGATCCGGAGTTTCTGTTTATCGGAGCTAAGGGCAATATGGAATTGGAGCTGGTTCCGCGCGAGGGCTACAGGATAGAAGCTGTTGCGGTGGATGGACTGCTTCGAGAAATGTCCCTGCATGCCGCATATGAAAATTTTAAAGCTGTCGGGATGCTGATAAAGTCTTTTTCCGAGTCTAAAAAAATTATAAGTGAGTTTGCTCCTGACGCCGTTATCGGCACGGGGGGATATGTGTGTTATCCCGTGCTTAAGCAGGCGCACAACATGGGGATACCTACGATAGTGCATGAATCAAATGCAGTGCCGGGGCTTACTACGCAGATGCTGGCCCGCGATGTAGACAGGATTTTAGTAGGCTTTTCTGAGAGCAAAAAGTATTATAAGAATTCAAAAAATGTCATTGCGACTGGAACCCCTGTTCGCGGAGATTTTGCGAAATGGACGTATGAAAGCGCAAGACACGCGCTAAAGCTGAGCGATAGGCCTCTGGTGGTGTCTTTTTGGGGTTCTCTTGGAGCCTCGGATATGAATGAAAAAACAGCCCAGCTCATATGTAAGAACGAGCAGATAGGGGCGTTTCAGCATATTCACGCCGTCGGAAACGCCGACAGCGGCATGAAAAAGATGCTCCATGATTTGGATATTGAAAGACCGGAACAGCTCAAGCACACAGATCTGAGACAGTATATCTTTGATATGCCATGCGTGATGATGGCTGCGGATCTCATATTGTGTAGATCAGGAGCCTCTACTCTGAGTGAGCTTATGGCCATAGGAAAACCTGCAGTTTTAGTGCCGTCACCGTATGTGACAAACAACCATCAGGAGAAGAACGCAGAGATTCCAGCTAAAAGGGGCGCTGCAGTATTGATACGTGAAAATGAATGCAGCGGAGATAAACTTTTTGAAACTATAACTGAACTTGTGTCAGACCCTGATAAGCTTAGACGCATGTCCGAGCAGATGTATGTGGATGGATTTATGAATAGCGCAGAACAAATTGCCAAAATAGTGTTGGATACAGCCGGAGCAAATTAACCAACTGGCGGCCTCTGCATAGTATGGAGAGAAAACAGTTAGTTTTTTCAATTCATAGGCGGACTTGAGAAAGGACGCCGCGGAGGAACGTAACATGAGCATTCTGCGTATTGAAGGTGGAAGAGCGCTTGATGGTGCGCTGACTATACACGGCGCTAAAAACAGCGTTCTGCCAATAATGGCCGCGGCCATAGTGGCTAACGGCGAAAGCGTTATACATAATTGTCCGGCGCTGAGCGATGTAGAAGTGTCTATTAAAATATTGAAGCATCTTGGATGCAGGGTAAAGCGCGAGGGGACATCGGTTTGGATAGATTCATCTACTATGGACCGATGCGATATACCCGATGGATTGATGAGAGAAATGCGTTCGTCGGTAGTTTTTATGGGCGCTATCCTTGCAAGAGCCGGCGAGGCGGAGCTGTCTATGCCCGGCGGATGCGAGCTTGGACCGCGCCCGATAGATCTGCACTTATACGCGTTGAGAACACTTGGAACGCATATTAAAGAGCACGGAGGAAAGATATTGTGTGCGGCGGAAAAGCTGCAGGGCAACAAAATACATTTTCCTATTCCGAGCGTAGGCGCTACGGAAAATGCGATGCTTGCTGCATGCGCCTGTGAAGGAACGACGCTGATAATCAATGCGGCCAGAGAGCCGGAGATATGCGACTTGCAGGACTATTTAAATAAAACCGGAGTTGATATATGCGGAGCCGGGACTGCGATAATAAGGGTCGAAGGGCGTCCGAAAGAAAAGGGAATAGAACACCGCATTATTCCAGACAGGATAGTCGCGGCGAGCTATATAGCGGCCCTTGGAGCTGCCGGCGGCAAAATAGCTTTGCGCGGCGTAGAGCCGTGTCATATAGACACAGTTGTAAATGTGATGAGGGAAATGGGATGCACTATAGACCTGCACGGCAAGGAACTTCTGGTCGCACGGCAGGGAGACCTTTCGGCGGTGCGTCCTGTGTGCACAGGACCGTATCCGGATTTTCCGACAGATGCACAGCCTCCTGTCATGGCGGCGAGTCTATTGGCAAAGGGTACTACGGTATTTGTGGAGAATATATTCGAGAACAGGTATCGGCACGTCCCGGAGCTGCTTCGCATGGGCGCAGATGTGCGCATAAAAGACAGAGTTGCAGTTGTGTGCGGCGTACAGCGGCTGCACGGAGCTGCGGTGGAGTCTACCGATCTGCGAGGCGGAGCGGCGCTTATCATAGCCGCGCTTGCCGCAGAAGGCACTAGCGACATTACTGGGCTGTCTCACGTGGACAGAGGATATGAGCATATAGAAACTGCTCTTTCAAAACTTGGAGCGGATGCTCGGAGAATATAACAGAAGAAAAAAGAAAGGAGGAGAGGATATCTTATGGCGCAGAGATCAAGGAAACGCAGACGAGGGGCTATATATAAGCCCATATCCTTCCTCCTTATGTGCGTTGCTATCGCGCTTGGAGTCAGTGTGTTTTTCAAAGTGGCAGAGGTCACTGTAGAGGGAAACAGCGTCAGTGATACGGAAAGTATAATTGTAGCTTCGGGCATACAAGAAGGAGATTATCTTTTTGCAATAAATTCATCGCGGGTGTCCAGCAGGATAATCGAAGCGATGCCATATGTGGAAAAGGTATCTGTTGACAGGAAGCTGCCCGGAACCGTTGTG
The DNA here is from genome assembly GCA_944385275.1 of uncultured Oscillospiraceae bacterium. GTDB lineage: Bacteria > Bacillota > Clostridia > Oscillospirales > Oscillospiraceae > CALWWP01. The sequence goes on along the minus strand of CALWWP010000020.1, from coordinate 29,811 downwards.
ATAAATGTTACAGAGCGCGTGCCGGTTGGATATTTTTTCGATGGGACAAGCTATTGGATAGTGGATAAGGACTGTACGATATTGGAACGTAAAGACAGCTTGTCAGGCGTTCAATCTATGATACACATCACCGGAGTAACTCCGATTTTACCTTCGGTGGGAGATACGATCGCCGCTGGGGAGTCGAATGCCACGAAAGTAAAATATCTGGCCGAAACTTTGTCGGCACTGTATGATAAAGGCCTTTGCACGTATGTTCACCAGCTTGATATAACAAATGCAAACAATTTGACCTTTGACTACGACGGGAGACTGAACGTAGAAATGGGGAAATATGAGATGGTGGAATATAAAATAGATCTGTTTTTGATCGCATTGGATTGAATGGCAGACGGAGAGACGGGCACGGTAGATCTTTCAACAGACAAGGTGGCTCATGTGATCCCGAACTGAGAAAATCAAAAAATACTTAATTTTGCATTATTTTTCTATTGACCTTGTAAAGCTTTCGAGATAAAATTGAAAAATAGAAAAATGTAATGTAGACTCGTAAAGTGTGCAAAAAATCCCCCCGATTTTCAACCATACGTAGATCGAAATAAATGCAGGAGGTTAAGATATGTCGAATTTAATGGAAACTGGTCCAGACAATGTTGTTACTATAAAAGTCGTTGGTGTGGGTGGTGCTGGAAACAACGTTGTCAACAGAATGGTTAGATCAAACACCAAGGGTGTTGAATTTATAGCTATAAATACGGACAAGCAGGCTTTAGCCATATCAAATGCAAATCAGAAGATTCAAATAGGCGAGAAGCTGACGCATGGACAGGGCGCGGGCTCAGATCCAGAAGTCGGACGGAAGTCTGCGGAAGAAAACAGAAACAACATTATAAAGTCTTTTGAAGATGCAGATATGGTTTTCATTACGGCCGGTATGGGCGGCGGAACAGGGACAGGGGCTGCTCCGATAGTTGCGGATATTGCCCGCGAAGCCGGTATACTTACCGTTGGTGTTGTAACGAAGCCTTTTAGTTTTGAGGGAAGACGCAGGATGGTTCAGGCGGAAGAGGGAATAAAGGAACTTCTTGACAAAGTGGATTCGCTTTTGGTCATTCCGAACGACCGCTTGAAATTCGCGACCGATCAAAAGGTTACCTTTGCCAATGCGTTTGAGATAGCTGACGATGTTCTGCATCAGGCGGTCACGAGTATTTCTGATCTTATTAAGAATACAGGATTTATAAATCTTGACTTTGCTGATGTTACGACGATTATGAAAGATGCCGGATACGCTCATATGGGCGTTGGACATGCTACCGGAAAGGGTAAAGCTGAAGACGCGGCAAAGGCAGCGGTTGCCAGCCCACTTATGGAAACTTCAATTGACGGTGCAGGCGGTGTCTTGGTGAATATCACCGGTTCTATGGATATCGGACTTGAAGAAGTCGAGATCGCTGCAAGCCTTGTTCAGGAAGCGGCGCATCCGGACGCTAACATTATTTTTGGTGCTACGTTTGATGAGACCATGGATGATGAGATCCGCGTAACTGTTATAGCTACAGGTTTTTCGGATAGAAACAATGCTAAGAAAGACGCTGCAAAGAGTGAGGGAGAAACGGCGGACAAGCCGTCGTCTTCCGGCGGAGACAGCGATATAGATCTGGATGATATTTTCAAAGTGTTTGGCTCAAGATAAAAAATGAAATAATGGCAGGCCGCCTGCATAATTGGCGGCCTGCCGTTTTATTTTATATTAAATGGACAATTTCGCAAAGTTGGATTGTAGTTTTTTCCTGATTATGGTACCATAATTATAATGTATAAAGAAAAAGGAGTGAGCATCATGGAGATAATTAGAGAAATGGCGGACTCTTATAGATTTAAAGGCGTATCGCGTTCATCGGCCGCGCTGTCGTATTATCTCACGCTGTCCATTTTTCCACTGCTCATATGTCTCACTGCCTTGCTGTCTATGCTTGATATAAGCGGCATGGATATTTTGGCTTACGGAGAAGGATTGCTGCCGGAGGAAATATTGACTATATTTGCGGAATATACAGACTATATTTCGGGTAATTTCTCGAGTTCTATGCTTGTGGCAGGGACACTGCTCATGCTCACTACATCGTCGGCCGGATTTAGGGTACTGCTTGCCGCGGTTACGGCTATAAGAGGAGAAGACGGAAAACACGGTACTCTGTGGTTCATTCTCAGCTTTGCATATTCGATCCTTTTCCTTCTGTCAATTTATTTGTCGATAGTGATAATAATAACCGGAGGATGGTTTATTGACTGGCTTCAGGAGTTCTGGCACTATTCGAAACTTACTCAGTTTTGGAGGTGGTTTCGATTCGTTTTAATGTTTGCCATATTCTTTTTGCTTATCACGGGACTGTATAAGCTATCGCTTACAAGAGGCAAACGCCGGAGCCCGGTGGGGATCGGAGCAGGAGCTGCAGCGCTGGGAATAGTTCTCGTCAGTATCGTTATGTCGAGAGCCATCGATTTTTCCGCAAGATATTCTCTTGTATATGGGTCTTTGGCGTCTATGGTCATATTAATGGTGTGGCTGTATTTCTGCGGTAATATATTGATCATGGGGAGCGTGTTGAATGTTCTGCTGCGCGCAAAGGGATGCGGCAGAACTAATAGAATACAATAAATACTGAGCTTGATAAAAAAGCAGCCGTTTTCATTTGAGAAAACAGGCTGCTTTAATATTGGTTGGAGAGTGTGATCAATTTTGCCGGACCGTCATCTGGAACGTACCCGGCGTCCGCGGTAGTTGGTCTGCACGATATCGTATATGAGCACTAAAATCGTAATGAGCAGCAGGATGGAGCCGTAGTACATCGGAAGATAGTAAAAACCCTTCAGATACGCGAAATAACCAAGTAAGGAAGCAAAGCTTGTGGCGGCGATGAGAGGGATGCGTTTTAAATGCACAAGAGCGTATATAACTGACAGAATATCTGCTCCGAAAAAGTAACGGTCGTGCATATGTGGGAGCAGGAACGGTATTCCAACAGCAAACAGGAAAGACGCCGTGAGCAGTGCGTCTGCATTGATGCGGTTACGCCTGATGAGAAACAAAACAGCTGTGGCGGAGACAAGGGCAAAGGCCATACATATCCCAATTTTTTCAAGTACTGCCGGGCTTGAGAGGCTTTCGATCCATGGAAATGCAAAAGCAGACGGGGAGTTGTAATTCAGCAGTTCGCCAACGGTGTCTATTTGATTGAAATATATCAGCAGCGCATCGAAAAACGGGCGCCCAAGGAAAACGGCCGGCAGAATAGTCAAGATATATGCTGCTGGAAAGGCGAACAAGTGTCGGATACGTATGTGCTTTGAAAAAAGCAGCAGCAGGAATATTGGCATGAAGAACACTGCCTGCAGTTTAAAAGAAAAAGAGACTGCCAAGAGTGAAACGGATAGGAACGGCCTTCCGGACAGGGCGTAATACAGACTCATAATGGCAAAAGAAACATAAATGGAGTCGCACTGTCCCCAGTATGAGCCGTTTAAAAGCACTGTTGGCAAAAGAAGCACAATGCAGTAGCACAGCTGAAGCTTTGTCTGATTCTTTGTAAAGACCGACAGCAGCTTGGTGCAGTATAGGGCAAGTATAAAATCAAAAAAGACCGACAGGAGTTTTATCAGGTAAAGATCTGGAAAGGGCAGGTAGGAAAACAGAGCGAGAAAGTAAAGGTAAGGAATGTTGTAATTTCCTATAGAACTGTCCAACGCCAGAAATCCGCCGTTGTCTCTAAAATAGTTTGTCCATTGCGACAGGAATACGGTGTAATCAGTAGTTACGTGGTCTAAACAATATATTCTAAATAAAATAGCCAAGGCTATCGGAACACTCATCACCAGTAGAATATCGGGAGATCTCAAAGGGGCGATACGATAGATGGAAAACAATGCAAAAGCATACAAGGCCGCCGCAAATATAGAGATAAACAGTGAGGTAAAAAAATCAGCATAGCCAGACGTAAAGAAGGCGCAATAAAGAGAGGCTATAAACAGAACAGAGGAAAGCAGGGCTATGGCAAAGGTGCGGTATGGCCTGTTTTCTAAAAAAGAGCGTTTCATTAGAATACTCCTTAAAAAATTATTACAATAAAAAACGGAGAAAATAGCTTTTCTCCGCAAAAAAATCTGTTAAAAGTACAAAAATATATTGACAAAATTTTGTATAATTGATATAATAACTTGCTATTTGCAAAAAAGGTGGACAACACTCCGATTCTATTTATGAAAGCATTATATCACATATAGCAGAAAAATCAACAAAACGATTACAAAATAGAACAACGCTTCCGAGTGTGTCAACAAGCGAAGGGACGATACTTAATCAAATTGCAAGGAGTGAACGCGGCATGGTAAAAGACGTATACTACGGGAAAACGCTCCGTAAAAGCTTTGCCAAACAGGAAGAGATCCAAGATATGCCAAATCTTTTGGAGATACAAAAGAATTCGTATCAGTGGTTTCTCGACACTGGTCTGAAAGAAGTATTTAGGGATGTAGCTGCAATTTCGGATTATTCAGGGAATCTTGAACTGACGTTCATTGATTACTCCATGAACGAACCGCCAAAGTATTCCGAAGAAGAGTGCAAGGCCCGCGACGCCACATACGCAGCGCCGCTCAAAGTCAGCGTCAGACTGAGAAACAAGGAAACAGAGGAAATAAAAGAGCAGGAGATCTTTATGGGAGATTTCCCGCTCATGACTGACGGCGGAACTTTTATCATCAACGGAGCAGAGCGCGTAATCGTATCTCAGATAGTCCGCTCCCCCGGAGCATACTATGAGAAAAAAATGGATAAGGTCGGTATATCGGTATACAATTCGACGCTTATACCGTATAGAGGGGCGTGGCTCGAATATGAGACGGACGCTGCCGATATGTTCAATGTCCGTATCGATAAAAACAGAAAGCTGCCCATAACTTGCCTGCTGAAGGCTATTGGCATCCGCCGCGAAGACGCTCCATACTCTTGGCTGTCCATGTCCGGAGGCGAAGTAGGCGCTATTACGAATCAGCAGTTAAAAGATGTTTTTGGAGAGGATGAGCGCATTACCGCCACTCTGGACAAAGACACGTGTGAGAGCAGAGAAGAGGCGCTGCTTGAGATATACCGCCGCCTCCGTCCGGGAGATCCCCCCACAATAGAGAGCGCCGAAACGCTGATATACAATCTGTTTTTTGATCCTCACCACTATGATATCTCCAATGTGGGAAGATATAAGTTCAATAAAAAGCTGTCGATCAGGAAAAGGATCGCGGGACACGTGCTCGCAATGCCTGTTGTAGACCCGATGACCGGAGAAATATTGGCTGAAGCGGGCGAGACCATCAGCTTGGAAAAGGCTGATGAGCTTGAGCGCAGGGGCGTAAACGAGGCATACATTGCGACGAGCGATGAGAAGACGGTGAAGGTCTTCGGCAACGGCATGGTAGCGCTCAACGGTTTTGTGGACTTTGATCCAAAGGAGATAGGAGTAAGGGAAAAAGTTCGCTTTGTCATTTTGAGACCGCTTCTGGAACAGTATGAGGGCGAAGAACTCAAGGAAGCGATAATAGACAATATAGACGAGCTCATACCGAAACACATAATCCCGGATGATATTTTTGCTTCGGTAAACTATCTCAACGCGCTTGCTCACGGTATCGGAGAAGGCGATGACATAGACCACCTTGGAAACCGCCGTATGAGAAGCGTTGGAGAGCTTCTGCAGAACCAGTTCCGAGTAGGCTTTTCCAGAATGGAGAGAGTTATCAGAGAGCGCATGACTCTTCAGGATCTGGACATTGTTACCCCTCAGTCGCTTATCAATATACGTCCTGTTACTGCCGCGATGAAAGAGTTTTTCGGATCTTCGCCGCTGTCGCAGTTCATGGATCAGACAAATCCGCTTGCAGAACTTACTCATAAGCGCAGGATGTCTGCCCTTGGACCGGGCGGACTTTCCAGAGAAAGAGCGAGCTTTGATGTCCGTGACGTACACTACAGCCACTACGGCAGAATGTGCCCCATCGAGACGCCTGAAGGTCCTAATATCGGTCTGATATCATATCTGGCGAGCTATGCCAGAGTAAATGAATACGGTTTCCTTGTAGCTCCGTATAGAAAAGTAGACAAGGCCACCGGCAGAGTGACCGACGAAGTATATTATCTTACTGCTGATATGGAAGACGACTACATCGTCGCGATGGCAACAGAGCCGCTGGATGAGAACAACTGCTTTATAAATGATCGTATTACTTGCCGCCACAGAGACGAGATCATAGAAATAGACAAAGAACTTGTAGATTTTGTCGATATTTCTCCGAGAATGATGGTTTCAATAGCGACTACCATGATACCGTTTTTGGAAAACGACGACGCAAACCGTGCGCTGATGGGGGCAAACATGCAGAGGCAGGCCGTTCCGCTGATGATAACGGAGGCTCCTATAGTTGCCACCGGAATCGAGCACAAGTGCGCCGTAGACTCCGGAGTAGTAGTCATGTCTGCAGGAGACGGCGTCGTGACGTCTGTCAGTGCGGATGAGATCTCCGTATGCTATGACAGCGGAGAGACAAAAACATATCATCTGACCAAATTCGCAAGAAGCAACCAAGGCACCTGCATAAATCAGCGGCCTATAGTTTCTGTCGGAGAGCGTGTAACTAAAGAGACCGTGCTCGCAGACGGACCATCGACCAGCCAGGGAGAGATATCGCTGGGCAAAAACATCCTAGTCGGATATATGAACTGGGAAGGATACAACTACGAAGACGCTGTTTTGCTCAATGAGCGTTTGGTGCAGGACGATGTGTTTACATCGCTTCACGTCGAAGAGTACGAGATAGACGCCCGCGATACAAAGCTTGGGCCGGAAGAGATAACGAGGGATATACCGGGAGTCGGCGACGATGCTCTGAAATACCTTGACGAGAGAGGTATCATCACCGTCGGAGCGGAGGTGCGCGCCGGAGATATCCTAGTAGGAAAAGTGACGCCAAAAGGCGAAACAGATCTGACGGCCGAAGAACGTCTCCTGAGGGCGATTTTCGGAGAGAAAGCGAGAGAAGTAAGAGATACATCTCTCAAAGTCCCGCACGGCGAAAGCGGCATTGTAGTGGATGTAAAAGTGTTTACCAGAGAGGCCGGAGATGAACTTGGGCCGGGCGTCAACATGGTGGTGCGCTGCTACATCGCGCAGAAGAGAAAAATATCCGTTGGAGACAAAATGGCCGGACGCCACGGAAACAAGGGCGTTGTGTCTAGAATACTGCCTCGCGAGGATATGCCGTATCTGCCGGACGGAACGCCTCTTGACATAGTGCTGAATCCTCTGGGCGTACCGTCTCGTATGAATATAGGACAGGTGCTCGAAGTGCACCTTGGATATGCTGCGCAGGCGCTTGGCTGGAAAGTTGCCACTCCGATATTCAACGGAGCCAAAGAGGGAGAGATCAGAGAGACGCTTGAGCTGGCCGGACTGCGTCCTGACGGCAAAAGCATACTCTATGACGGACGTACGGGAATGCCTTTTGACAACCCGGTAACCGTCGGATACGTTTACTTCCTGAAGCTTCACCATTTGGTCGACGACAAGATACATGCGCGTTCGACAGGACCGTATTCTCTGGTCACGCAGCAGCCTCTGGGCGGCAAAGCCCAGTTCGGCGGACAGCGCTTCGGAGAAATGGAAGTCTGGGCGCTGGAAGCTTACGGTGCGGCTTACACCCTGCAGGAGATACTGACCGTAAAGTCAGACGATGTGACAGGCCGTGTCCGTACGTATGAATCTATAGTTAAAGGACTCAATGTTCCCCAGCCCGGCGTACCGGAGTCGTTTAAGGTCTTGGTCAAAGAGCTCCAGTCTTTGTGCTTGGATATACGCATACTGGATGAGGATGGCAACGAGATAGAGCTCAAAAACGATGATGACGATGATGATTTCCAGGGCGCCATGCGCGACGAGCCGTCTTACAGCTCCGATGATGAGCTGGAACTGAGCGGCTACACCATTGAGGATGTGGAGCTTGACGAAGACGAGGACGAGTTTTTCGATGACGGCGAGGATGAGGAAGATTCGGAAGACACAGACGAATTTTCGGATGAGGAGGAATAACAATGAGTTATGCACCGTTTGACGCGATCCAGATAGGAATCGCATCTCCCGAAATGATCAGACAATGGTCCTATGGCGAGGTCAAAAAGCCTGAGACCATTAATTATAGAACACTCAAGCCGGAACGCGACGGTCTGTTCTGCGAAAGAATTTTTGGCCCGACGAAGGACTGGGAATGTCACTGCGGAAAGTACAAGAAGATACGCTATAAAGGCAAGATATGCGACAGATGCGGCGTTGAAGTAACAAGGGCAAAAGTACGCCGAGAGCGCATGGGACATATAGAACTGGCGGCGCCGGTATCGCATATATGGTACTTCAAAGGCATACCATCCAGAATGGGTCTCATACTGGATATTTCTCCTAGAATATTGGAAAAAGTCCTCTATTTTGCAGCTTATATAGTGACCGATCCCGGATTTACTCCTCTTACCAAAAATCAGATTCTTACCGAAAAAGAGTATCGCGATATGCGTGAGAAATACGAAGATGATTTCAGCGCAGGTATGGGAGCTGAGGCAATAAAGGAATTGCTGATGCAGATCGACTGTGAAAAACTGCAGGCAGAGCTGAGGGCAGAACTTAAAGACGCTTCGGGTCAGAAAAAGGCAAAGATAATCAAGAGGCTGTCTGTAGTTGAGGCATTCCGCCAGTCCGGCAATAAGCCGGAGTGGATGATCATCGATGTGCTGCCGGTGATCCCGCCCGAGATCAGACCTATGGTACAGCTTGACGGCGGCAGATTTGCCACCTCAGATCTGAACGATCTGTACAGAAGGGTAATAAACCGCAACAACCGCCTGAAGAGACTTATTCAGCTCAATGCGCCGGACATAATCGTGCGCAATGAAAAGCGTATGCTTCAGGAGGCTGTAGACGCTTTGATAGACAATGGACGCCGCGGAAGAGCGGTGACCGGAGTCAACAGCAGAGCGCTCAAGTCGCTGTCAGATATGCTCAAGGGCAAGCAGGGACGTTTCCGCCAGAATCTGCTGGGCAAACGTGTAGACTACTCAGGACGTTCTGTTATCGTGGTAGGACCGGAGCTGAAGCTTTATCAGTGCGGCTTACCTAAGGAAATGGCAATTGAGCTGTTCCGTCCGTTCGTCATGAAGAAACTGGTGGAGGACGGAGCCGCCAATAACATTAAAAGCGCCAAGAAGATGATAGACAAGGGACGTACAGAAGTATGGGACGCTCTTGATGTAATTATCAAGGAGCATCCTGTGCTGCTCAACCGTGCGCCTACACTTCACAGACTTGGCATACAGGCTTTTGAGCCTGTGCTGGTAGAAGGACGCGCTCTTAAGCTCCATCCGCTCGTGTGTACGGCATATAACGCCGACTTCGACGGCGACCAGATGGCAGTCCATGTTCCGCTGTCTGCGGAGGCTCAGGCGGAAGCGCGCATATTGATGCTTTCTGCAAATAACCTTCTGCGTCCTCAGGACGGTCAGCCTGTAACGGTCCCGACTCAGGACATGATCTTGGGCTCGTATTATCTCACATACGAGAGAAACGAGATCGGATCAGGGAATGCATTTATTTCACCTAATGAAGCGATAATGGCGTATAACGAAGGCGATGTCGGCATCCACGCGCCCATCAAGGTCAGGATAACAAAAGAAATAGATGGAGTAATTCGTTCAAAATTGGTAAATACTACTGTAGGCCGTATCATTTTCAATGAGCCTATCCCGCAGGATCTCGGCTTTGTCGACAGAAGCGATCCAGAAAATGCATTTGAATATGAGATCGGATTCAGAGTCAGCAAAAAGGAACTGCAGCAGATCGTTGAGAAGTGTATTGCAAAACACGGCTTTACAGTCAGTACAGAGGTTTTGGACAATATAAAAGCGCTCGGCTTTAAATACTCGACGCAGGGCGCGATCACCATCTCGATTTCCGACATGACTGTGCCGGACGCCAAGAAGAGGCTTATAAATGAGACAGAGCAGAAGGTCGTAGCTATTGAAAGACAGTACAAGAGAGGCTTTATCACAAACGACGAGCGCTACAGACTTGTTGTTCAGGAATGGGAAAAGACGACAAAAGATGTTACCGATGCGCTGCAAAATGCGCTCGATGAGTTCAATCCGATCTATATGATGGCAAATTCCGGAGCCAGAGGTAGCATGAACCAGATCCGTCAGCTCGCCGGAATGAGAGGCCTTATGGCCAATACGTCGGGTAGAACTATAGAGATACCGATAAAAGCAAACTTCCGCGAAGGCCTCTCTGTTTTGGAATACTTCATTTCATCCAGAGGCGCCAGAAAGGGACTTGCCGATACTGCGCTTCGTACGGCTGACTCGGGTTATTTGACTAGACGTCTGGTAGACGTATCTCAAGACGTCATCATTAGAGAGCACGACTGCGGCACCAAAGTTGGTATCCGCGCGGCTGCCGTATACGAAAAAGGCCAGCTGATCCAAAGCTTTGGCGAAGCTATCCATGGCAGATTCCCTGTAAACGATATACTTGATAAAGATGGCAATGTCCTGTTCAGCAAAGATCACATGCTTCGTTCGCCTGATGCCAAGATACTTGAGGAGAACGGTATTGACAGCGTTGAGATCAGGTCTGTGCTCAACTGCGAGGCACGCAAGGGAGTCTGCGCAAGGTGCTATGGAATAAACCTTGCTATCGGAGAACCTGTAAGCGAAGGCGAAGCAGTAGGAGTTATCGCAGCACAGTCCATAGGCGAGCCTGGTACGCAGCTGACAATGAGAACATTCCACACAGGCGGTATCGCCGGTGACGATATTACTCAGGGTCTGCCGAGAGTTGAGGAGCTGTTTGAAGCCAGAAAGCCGAAGAAGATGAGCCAGCTTGCTGAAATATCCGGAAGAGTGACGCTGGAAGATGTAAAGAAAAACAACCTCTGCAACATTATAATTACAGACGAGCAAAGCGGAGAGAGCAGCGTTATTCAGATACCGTACAGCGCAGGCATCCGCGTGAGCGATGGACAGATGGTGGAAAAAGGACAGGAACTGACCGACGGTACTCTCAATCCGCATAATGTCCTGCGTATCAGAGGAGTAGAAGCTGCACAGAACTACCTTATTCAGGAAGTTCAGAAGGTTTACCGCCAGCAGGGCGTTGATATCAACGACAAGCACATAGAAGTCATAGTGCGTCAGATGATGCGCAAGGTCAGAATTGAAGATCCGGGCAGCACAGATCTGCTGAGCGGATCCACTGTAGATATCTTCGAGCTGAAAGATGCCAATCAAAAAATAGAGGAGCGCATAGCCGCCGGAGAAATAGACCTCATCCCGGCAACATACACAAGACTGCTCATGGGCATAACAAAGGCTTCCCTAGCTACAGAGTCTTTCCTTTCGGCAGCTTCTTTCCAAGAAACCACTAAGGTTTTGACAGAAGCCGCGATAAAGGGGAAAGTAGATCATCTTTCCGGACTGAAAGAAAATGTCATTATAGGAAAACTGATACCTGCAGGTTCTGGACTTTCGATTTACCGCAATTTCCAAGATAAGAACGACGAGCAGAAAAAGAGCAGTATTGGCACAGAAACCCCGTCGTTAGACGCAGAAAATTTGGTAAGTTGAACGAAGAGCTCTACTTGACTAAGCTGTACTGACATGATATAATATGTCGTCTGCGAAAATGAGACTTTTACCAAGAATTACCCCGGCAGAGCGCGGGAATGCGCTGTGCCGGGGATTTCGAGAGTTTTTACCGAATGTAAATAACATTCGATAAAATAAAAAATGAATTGAGAAAGGAGGAAAACCATGCCCACATTTAGTCAGCTGGTAAGAAAGGGAAGAGAAAAGGTTACCTACAAGTCAAATTCCCCGGCTATGCAGAAGTCTCTGAATACCCTGAGAAACAAGGAGAATGATCAGAGCTCTCCGCAGAAGAGAGGAGTTTGCACCGCGGTAAGAACTTCTACCCCTAAAAAGCCGAACTCGGCTCTGCGGAAGATCGCCCGTGTACGTTTGACTAACGGTTATGAAGTTACTGCGTATATTCCGGGAATCGGACACAACCTGCAGGAGCACTCTGTCGTTATGATCAGAGGCGGCCGTGTCAAGGACCTGCCTGGTGTTCGTTATCATATCATCAGAGGCACACTTGACGCTCAGGGTGTCGCAAACCGCAAACAGGCCAGATCCAAGTATGGAGCCAAGAGACCGAAGGGCGGCAAGTAATCCATTTGTTAGTTTAGTCCTATCAGTGTAGAGAAAAGGCTGTCTCTACAGCCCTGATGTTTTTATATATATTATAAATGCCTCGGGGCCTTACGGGAGCGGAAGGCGTAAGCAGTCCGGCTTTCGAGTACCTATGAAATCAAATTATGAAGGAGGGAAGTATAGTGCCCAGAAGAGGTAATATTCCCAAAAGAGAAGTTTTACCGGATCCTGTGTATAATTCTGTACTTGTTACAAAGCTGATCAACAGCATCATGCTTGACGGCAAAAAGGGTGTTGCCCAGAAAGTCGTATATGAGGCTTTTGACATTATAGCTAGCAAGACCGATAAGCCAGCGCTTGAAGTATTCATTCAGGCTCTAGAGAACATCATGCCGTCTCTTGAAGTTAAGGCTCGTCGTGTAGGTGGTGCAACTTATCAGGTTCCGATCGAAGTCAGACCAGACAGACGTCAGACACTTGGTCTGCGCTGGCTGACCAGCTATTCAAGAGCCCGCAGTGAGAAGACAATGAAAGAAAGATTGGCCGGCGAGATCATGGATGCTGCAAATAACCTTGGAAGTTCTGTCAAAAAGCGTGAGGATACGCATAAGATGGCTGAGTCCAATAAGGCGTTTGCACATTATCGCTGGTAATCAGAAGTAGTAGGAGTAGGAGAAGAGATTCATGGCAAGGCAATGTTCCCTTGAAAAAACAAGAAATATAGGAATTATGGCCCATATTGACGCAGGTAAGACTACGACGACAGAGCGTATGCTCTTTTATACAGGCCGTACCTACAAATTGGGTGAAGTGCATGAGGGCGCTGCGACCATGGACTGGATGGAACAGGAGCAGGAAAGAGGTATTACTATTACTTCTGCTGCTACGACCTGTTTTTGGAAAGATCACCGTATCAATATTATTGATACGCCGGGCCATGTCGACTTTACAGTTGAAGTTGAACGCTCACTGAGAGTACTTGACGGCTCAGTTACTGTCATGTGCGCAAAGGGAGGCGTTGAGCCGCAGTCCGAAACTGTATGGCGCCAAGCAGACCACTACCATGTACCTCGCATGATCTATGTGAACAAAATGGATATCATGGGTGCAAATTTCTTTAATGTGCTCGATATGATTCATGATAGACTTAAATGTAATGCAGTTCCTATTCAGTTGCCCATAGGCTCTGAGAGCACTTTTAAGGGAATTGTTGATCTAGTCGAGATGAACGCAGATATCTACTATGATGATCTTGGAAAAGACATGCGAGTCGAAGAGATACCGGAAGATATGATGCCTATAGCCCAAGAGTATCGTCAGAAGCTTTTGGAAGCCGTTTCCGACTTTGACGACGACATTATGATGGCTTATTTGGAAGGCGAAGAAATCCCGGTAGACAAAATACGCGCAGCTATAAGAAGGGCTACGGTTGCAGTTAAGATGGTGCCTGTTACTTGCGGTACATCTTACCGAAACAAGGGCGTTCAGAAACTTCTTGATGCCATCGTAGATTATATGCCTTCTCCGCTGGATGTTCCTCCTATTGTGGGAACTAATCCTGATACAGGAGAAGAAGATTCCCGTCCGTCAGACGACTCAGCTCCGTTTGCCGCGCTTGCATTTAAAATCATGACTGATCCATATGTTGGAAGACTTTCATTTTTCCGTGTGTATTCCGGAACAGCGACAGCTGGTTCTACCGTCCTGAACTCCACAAAAGGACAGCGCGAGAGAATGGGACGTATCCTTCAAATGCATGCCAATCACCGTGAAGATATAGATACAGTATATTCCGGAGATATAGCAGCTGCAGTTGGCCTGAAGAACACAACTACAGGCGATACTCTCTGCGATGAAAAGGCCCCGATAATACTTGAGTCTATGGAGTTTCCGGAACCTGTCATACGCGTGGCTATTGAGCCTAAGACAAAGGCTGGTCAGGAGAAGATGGGTATTGCGCTGGCGAAGCTGGCGGAGGAGGATCCGACATTTAAGACTTATACGGATGAAGAAACTGGACAGACCATTATTGCCGGTATGGGTGAGCTTCACCTTGAGATAATAGTGGACAGACTGCTCAGAGAATTCCGTGTAGAAGCCAACGTAGGTAAGCCTCAGGTATCCTATAAGGAAACTATACGCAAGTCGGCTACAGTCGATACAAAATATGCACGCCAGTCCGGTGGTAAAGGACAATACGGTCATGTTAAAATTACCGTTGAGCCTAACGAGCCGGGTAAGGGGTATGAATTTATTGATAAGATCGTTGGCGGAGCTATTCCGAAAGAGTATATACCGGCTATCGATCAAGGTATTCAGGGTGCTATGCAGTCCGGTGTGTTGGCCGGATACAACGTCGTAGACGTAAAAGTTACCCTGTTTGACGGTTCTTATCACGAAGTTGACTCATCTGAAATGGCATTTAAAATTGCCGCTTCAATGGCATTTAAAGAAGCTTGTCAAAAAGCCAGCCCGACGCTACTTGAACCTATTATGAAAGTCGTCATCATTGTTCCCGAGGAATATGTTGGCGATGTTATGGGAGATGTCAGTTCCAGAAGAGGACAAATTCAGGGTATGGATACCAGAAATGGAACCTGCCAGATAGATGCTTTTATACCACTGTCAGAGATGTTCGGATATGCAACTGACTTGCGTTCACGCACACAGGGCAGAGGCCAGTATAGCATGGAACCCAGCCACTATGTTGAGATTCCAAAATCTATTCAGGAAGATATTATAAGCAAAAGAGGCAGATAAGGCGAATAAGGCCTTGCAAAATTCTGCATTATGCTGTAAAATGTTTCAAAATACTAAAGTTGAACTTATTATTTAATTATAAGGAGGATAATCCACAATGGCCAAGCAAAAGTTTGAAAGAACTAAGCCGCACGTAAACATCGGTACTATCGGTCACATTGACCACGGAAAAACGACCCTGACTGCTGCAATTACAAAGGTTCTTGCTATGGAAGACCCAACAAGCGCAGATTACACCGCATATGATCAGATAGACAAGGCTCCTGAAGAGAGAGCTCGTGGTATCACGATCAACACTGCACACGTTGAGTATCAGACTGCAAAACGTCACTACGCTCACGTTGACTGCCCGGGCCATGCCGACTATATCAAGAACATGATCACTGGTGCTGCTCAGATGGACGGCGCTATCCTTGTTATCGCAGCTTCGGATGGACCTATGGCTCAGACAAGAGAACACATCTTGCTTGCCCGTCAGGTTGGTGTCCCATACATTGTTGTGTTCCTGAACAAGGTTGACCAGGTCGATGACGAAGAGCTCCTTGAGCTTGTTGAGATGGAAATCCGTGAACTGCTCACCAAATACGAGTTCCCGGGCGATGAGATTCCCATCATCCGCGGCAGTGCTTTGAAGGTACTTGAGAGCACCTCCACTGATCCTAATGCTCCTGAGTATGCTTGTATCCATGAGCTGATGGATGCAGTTGACAACTACATTGCAACCCCGGATCGTGCTTCCGACCTGCCTTTCCTTATGCCTGTTGAAGACGTATTTACCATTACTGGACGTGGTACCGTTACTACTGGCCGTGTTGAGCGTGGTAGAGTACAAGTCGGCGATGAAGTCGAGATCGTTGGTATCAAAGACACCAAGAAGACTGTTGTTACCGGAACTGAAATGTTCCACAAGACCCTTGAGTATGCTGAGGCCGGCGACAATGTTGGTACGCTGCTCCGTGGTATCGCAAAGAACGATGTTGAGCGTGGTCAGGTTCTGGCAAAGCCGGGCAGCATTAAGCCCCACACCAAGTTTAAAGGCCAGGTTTACGTATTGACCAAGGATGAAGGCGGACGTCACACCCCGTTTTTTAACAACTATAGACCTCAGTTCTATTTCCGTACAACCGACGTTACCGGTGTCATTGCACTTCCCGATGGCGTTGAGATGTGCATGCCGGGCGACAACGTTGAAATGAACGTTGAGCTCATCACTCCGATCGCAATCGAAGTTGGTCTTCGTTTTGCTATTCGTGAGGGCGGTAGAACTGTTGGTTCCGGCGTTGTTATTGAGATTTACGAATAATCAGTAAAATAAAAATGCGGTATGCTTTTGCATACCGCATTTTTTGTGTCAATAGTTGAAAGTAGAAGCGCTGATTGAGCCGTCTCCAAATTGATGAGGTTTGCCAAATTGCTCTACATAGGCAATTAAATTGTCAGCGGTATTCTGAGGGATACTGTAAAATGCATCGCTCTTTTCATCCCCAGAGGCGTAGCTGTTGTGTGCGGCGGCGTAGCCGTTGGAATAGATCTCTAAAATGAACTGTTCCGCAAAACGAAGGATAAGTACTGGTTCTCCATCTGGCTTGTCCGATTCTTGCCACTGATCAAAATCAAACAACTCAGAAAAGTTGTTATTGCCTTGAAGCTCGTAGTAATTTTGGCCAGTAGCAGCAAGAATATAGCTGTTGCTGGCAGCTTCATTTGATAATCCGGAGATCGTTATTAAACTATTTATAGGTTTGTTCAGAAGAGGGATTATGATAATAGCGATGAGTCCGGTAATAAGCAATATGACGCATGTGATACCGATTTTTTTACATTTTGTCACTTTACAAGACCTCCTTTTTTAAGATTATAAAATTTAAATATGAACTTTTCTATGTTTATAAAAGTAAAAAGAGAACTTCCGCAGAACGATAACTCTGCAGAAGTTCTCTTTTTGAAAAAATAGATGTATTTTTTATTCAAGCAACTTTATATCTTTCCATTTTCCTTGATTATAACGCAGCATTACAAGTCCGGAACGAGTCAGCTGATCGAGAGACATTGCTGTCCATGCTCCGTATATTCCAAGGTGAAATACGTTGACAAAGAGGGAGGCAAGGCCAGCTCTTATTATAACGACCGTGACGAGCATGATGACGGCAATAGACTTTGTGTCTCCGGCGCCTCTGAGAGCACCTGCGATAACGAACTGAGAAGATTGGAATGGCTGTGTAACTGCAACGAAGTACATTATCACAGAACCAAGAGCAAGGACTTCTGGATCTGAATGGTTGTAGAGCAGGATTATGTACTTGCCAGACAAAGCAAAGACAACAGCTAAGCATACAGAGATCCAGAATGCGACTGAACGGCATTTGCGGCCGTAATGTTCTGCCATATCGGGGCGCTTCCTGCCAAGACTTTGACCGATAAGTGTAGTTGCAGATACGGCAAGCGCCTGACCATTCATCATAGACAACGATTGTATGTTCATACAAATTTGGTGAGTAGCCATAGCGACTTCGCCAAGAGAAGCTATAGTACGTGAGAAGATTATCATACCAACTCTCATGATAGCCTGCTCGAGCATTGCAGGAAGGCCAACCTTACACATATCGGAAATGACACGATAGTCAAAATGAAAACGCTCAAATGTAAGCTTCAAATAGTATTTTCCGCAAAGCAGATAATAGAAGGCAAAGAACATACCGACGCCCTGGCTAATGATCGTAGCATAGGCCGCTCCGGGAATACCCATTGTAGGGATCATAATAAGGTTTGCTATGATTTTTACAATATTTACAGTGACATTATAGTACATAGCTGGCTTTGAATTTCCGCTTCCGCGCAAGACCGCGGTTATCGTTGTAGTCAAAACCATAAAGCCAAAACCATACATCTGTATCTGAAGATATTCTATACCGAGTTGTATGGTGGACTCTGAAATGCCGCCGGAACTCATAAAGCGAATCAGTGGTGATGCACATATAACGCCTAAAATAGAACATATAACGGCGAGAACAACTGAAAAAAGCATTGAATGGCGCATTACATTGTTTGCCATATCCACTTCGCCTTTACCGCGGCTTCTGGCTACAAGAGCCGTACTTCCTGTATTTACAGCTTGAACTACAGTATTGAATAGGAATCTAGGCTGCTGCGCAAGACCTACGGCTGACGTGGCAAAGGTACCTAAATTACTGACCATGATCATGTCGATCATGGAAGTCAAGGAGGTTAACAAAAGCTCTGTCAGGGATGGCCATGCAATTTTCAGAACATCGCTGTACATCTCTTTTGATGTAACATTTTCGGGAAGCTCCTTGCGCTCCTTTTTTGTTTTGTGCCTGTCTTTTTCGAGAAAATCGGCATCACCGAATGGAAGACGATCCAACGTGGTAGTTATGGCTTTGCCGTGAGGCATTCTGGAGTGTTTTGTTCCAGTAGCATTACTCATATACTTGCGAGAATCGGATTTAAGAACGAATCTCTTAGTCACCTCTTTTAAGATATGTAACATGGTAAAAATGTATAGCAAATTACGAATACTAACACATTATATACTGTAGAATATATATAGTCAATAGCATTTCATAATAATTCAATATAAGTTTTTTGTAAAAACAAACGCGCCGTTTTTTTAAACGGCGCGTTAAAAATTACGTATTTCTGTAACGCTGAAGGAATTGTTTGGTACGCTCTTCCTTGGGCGAATCTATAACTTGACAGGGAGGACCAGATTCAATAATTACACCGTTATCCATAAAATAAATCACATCAGCTACATCGTGCGCAAAGGCCATTTCATGGGTAACTATGACCATAGTGGTTTTTTTGTCGGCAAGGGAACGTATGACTTTTAAGACCTCGCCTGTGAGCTCTGGGTCAAGAGCACTCGTCGGCTCGTCAAAACACAAGATGTCTGGATTTAACGCAAGCGCTCTGGCGATTGCGACGCGCTGCTGCTGGCCGCCGGACAGCTGATGAGGGTAAAAATCGAGTTTATCTCCGAGACCGACCTGCTTCAGCAGAGCTTTGCCGTCCTCTGTTATTTGAGCCAGCATAGCCTTTTTGTGTTTTTTAAATTCAGGATTATCTCGCATAAGTAGTTCTTTAGCAAGCGTAACATTTTTTAAAGCGGTATACTGAGGAAATAGGTTAAATGATTGAAAGACAAGACCAAAATGGAGGCGTTTTTTTCGTATTTCGCTTTCACGCTGAGTATTCGGATCGTCTGCATCAAATAAGACATCGCCGCCTACTATAATTTTGCCGGAGTCTGGGATCTCTAAAAAATTCAGACAGCGCAGCAAAGTTGTCTTGCCGCTTCCAGAAGAGCCGATTATAGTCATTACTTCACCTTTGTTCAGTGAAAGATCAATTCCCTTCAAAACCTCTGTGCTGCCAAAGCTTTTATAGATATTGTGCATTTCCAATATTGCCATTACAGTGCCTCCTAAACTTTAAAATACGACAGCTTGTTTTCTAGGTATCTAAACAAGAGAGTGAGGATACCGCAGAAAACAAGGTAAAATACGCCGGAATAGAAGAGAGGCCATATTAAGGCATAAGTGGATATAAATGCCTGAGCTTCCATAATGATCTCGCGTACGGCAATGACGTTTGACAAAGAAGTATCTTTGACCAGAGTTATGATCTCATTGCTCATAGGCGGAACGATGCGTTTGACAACCTGCAGTAAAATAATTTTAAAAAATATCTGAGACTTGGTCATTCCCAAGACTTGGCCAGCCTCATACTGACCGCGTGAAATGCTTTCGATGCCTCCGCGAAAAATTTCAGAGAAGTATGCTGCATAGTTGATGACGAAAGCCACTAAAGCTGCTGTCAGGCGAGGTAGAGAATCGCCTTCCCAAATGAGTCCCGGACCGTAGAAGACGATAATGATCTGAAGCATGAGCGGAGTTCCGCGTATGATCCAGACCAATGTTTTTGTGAGCCAGCGCAGCGGTGTAAAGCGGCTCATAGAACAAAAAGCGACCAGAAGTCCGAGTGGGAGCGCAAGTACAAGAGTAATAAAAAATATAGTGCAGGAAATGGTAAAACCATCAAGCAGTTTAAAAGTTACAACAGAAAAACTCATAAATACTCCTATGCGTTTTATCTCGATTTGTGTAGCAAGGCAGGAGAGAATTTTCTCTCCTGCCTTTGTGTGACGCTTGAAACATCTTATTCGGCCATAAGATCTTTGACCGAGTTTTCACCTGCGGAGCCGGCTTCGGCGACTATACTGATGTCAAATCCGTCTTTTACAACGAGGACTTGCTTATTGCGCATATATGCGGCGCTGAAATCCAGATTTTCTTTCAGGTCATCGAGGATGGTCATGCCGTTCCAGATGCAGTCGATATTTTTGCTGGCCAGCTCAACGACTTTGGTATTCCAGTCAATGACTACAAATTCCGGAGTTACGCCCAGCTTTTCACATACTGCTTCCGCAAATTCCGTGTCAAAACCGACAAGCTTTCCGCTCTCATCATAGTAGTTCATAGGAGCGTATTCGGTTATTCCGATAATAAGAGTACCTTTTTCCTTTACATATGCAAGATCATCTTCGTCGGATGTTCCGGATTCTTCGGACGGAACCGGATCAGTTATCAGGGAATATGTAAGATCGTATTTTTCTGCGATGGCGGCAAGGGTGCCGTCTTCAAGCAATTCCTCATAGGCTTCGTTTACCGCGGAGACCAGATTGCTCCCGTTGCGGAAGGCAATGCCGTATTCTTCAACAGCGAGCTCTATGCCATCTACTATCGTCAATTCCTCATAATCTGTGCCTTCACCTACCATGGTCTTAGCCATTGTGTAGTCTATGACCGCTACATCTGCCGTGCCGGCTTTAAGCTCCATAAGAGCGTCAGCCTGAGTTGATACGGCAGTGTACTCGACGCTTGCGCTGCCGCCGGAGCCTGCTCCATCTTTAGAGCATCCGGAGAAAAGAGTGATGCACAACGTAGCAGCCATTGAAAAGGCCGCAAATTTTTTCAGATTCATCTTAATATCCTCCAATATTTAAATAATGTGCTTGAATTCGTTAATATGATAACACATTAATTCGCTAATGCAACAGAAATTTGAGAAAATATGTTGATTTTAGACGTTGTGCATAAAAGCTGGATTAAAAAAATAGTCCGCCGAAATTAAATTATTTCGGCGGACTATTTTGATCATCTGAGTCTATACTGTTAAGCTTTTCTTTAAATTCGCTGCACAGTTCCTGCGCAAACTCCTCACGGAAGCTTTCAACCGCGATTTTTATCGATGAACCGTCGGCGGAGGCATAAATATGAGCCATTCCGCGCGGATCAGAAATTTTTATACCCGATATTGTTTCAGGGTGTCTGTCTTTCAGGGAGTCCGAGAGAGATCTGAGAAGGCCGGCTTTGCTTTTCGAGGATTCGTAGGAGGATTCACTGCAGTAGAACTTGGGTATATGAGATGCCAGAGCGTCAAGCGTACAGCCGAGCTCCGACATACCGAAGGCTATTCTGAGTACGGCGAGGATGGGGTCGTACATCCACGGCTGCTGTGAATACAGTTTTTCAGCTTCGCTGTCTTTTCCCAGACGCAGCAAAGTCCCGCCGCATGTGGCTGCCAATTTGTCCAAGATCTCAGGAGCGTCGTACGATACTGCGGTGCGTCCGGATCCAGCTGTCCACTCCAGATATGAGAGTATGCACAGAAGCTTTGGAGCATCCAGTTTGTTTCCGTCTTCGGTGCGGATAGCTAGCTGACCGCCGTTCGAAAGCGAAACGGCAGGAATACCCTCTGACGGCGCGGCGATGGTAAAGCCCGAATCAGAAAGTATGCTTTCCAATGTGCGCCCCATGCGTCTGGGAGCAGATACCGAGAGTGAAACATTTGCTTCCTTTGAAAAACGGCACAGTTTTGGCGCCATAGCGGAGTACAGTCTGTGGGTACCCGATATTTGCTGAGTTTCACATGGAGAAGAAAAATCGTAGTCTGAAGCCAGCATTGCAGTTTCTATACGGCGAAGTATACCGGGCTGAGCCGGGACGCCGTGTTCCCCATAGAAACGTATGGAAACAGTGCCACCGAACTGCTCGACCGCGGCTGTCAGAGGAAGGCCAAGGCATCCGGAAACAAACGCGGCGGCAAGGGGAGATGAAGAGTCGAACAGATATAGATCTGCGGAAGTACGCACTCCGCAGGAAAACGCGTCGGCCAATATCTGAGCGGCCTCACCTCCGCAGAAGCAAAGCCCTACAGAGCCAAAGCCGGAAACGGCTCTGCCAAGTGAAAGCGCGGTTTCAGGAGTTAGATCTGATCCGAGCTTCCCAGTAATACTGCCATTCTCGTCAAAGAGAGGCGGCAAACCGGTCAACCGCTGTTTTATATCACTGCATATGCGGCTTCCGGAAGGTATGCATTTATGGGGCCAAATTTTAATATTTGGGTCGATGTGTGTGTCGGACCCTATTAGGCAGCTTTCTCCTATGACGCAGCCGTCTTCCGTTTCGGAGCGTTCGCCAAGGCAGGCATTCTTGCCTACATAAGTGCCGCGGACGAAACACAGACGCCCTATATCAGCCCCGTCTATAACAGAGTTGGAAATATGTGCGCCTTTTCCTATGCGGCTGCCGCTGCCTATGACGGTATAGGGGCCGAGCACAGTATTTTCACCTATAACGGTGTTGCTGCTGATAAAACATGGCTCGTTGACTGTAACCGTGTCTGGAAGTTCGGGAAGATCAAAAGAAGTGCTGTCAAGGAGGTCGTGAGTACAGTCCATGTAGGCGGAACAACTGCCTATATCATACCATCTGCCCTCAGCCTCAACTGAATAGAATCTGATTTTGCCCAGGAGTTTTGGAAAAACATCTTTGGCAAAATCGCAAGGAGTTATATCTGGGATACGCTGAAGTATGGAATTTGATATGATATATATGCCGGTATTGATATTGTCTGTGACGACTTTATCCCACGAAGGCTTTTCAAGAAAACCAGTGATAGCGCCGCTGCTGTCGGAGAGTACGGAGCCGTATTCAAGCGGTACTGCCGATCGGTGAGTTACCACGGTGAGCTCGGATCTGTTTTTATAGTGAAAGTCTATACAGCGCTGCAGATCGATTTCGCATATCCCGTCGCCGCTCATTACGAGAAAGTCGTCGCCGCCTATCCAGTCACTGCAATTTTTTATGCATCCGGCTGTGCCAAGCGGCTCTTCTTCGATTTGATATGACAGGTGGAGCCCGCGGTCACTGCCGTCTCCATAGTAGTTTATTATTGAATATGGAAGATATCGGAGTGTGAAACAAATATCTCGGATATCGGTAGTGCGCTTTAAAAGATCAAGGGTATAGCTGAGAAGAGGCCTATCGAGAAGACGGACCATGGGCTTCGGCAGACCGATACTTAAAGGGCGCAGCCGAGTCCCGTTGCCGCCAGCCAAAATCAATGCTTTCATCGTTTTTCCTCCCCAAAAGTGATGTTGCTTCAGAAAATTATTATTCCCGAACAAAGCGTGAATAAACAATGAATTTTAGGTTGTGCTATTCTGCAATCTTTGGTATAATAACAAAATCGGAGGTGTTGCGCCTTGGACAATAAAAATAAACTGACCAGAATATTTCAACCGTCTATGAGACTGTATTTTATACTTTTGGTGGTTTTCGCTGCGGTCACTATGTTTTTTGACAGAGCGCTTGCGTGTGCTGAAGTAGGAGTGATAATCTTACTTTATATTTATTCGCGCTTTTCTAATAACAGACGGCGCAGCCAAATAGTTGAGTATATCGAAGATATGGCTGACAGCGTCAATTCCGCTACTAAAGATACATTGGTGAATTTCCCTCTTCCTATGGTGATTTTCAACTTGGAAGACGGGAAGCTCGTGTGGAGCAATGACGAGTTCCTGTTTATGACGGGCGATAGAGAACATTTTTTTGAAATGCACCTTAAGGATTTTTTAGGTGAATTTAACTACAAGTGGATTGTAGAAGGGAAAAAAATGGCTCCGGATCTGCTGGAATTGCATGAGCGGGAATACCGTGTGTACGGCAATTTGGTACGCAAAGAAAACGAATCTCAGAGAGAATTTTTTGGAGTACTGTATTTTGCAGATGTGACAGAATATGAGAATATAAGACGTGAGTACGGAGATTCCAGACCGATCGTAAGCACCCTCATGCTTGATAATTATGACGAGTTGTTCAAGAGCTTGACAGACACCTCGAAATCACAGCTTATGTCTGTCATAGACGACAAGATAGGAGTTTGGTCACAGGACTGCAACGGAATATTGTTCAAGTACGACAGAGACAAGTATATCTTTATATTTGAGGAGCGCTATCTGCCGGAATTCGTAAATGAGAAATTTTCCGTGTTGGATACGGTTCACGATATTGTGAATCCAAGCGGGATACATGCTACTGTCAGTATAGGAGTAGGCAAAGACGGAGATACACTTGCCGAGTCCTTTAGATTTGCAGAGCTTGCGACCGATATGGCACTTTCCCGCGGAGGAGATCAGGCAGTAATAAAAAATAAGTTTAATTTTGAATTTTATGGAGGTCATTCCAAAACGTTAGAAAAGGGAACAAAGGTAAAATCCCGTGTGATGGCCAATGCTTTTGGAGAGCTTATCAGCGACGCTTCACAGATATTCGTAATGGGGCACAAGTATGCAGACCTAGATACTGTAGGCGCAGCTGTTGGAATATCATGTATCTCTAGAAAGAGAATGAAAAAATGCTACATTGTTATAGATATGGACAACAATGCCTCTAAAGAACTTGTTGACCGGATCACAACCCTGCCGGAATACGAGGACACATTTATTTCATCTCAGGATGCCATGCTTAGAGCCGATGGAAAAAGCCTGCTGGTGGTTGTTGATACCAACCGCCCGGATCAGGTAGAATCAAAGGAATTGCTCATGTCGTGCAACAAGGTAGTGGTGATAGACCATCACAGACGGGCGTCTGACTACATTTCGGATGCGGCTCTCAATATCCATGAGCCATATGCTTCGTCTGCAAGCGAGCTTGTCAGTGAGATGCTTCAGTATTTGGTCGAGCAGTCTGATATTTTGAAGCTCGAAGCCGAAGCACTCATGTCTGGTATAGTTTTAGATACAAAGAATTTTACTATGCGCACTGGCAGCCGCACATTTGAAGCAGCGGCATTTTTGAGGCGCTCCGGATCTGATACAGCAGAGGTCAAGCGCATGATGCAAAACGATTTTTCGAGTACTATAGCAAGATATAACATAGTAAAAGAGGCCAGGGTGTATAGAGACGATATAGCTATTGCGGCGGTAGATACGCAGGAGGATCGCATCGTGGCCGCTCAGGCGGCAGACGAGCTGCTCAATATAGCGGGAATAAGCGCGTCGTTTGTCGTCTTTCACGAGAAAAATTCGATAAATATTTCTGCCCGCTCTATAGGACATATAAATGTCCAGCTAGTTTTGGAAAAGCTTGGAGGCGGCGGCAATCAGGCCACAGCCGGAGCGCAGCTGCAGAATAAAACTTACAAGGAAGTGCTTGCAGCACTGCTCAATGCGATCGATTCCTATATAGAAGAAGAAGAGTAGATTCGGAGGTATTTAAAATGAAAGTTATACTTCAGCAGGACGTAAAAGGCCAGGGTAAGAAGGGAGAGATGGTAGAGGTATCGGATGGATATGCAAGAAACTATCTGCTTCCGAGAAAACTTGCCGTCCAGGCGACAACTGACAATTTAAATGCATTTAAGCTCAAGGAAAAAGCGAAAGCGGCGCAGATTGAAAAAGAAAAGCAGGAAGCGCGCGATACAGCTGAAAAGCTCAGCAAATGTGTAGTTAAAATATCTGCAAAGGCTGGAAATGCTGGTAAGTTATTTGGATCAGTTACATCCAAAGAGATAGCAGAAGCGCTTAAGGAACAATTTCAAATAGATATAGAGAAAAACCGGATTGTACAAAGCGAACCTATCAAAGCTTTTGGCACATATGAAGTAAAGTGCAAACTTGGATATGAGATAACGAGTACGATACATGTAGTAGTTAAAGAAGAATAATATACGATAGGGAATACAAATATGGACGAGCTTTTAAATAGGCAGGCGCCTCATAGTTTGGAGGCAGAGCAGGCAGTTCTGGGAGCCATGCTTATTGATCCGCAGTGCGTAGCCGAAATCATCACCGTATTGAAACCTGATGATTTCTATACGGATATAAACCGGAAAATATTTGAAGTCATCTATTCGATGTTCAATTACTCTCAGGCTATTGACGCCGTGACGGTACTGGAACAGATGAAGACAGCGGGCGACTTCAACGAGGAATCGACGCCGGCATATCTTATGGATCTGATGAAGATAACGCCAACGTCATCAAATGCCGTAAAATATGCCGAGATCGTGCGCAACAACGCATTGCTGAGGAATATACTTCAGACTTCTGAAGAGATCCATGAGATGGTCTACTCAAATGAACAGGAAGCCGCTGGTATATTGGAAGCTGCCGAAAGGAAAATATACGCTTTAAGGCAGGGCAGGACCATAGGCGGGTTGGTGCCCATCTCCGCAGTAGTCGGAGACGTATACAAGCGCCTGGGAGAGCTTTATAAAAATGGAGGGAGCATCCCTGGCCTGTCTACAGGTTTTTCCGATCTTGACAATTTGATCATGGGCCTGAACAAGTCGGATCTCATTCTCATGGCATCTCGTCCCGGAATGGGCAAGACGAGCTTTGCGCTTAATATCGCTTTGAACGTCGGCAAATCATCAGGCAAAACCATAGCGGTTTTTTCGCTTGAGATGTCTCGGGAGCAGCTGGTCATGCGTCTCCTTTCATCGGAGGCATTTGTGGAAAACGGGAAGCTACTGACCGGAAGGCTCAGTCAGGAGGACTGGAGGAAAATTGCCGCGGCGTCTGCGTCGATAAGCAAGACTGACATACGCATCGACGACAACTCTGCTATGACAGTGGCAGAGATGAATGCGCAGTGCCGCAGAATAGAAGATCTTGGATTAGTAATAATAGATTATCTGCAGCTCATGCAGGGTTCGGGGGGCAGATCTCACGCCTCGGAAAGCAGGGTGCAGGTAGTCAGCGATATTTCGCGTATGCTGAAGATAATGGCAAAGGAGCTGAATGTTCCGGTCATATGCCTTTCGCAGCTGTCCAGAGCAAATGTGTTGAGACAAAATAAACGGCCTGTGCTGTCCGACCTGCGTGAATCAGGCGCTTTGGAGCAGGATGCAGATATAGTATTGGCGCTTTACCGTGAGGAATACTTTGAAAAAGAGGCTGCAGATACTCATAATACTGCAGAATGCATAGTCTTGAAGAACAGACACGGAAGCACTGGTACTGTTGAGCTTCAGTGGTTGCCGGAATACACCGCTTTTTCTTCTGCGGAATGGCGGTATGATGAAGACTGATTTCTAAAGAGGGAAGACATTGAAAGAAATCAAGGAATTTTTTGACCGCTACGGACTTGAGCTGAGCGGAACGGTCATATGCGCCGTTTCCGGAGGGGCGGATTCTGTATGCCTGCTGCATGCGATGTTGCGCGGGGAATACTCAAACGGCTTGTCTATCACCGCTGCGCACTTCAATCACATGCTGCGAGGTGAGGAGGCAGACCGCGACGAAGAGTTTGTCCGCGCTTTATGCACACGCATGGGAGTCCCTTTTTATTCGGAGAGATGCGATGTGGCCGGATATGCTCAAAAGCACAGGATGAGTACAGAAATGGCGGCAAGAGAGCTGCGTTATAGATGGCTGTACAGGCTTGCAGAAGAGCTGAATGCAAACTATATCGCCACAGCTCATAATGCAGATGACAATGCTGAAACGCTTTTACTGAATTTAGTAAGAGGGACAGGGCTTTCAGGGGCATCGGGAATACCGCCTGTGAGAGGGAGACTCATCAGGCCGCTTCTATATGTCCCGCGCTGCGATATTGAAGAATATCTCAGATCACATGGCGAGAGCTTCGTGACGGACTCTACTAACAATACCGATCTGTATGTGAGAAATTATATACGGCATAATATTATGCCTAGGCTGAAAAAAATCAATCCGTCGTTTACCAATACGGCGGCGGAGTTTACGATACTTGCACGCGAAGACAATGAATTGCTCGAAGAAATGGCAGCGCAATTTTTAAATGGCCGGCTGGGCGAACATGAAGTGCGCATCAAGGCGTCGGAGCTTATTTCTCAAAAGCTTCCGATCGCGTCGCGTATGGTAAGACAGATATTGATGCACCTTTCTGTGGACGTATCATACAGGCATGTTCAGGATATTTTGAAACTTGCATATGACGGATCTGCTTCGTCGCAGCTGATATTAGGCGGAGGCTCGGTAAGGCGGGAATACGGGGAGCTTGTTTTTTCGAATGAGATCGGGAAGATGCCGCCTAAATTTGAAGAATTTTCTATTTTGCCGGGTCAGAGTGTCGAACTTGAGGATCTGAATTTAAAAATTTGCTGCGAGCAGATAGAAAACGCCGAAAAAGTTCATAATACTTTTACTACTTTCTACTTTAAAAAAGAAATGGTTTGTGGTAACATATCGGTTAGACCGCGCAAAAGCGGAGATTTTTGGTCTCCGCCGGGATTTGCGGGTAAAAAATCTCTGAAAAAAGAGCTGATAAATCGCAAAGTGCCCCGGTGGCAGCGAGATACTATACCAGTGCTGGCCGATGATAACGGAGTGCTTGCGGTATACGGTTTAGGCGCCGATAAGCGCGCCTTGGCTCAAAAAGGCGATAATGTAATAAAAATATCGATAAAAAATATTTCAGGTGGCAAATGCGATGCATAAAGATTTAGAGCGCATTTTGGTTTCAAAACAAGAATTGGAAAAAAGAATAGCCGAATTGGCGCGCGATATCAATAATGACTACAGAGGGAAAGAACCGATTTTCTTAGGGGTACTGAAGGGCTCTGTTATTTTCCTATCGGATCTCGTCCGGAGCGTAGACCTAGACTGTACTATGGATTTTATTGGACTTTCATCTTACGGCAACGCCTCTGCTACGTCTGGTTCAGTGCGGATAACAAAAGATATTGAAAAAGACGTTGAACAAAGGGATATAATTATAGTTGAAGATATTCTCGACAGCGGATATACTATGAGCTATTTAGTGGATTATCTTAAGTCCAAAGCTCCGAGTTCAATAAGGATATGCGTCCTTTTAGATAAGCCCGCAAGGCGTAAAACGGAAGTGCATGCGGATTATTTCGGCTTTGAAGTGCCCGACGATTTTGTCGTTGGATACGGTCTTGATTATGCTGAACGGTATAGAAATCTTCCGTATATCGGCGTGCTTAAGCCGGAGATATACAACGATAAAAAGGAAGTGGATGTCAATTGAAAGATAAGAAAAACAGGCCAAGAGATTTTGGATTTTTTGCTCTCATATTTATAATTTTGATGGCGACTATTTTTATGCTGTTTTCCCAAAATCAAACTGAGCCGATCAAATATTCCGAGCTGAGACGGCTTTTTGAGCAAGAAAAAGTAGAGGAATTCGTAGTTGAAGGCGATTCGATAGTGCTTTCGTTGAAAGAACCTGTTGACGGGAGCATGACAATAAGCTATGACCTCTACAGCTTTTCTGTGTTTTATGAAGATTTTCATGAGCTGATAAATCAGCAGTATGAAAGTGGGATTATAAAAGACTACGATTATTTGCCGGGCTGGGAGTATCCATGGTGGTTTAGCTTTATCCCATATATAATCGTGTTTGCCGTGTTTGGTGTCCTCTGGTATTTTATGATGAACA
>CALWWP010000019.1 GCA_944385275.1 uncultured Oscillospiraceae bacterium | reverse complement strand
CGGCAGGGAACGCATTTTCCGCAGCTTTGCGCAAGGCTGAGCCTCAGAAAAGCGGCAGTCAATTCAACGGGGCAGTTGCCTTGAGGGGCGTTTTTGACACGCCGTGAGATGTCTTCATAAAGCCCGTTGACGGTCTGCTGTACCCTGTCGGCAGGTGTGAGCGTCAAACGATTCATAGTAAATCCTCCAGTTTAAATTACAGATTGATATATAAAGGCCATAATGGGAATGGTAAAAACGCAGCCAATTACACTAGCTACATTTATAGTACTTGCGTATTGAGCATCTCCTCCGTATATTTGGGACAGCTGTGTGACCATGGCCGCAGAAGAAGATGAGGCGCCGAGAAGAGATATAAAGAAGATCTCATAGGAGTCTGTATGTATACTGCTCAGGTGCGGAATGGCAAACAACAGTGTGGCTGCCAGAGGAAATGCTATAAGACGCAGAAAGCAGATGAAATAAATGCGTTTTTTCGCAAAAGCGTGTTTTAAATCCATTTGTCCTAAGAGCATCCCTATCACTATCATGCTGAGAGGAGCCATCATTGATGCCATACCGTCAAAAGCAGATTGTATCACGCCGGGGAAACGGAAGCCGGTCAAAAATAAAACTATACCTGCCAAAATCGCAAGTATGTTTATATTTGTCAGGAGCTTTTTTATACTGAAATTTTTGCTCCCGCTCAAAACAGACTGGGCGTGCGTCCAAAGCAGGACGGACTGTACGATCAGATATCCGCTTGTGTAAAATACCCATTCTGATCCCAGCACTGCCGCGACCAGAGGAATGACAAGATTGCCTGAATTTGGATATGCAACTGAAGTCATCTCGATCGGAGTGAGCTTGAGCGGTTTTTTCAGTAGTTCAGCTCCCCCTATCAGGAGTAGATTGAGGAAGAGTCCTGAGACAATGGAAATAAGCAGCCCGGACAGTTTGTCCGGCGTACAGTCGATTTGAAAAGAGTTGATAAGAGAACATGGCACAACTGCGTAGATCAGAAGTGATGACAGTATCTTGCTGTCTTCGCTTTTTAAAAGATGAAATTTGATCATAAAGAAACCAAAAAGCAGCATTATGGCCATTGCGCCGATCTGCTCTGCCAAAAGTATACTGAGCTGCATAAATAAGACCTCGATAAAGATCCGGAAAGTATCCCGTATTGAAATTATAAAAGTCGAAAACAATCGATATTTGTTTATCGAATATATAAGAGTATAAAGCAAGTTTAAAAAAAAGTAAAGAGAAACGGCATAAAAGAATGACAATAGTTTCTAATGCCATCTATCCATTTAATGAATATAAAAAAAGGATGGATATGTATCAGGAACGGTATACAAGTTCCGGCATAGGATAAAGCGAGCCTTGCCGCAAGGCTAGGCGATTGAAATAGATTGGAGAGTCAGTATGGACAAAAATAAAAAGCTCCGGGAGGGCACTTGCATTGAATGCAAGCATACTCTTGGATTTGCTCCGGATTTATCGCTGGCGATGGCATATGTACCTGATCAGCCGTGGGAAAAGCTGTGCGATCTGGAGACCGGGTTTATGCGCGGAACCATATTTGAACAGCTTTATAAGCCGTGGAGGTATTGAGTATGAGCGAAAGAGAGAAATTGCTTAAAAAAGTACAGGTGCTGGATTTTGCTATGACGGAAACGGCTTTGTATTTGGATACTCATCCCAGCTGCACTGCGGCACTGGAGTACTATCGTACTCTGCTTGCGGAAAAGAAAAAGGCACAGGAGAGCTATGAGTGCCAATTCGGCCCACTTGTGCAGACTTCGGCAGCAGAAGGCGACAAATGGACATGGATACAGTGCCCATGGCCATGGGAAACGGAGGAATAAGAGTAAATGTGGATTTATGAAAAAAAATTAGAGTTTCCGGTAAAGATAGGAAAGACAGATCCAGCGACGGCACAGCTCATCATGTCGCAGTTAGGCGGACCGGACGGAGAACTGGCCGCATCTACACGTTATCTGAGCCAGCGGTATTCGATGCCTTGGAACGAGATAAAAGGCACATTGACTGATGTTGGCACAGAGGAGCTGGCTCACGCCGAAATGATAGCGTCTATCGTTCATCAGCTTACCAAAAATATGACGCCGGAACAGGCAAAGAAGAGTGGGTTTGACAAATATTTTGTTGATCACACTGTGGGAATATACCCGGTGTCGGCGGGGGGCATCCCTCTGGATGCAAAATATATCGGGGTCAAAGGAGATGTAATCGCAGATCTTAACGAAGATCTTGCAGCAGAACAGAAAGCAAGAGTCTCTTATGACAATTTGCTTCGCTTGATAGACGATCCGGATATACGCGAACCGCTGAAATTCCTGAGGGCAAGAGAGATAGTGCACTATCAGCGTTTCGGCGAAGCTTTGAGAGTGGCACAGGAAAATATGGACTGCCGCAATTTCTATGCAGTAAATCCTTCTTTTGATAAATAACTGAAAAATACCCGAAAAGCTCTCCGCATATTGAAATGCGGAGAGCTTTGAAGTTTAAGACTGCTGATTGCGGAGAGTTTTGACCATGGCGTCTATCTCCGGCTTGACAGAGTCCATGAGCTCTTTCCAATCGCCGTCATAATCGTAGGTGATATCATATGGATCGGACATCGAATTTATTCTCCGAACATAACCCGCCAGCATACCGAAGTCCCTTTCATAGCAGTGATAGCTGTTTGCCCTATGGGTATAGCTGCCGGTCTGTATCCCGAGATCATCAGCTATGCGTTTTTGGAGCATAATAAGAGCAAACGCATTCATAAAGGTAGCTTTACAGGCGTCGTTTGAACGGAAAAGAACTTTACAGTGCAGCTTGTTGTCGCGGATAAAAAATTGGATATGCTGAAGACAAGCGGGATTTTCGTTGCCATCGCTGCTGTCGTAGCGCCAGTCGCGTATGTCTATAACTGCCCGGCGCGAAGATGGATTGCGTTTGAGCTCACGGTATATAAATGGGAGTTGCTCTGCCATGCGGGAGTGATATGTGTATTTCCATTTACCACGTTCGATCTCGAAGTCCAAAATACCGTCAAGCATTTCCAGACGGTATTGCTCAAGCTCACGGAATCCGCCTATAAAGAGCTTGCTTATCATAGGCTCGGCCAATGGCTCGAGTACGCAGAAAGTCATGGACAGCTCTTTTTGAGAAGTATTGTAATCAGGGCAAGGAGACAGTTCGCCCTGCTGGTCGAGCGCTATCAGCGAAGAGTGGTATGCCTCTGGAAGGGAACGAGTTTCTATTAAGATCTCTTTCATATTTGTAAGCTCCTTTATAGACTGTAAAGAGTATACCACAGCGTTCGCGATGTATCAAGAAAGTTGATTGAATAAACGCCTTGATGTATAATAATAAAAATTTACATCGAAGAGGAGGAAAACTTATGAAGGCGATAGTGTACGAATCTTTTACGGGACATACCAAAGCCTATGCCGAACTTTTGTCAAAATCGTCCGGGATCAGATTGTTTTCTCTTGAAGAGGCATCTTCAAAGCTAAATCGCGAAGATGATGTGCTGTATATGGGCTGGCTTAGAGCAGAAGCTGTTTCAGGATATAAAAAAGCGGCGAAAAAATACAATGTATGTGCAGTTTGCGCAGTAGGTCTTGCCAGAATAGACGAAAAGACAGAGGCTGCAGTGAAAAAGATGAACAATATTTTTGGTATTCCTTTTTTCGCGCTGCCGGGCGGAGTC
The DNA here is from genome assembly GCA_944385275.1 of uncultured Oscillospiraceae bacterium. Classification (GTDB taxonomy): domain Bacteria; phylum Bacillota; class Clostridia; order Oscillospirales; family Oscillospiraceae; genus CALWWP01. Next base: position 62,201 of record CALWWP010000019.1, on the reverse strand, counting down.
GAAATGGACAAACTTCCGGGATATTATAAAATACCGATGCTTGTATTGCGAAAATTTATGGTTCGCTCACTGAAGAAAAAACCGGTGTTGACTACAGCTGAAGAAGATCAGCTTGACGCTTGGACGCACGAAGGGTCCAGAGTAAACGCAGAGGAACTTGAACCGGTCCTGCTTTGGGTCCGAACAAATTTTAAAACATAATACCGGAGCGGAAACTAAAAAACAAGCAGAGTTGTCAAAACTCCTCTGCTTGTTTTTTGCACTTGCATCTCAGCTGTTTAACCAAGATTCTTCACGGTTTCAGCCTGACCGAGCAAAAATCTTTTCCAAAGAGTGCGGTCTATAAAACCGGTATAGTCGCTTCTGTCGTTTTCATTTATGCCTGAGAAGAGGTTCGTTTGATTTTCGTGGCTTGCAAGGACAATGTCTACATCCATTTCTGCCATCTCTTCGCAGTCGGCAATGTATTTGTCGTGCATCCAAAGTGGATAGCCCAGACGCTTTAGATTTTCGGTACCGGCAGTAGCGCCCGCGCCTCCGTGCATGGCGAGGTGGAAAACTTCGCCTGTTTCATCGTCTTTGTCATCAAAGAAGTAGGCAACGGTTCCGGGAGTATGGCCCGGGCAAATACGCATTTTAATAGACATACGTCCGAGCTCAAACGGCTTGTCTATATCATACATGCGGTCGGGATACCATTGATGAGAACCAAACATATCTCCGAGAGTGCCTTCCGCCAGCTTCTTACTGTAATCTTCCGTATCTTCCTTAGACATATAGCATGGGGCTCCTGTGTATTCAGATATCATTCTGGCTCCTGCGTAGTGATCGCCGTGCGCATGAGTAATAAATATATACTTTATGTCGAGAGGGTCAAATCCGGCGCGGCGTATGCTTTCCAGCTGCAAATAAGTTGTGCCCACAGAAGGACAGTCAATGAGGATCAAACCATCTCCAGTATCGAGCAAATATGAGCTTACATCTGTAGTGCCTGAGACATACCAGACATGCGGAGCTATCCTGAACGGGGGCATGAAGTAATCCCAAGGACGGTTCCAGTAACAGTCCTTGATCTCTGACTGGGGAAGGTGGACAAAACCGTTGGGTTCAACTGAACCGCGGGGACAATAATGAAAATCTGCCATATCAACATATCCTCCATAGTATAATATATAAAAATACAGTACCAGAAACAGCAGGACTATGCAACACTTTAAACTAAAAGCTGTTTGGCATAAACTAAAAGATGAGTTGGATCTATTGATTAAGAAGCTTCAATTCCAAAAAGACAGGCTGATGATCGCTGAAGGCAAAGCCTTTATCTATAGTTTCTACTTGAATGCATTCCAAGTTGGGGGATAGAATGAAGCCGTCTATAACATATAGGTGATTTTCTCCACTTCCTTTGACATACGGCGTGTTAAGCAGACGGCAGGTAGCACCATCTGCGTCGCAAATGAATTGCCAGCCGTCGGGGAGATCTTGAACATTCAACTCTCCGGGAGTCCAGTAACCTGTGTCCGTTATAGGGAAATATTCTGAAGACTGGGGAAATATTTGATTGAAGTCGCCGCCTGCGATCACATAATTTCCCTGAGCATAGGCTTCTTTTAAAAAATCAAGCAAAAATTTAGTCTGTTCCTTTTTTCCGCTGCCGTCGTCGTAGGCTTCCAAATGGAGATTCACGGCTATAAGATAGGAATCGCTGCCTTCTATTGGAAGATAACAGACATTTAAACAGCGTTTAAGATTGGCTGTACGGACAGGCCAGCTAAAGGGACAGGGCAGACTGATGCGGTCCGACTGTTCTATATTCCAGCGACTCAGAGTCAAAAGTCCGCTGTTTACACGGCCCAGCGGAGGAATGGGATAGGGGACGTAGCGGCATGAGAAGTTGAGCGCATAGCTTCCCGACATGCCCAGCTCAGATATATAAAAACTGCGTTGATCTATAAAGTAGCTCCGGCTGGAATCCGAATCGACTTCTTGAAGAAAGTAAATGTCCGCCTCAAGCTCTTTAAGTGTATCGAGTATGCCGGATAGGTTTTTGCTCACGCTTTCAGGACTTTTCGCTCGGATATCTACTCCTCCGTCAAAAAAAGAATCGGCCTCTTTCCCGAGGGCGGCATATCCTGTGTTCCATGTGACAATTCGAAGCGTGTCACCTGATAAGACGTCCGAACCTGCGCTGTAAAGCTGGGCGCTTTCAACAGGAGCGGGTCTGAATTCTGTTGCAGTAAGCCAAATGATAAGGAGAATAAATAGAAAAGCAAGAAGGGACAGAATGACAACAAAAAATTTCAGGCTCTTTTTTAAAGTTCGTTTTGTCATTGGAATATAAACCTTTCAAAAAATTAAAACTGCCTCTGTTGCCAGTTGGCGGCAGAGGCAGTGAACTCAGCTAAGAAATGACGGTTTTTATGCTGTCCAAAATTATATCCAGTCCGCGTTGAAGATCTTCACGCTCTATAATAAGCGGCGGCATTATCTTTAAGACGGCATTCTTCCTTCCGGCGCGTTCTACGATCAGACCACGTCTGAAACATTCGGAGATTACCTCTTTTGAGATATTTGGATCTGGCAAAGCATTAAAATCTATTCCCCAGAACAGACCTATCCCGCGTACTTCAAGATCCGGGGAGATCGCGCGTACGTGTTCCGGCAGATAAGAAGCAATAAATTCGCCGTCTTTCAGAGTTTTATTGCCAAGCTCTTGTTCATTCATTATCTGCAGAGCCGCTTTAGCGGCCACAAAAGAAAGCTGATTGCCGCGGAAGGTTCCGCTGTGCTGTCCCGGCTTCCAGATATCCAGCTCTGGCTTCAAAAGCACGACAGACATGGGCATGCCGTAGCCGCCTATAGATTTTGAAACAGTGACGATATCAGGTACTATGCCGGCCCTTTCAAAAGAAAAGAAATTGCCGCATCTTCCGCATCCGGCTTGAATGTCATCGACTATCATGAGCAGATCGTATTTGTCGCAGAAAGCCCGTACGCGGCGTAGCCATTCGGCATCGAGAGGATAGACGCCTCCGTCGGCCTGCATTGACTCGAGTATGATCGCCGCGGGTTTTGCTACGCCTGAGTGATCGTCTGTCAGCAGTGTTTCCATGTACTTTATGGTGTCGAGCTCTGGAAACATGTACGGAGCGGGTATATGGGTGACGTTTGACATTACAACTCCTGCGCCTTCGCGGGACTCAGCGTCGGTCGTCAAAGCGAGTGAACCGAGAGTCATGCCGTGGAATCCACCCATTAAAGCAAAAATGTTTTGACGCTTCTTGTTCAGACGAGCAAGCTTTAAAGCGGCTTCCACTGCATTTGTACCAGTTGGACCCACAAATTGGATCTTGTAATTGAATCCGCGCGGCTTGAGGACTCGTTCTTCAAAATATTCAATAAATTCGCGCTTTGCAACTGTATACATATCAAGAGTGTGAATTATTCTGTCGTTTTTAAGATATGCGATAAGCTTATCTTTGATAAAAGGGTGATTGTGACCGTAATTGAGAGCCCCTGCTCCGCAGAAGAAATCTAAGTAGTAGTTGTTGTTTTCATCTATCATATATGCGCCCTGCGCTTTGTCAAATACGACGGGGTAATTTCTGCAGTAGGAGCGTACATTGGATTCATAGGTTTCAAAAATTGTATTTTCCATAAAATCACCAGCTTTGCAAAGACTGCGGCGCAAAATGGCGCCGCTTGTCTGTTTATTATAGCATATTCTTCCCCGAAAAAAAGAGCTTTATAGAATTATTTTTTTGACAAAATAGATTTAGCGGTAACGCGTGATATCGGCTGATTTCAGCTTTTCCAGATTGGAGTGGTAGTGCTCAAGAAATAATGTCAGAAGCTGCTTTTGAGCAAGTCTGTCCTTATATAAAAAGGCAAGTTCTATGTATATGGGGGGATCAAAATGAAGGGCTACGCAGTTTTGATAGAGTTCGGAGTTGCTGTCGGTGGAATCAAACGGTGCAAAACGCACCTGAAGATTGTTGTCAAGCAGTATTTTGACCAAAGGGTTTGATGCATCATACATTGATATATGAGAACGATCTACATGAGCGGTTTGCTCGAGATATTTCGTGGAAAGGTAGTTCTGGTAAAAACCTATAAAGTATTCCCGACGGAGATCGTATATTGTTACGAAATCCTTTTGGGCCAAATGGTGTTCTTTGTTTACGAACAGAGCATATTCTCTGTAAATGGATTTGGAACGGCATAGATACGAGTTGTCTGCATCACATTCGCAAAAGCATATATCCAATTCGTCGTTTTCAAGTGAATTGAAGTTTGTCTGCCATGCGTTTGAAATGAGTTCAATATTGCAGTCCGGATGCTGAGAAGAAAATTCGCTGCAAATAATATTCAGCTGTGCAAACATACGGCTGTATGGGGACGGAATACCGATCTTGAGGGATTTGGAGCGAAAAGTTTGAAAAGTTTCGGATGCTATCAGGCTTTCTTTCCAATAACGCGTCAAAGGATCGGCAAGGTGTTTATATACATATTCGCCGAATTCAGTCAGTTTAACTGCGCTGTTTGGCATACGAATAAATAATTTGTCTCCAAGCTCTTCTTCCAGTTTTATGAGGCTTTTGCGTAGGCCCTGATATGTGATGTATAAATTATTGGCAGCCTGATTTAGGTTGCCACAACGTGCAAGCTCCAAAAAATATTCCCAGTCCTGAATCAGCATTGTTTTGCAACCTCCAATAAATGGGTTTACTATATTTAATATAGCATATATTTAAATTATGGTAAAGACTGGAGATTTTTGATTTTTAGTTTTTTTTGCAAAACTATGATTATGTTTACCCTGTAAAAGGCATATGTTATACTTGAAATATCACATATGTGCATAATAGGAGGAAAGACATATAAAAATGCGAATTATCACAATACTTATTGCTACATGTATGCTTTTCGGATTGTTTGCGGGATGTAGCAATACAACAAATGGGAATAATCCCACGCAGCAGCCGGGGAATGGAGATCCGACGAACACCCCAGTGGAGACCAATAATGCCGGAGGAAGTATTGACAACAATGCCGGAGATCTGAGCCCGGATAATTATCAGGGAGAGGTCGCTGAGGAAGACAAATACGGCGGAGACCTTGTATACAGCTACAGAGTCGATCCTACTCTATATCCGCCGAAGATCGCAAGCAACGGAACATGGCTTATAGTTGCATGTGCTGCAGATCCTCTCGGACGTATGCAGACTGATGGAAGCTTTGAACCTTTCTTGGCGGAGTCGTTTGAAGAGGACCCGGAAGCCTGCACATTTACGATCCATCTCCGCGAGGGAATTAAATTCCATGATGGCTCTGATTTCAATGCCGATGCCTTGGTCTGGCTGTTCGACGAATATGTAGAAAACGGAACAGCGGCCAACATATGTCGGCCGACTAGCTATGAGGCAACCGATGAATACACGGTAGTAATGCATTTTGCAAGCTATGATAACAGCTGGAGAGAGACTATATCCAAAGTTTATCCTGTTTCAAGGCAGGCATTTGAAACCTATGGTGAAGACTATATGCTTACAAACGTTATAGGAACAGGTCCGTTTATTCAGACAGAATATGAGCTCGACGACCACATGACATTTGTACGCAACGAAGACTATTGGATAGAGGGACAGCCGTATCTTGACAGCATAACGATAGTAGAGATAAACGACAATACTACTAAAGTAAGTGCTCTTATGAACAGAGAGACACAGCTGCTTACAGTAAATACCGGCAGTACAGTGACACAGCTTCAAGCAGACAGCGGACTAAAAGATATCTATCAACTTACTGCTGCAACGTCAGCATATTCTTGGATGACGCCTCATCAAGTAGATGGCCCGTTTTCAGATGTACTAGTACGCCGCGCGCTTATGACGTGTATCGACAGAGAGGCTCTTGCTCAGACGATGACTGAAGGACTTGGCCATGCGATCAGCCAGCTGGCTGTTGAAGGATCTTGGTGCTATTTGACAGATGATGAATTATATGATACATATGATTATGATCCGGAGAGAGCGAAGGAGCTGCTTACGGAAGCGGGATATCCGGATGGGTTCGAGTATGTGCTGACCAGTAACGCAACTCAGCAGAATCAGGCAGTTGCAGTCCAATCGTATATGAAAGCTATTGGAATAGAAGCGGAAATAGAGCTTTTAGACCAGGCTTCCAGCACAGAAGAGATGAATGAGGGAACCCGGCAGGTCATATTCCCGGGCGGCAACGGAACCGGAAGCGCAGCGTCTTTTGACTCCACCCTGCTGTTTAACAGACAGTTTGGACCGGATAGGATCCGCTATAAGAATCATCTGCCTTCGTATGATGAGCTTGGCACACTGATTGAAAAGTGTATTACTGCCACCGATGAGACCAGCAAGCTGGAAGCGCACAAAGCAATGGGTTATTGGGTAAATGAAAATCTCCCGATAATCCCGCTGTACTATTCGATAAATGCGACGTTTGCAGCTGACAATCTCTATTCGACAGGTTTGCATCAGACGTTCTCGTGGCAGTGGACGCCAAATACTGCATATTTCTACGATAAGTAAATCTAACATGTCATACAGGTAATTGACAAGAAAGGACTATTATGAAGATTCAAGGTGTAAGAACGTACATTTGCAATGCGACGGGATGGAGGAATTGGCTGTATGTCAGAATAGATACTGATGAGGGTATCCATGGCATAGGCGAGGCATTCTGCACGGGACCAGATAAGGGACTTGAAGAGATAATCAAGTACTTTGGAACTTGGCTGATAGGGGAAGACCCAAATGACACAGAGAAGATCCGCCAGAAGATAATCCAGTACTCCCGTTTCCCGGCGGGTATAATGATCAATACCGCGGCGAGCGCCATTGATATCGCTCTTTGGGATATTAAGGGAAAAGCACTGGGGCAGCCTATGTATAAATTGCTCGGTGGCCAGGTACGCGATAAAGTTTGGGTCTATTGCCATGCCCATGGAAAGACGATCGAAGAAGGGATAGAGATCCTGCAGGAAAAGGTTGAAAAATACGGCTATAATTGCGTAAAGACCGGAGCAGGGCATCTTGGACAGAGACCATATGAAAACGAGCTCAAGATGATCGACAAGACTTTTTCAGCTTACCGCAAGGCAATGGGCGATGCTTTTGAGATTTGCACAGATATGAGTTCCAAGTTCTATGAACCGCATGCCGCATTGGAAGCTGTGCGTGCTATGGCGCCTTACCGTATGTTCTATGCCGAGGAACCAATACGTCCTGAAAACTATGAAGAGATGGCTATGCTTGCAAAACAGTTTAGAGCTCTGGGAGTACCTCTTGCAGCAGGCGAAGAGATCATGCAGCTGCATGACTGGCGCAGATTCCTTGAGAACAAGTGCGCCGATATTCTCCAGCCTGACATCTTGCTCGTCGGAGGCATCACTGGCATGAAAAAGCTGGATGCTATGTGCGGACCGTATTACCGCAAGATATCTATGCATGCGGCGAGAGGCCCGGTAGCTAATGCCGCCAATATACATTGTGCCATGACAATGCCGAACTTCCTTATACTTGAACATGAGCCTGTAGACTTTGGCGAAAAAGCCGATATGGTTACTGACATTCTTGAAACGAAGGACGGATATACTAAGCCCAATGACAAACCCGGACTTGGATTGGACTTCAACTATGATTATTTAAACAAAATGCCGGGATACAATGAGTGGAATTTTGCCCAAGTTATCCCAGGTAAGCCGGAATCCGGACTGCGTGACCACGATGGCGGTATCCATGTAGTTTAAATTCGAGGTTATACAAAACAAAAAAGCGATACGGTTTTTTATGACCGTATCGCTTTTTGCTGTCTTAGGAAACTGAATTATTTACCCTAGGAAAGGGTTGATATTGAGGCTGCGAGCTTTTTCATTATCATGGGGACGTCGATGCCCTGCGGACAAATCTTACTACATGAGCCGCAACCAATGCAGCTCTCTGGCAGCTGGTCGGGGGTCATACCGTTTAAAATGAACTGAAGTCCCGGAGTTTTTTCAAAGTTGATCTCATTGTAGAGAGAAATGAGCTTTGGAATATCGAGTCCCTGCGGACATTCCTCACAGCAATACCGGCATGCAGTACAAGGTACTAAACTGACAAGTGAAGAAACTATCTCGCTGATAAGCGCTTTGTCAGTATCGGCAAGAGGCTCTCTGCTTTCAAAAGTTTGCAGGTTGTCCTTTAACTGATCGAGAGTGGTCATTCCGCTGAGTACTACCTGAACACCCGACAGGGATTTTACAAAGTCAAAGGCCAGAGACGCCAGAGAACGTCCGGGACGTTCCGATTTGACGCGCGCTTCTATTTCAGGCTGAAAATGTGTAAGACGCCCGCCTCTGCAGGGCTCCATTACTATGACTGGTATCCCGCGTTTTTGCAGCAGCTCATAGCTTAGCCGTGCTTCCTGAAGGTCCCAATCTAAGTAGTTGAGCTGAATCTGCACGAATTCAAAGCAATCGCGCCAGTTGAGAAAACGTTCTATCGTATCTGCCCTGCCGTGTGCGGAAAAGCCTAAATGCCGTATCCGTCCAGCTTTTTTTTCTTCAAGCAGATAATCCACTATGCCGAGTTCTTCGTTTGTGTATATGTCGTATGAGGACTCGGAAACATTGTGGAGAAGATAAAAATCAAAATAGTCAACGCCGCATTTTCTCAGCTGCTCTTCAAAAATAGCAGAAGGGGATGAGACCGGCTCGCCGGACAGATAGCCCTGAAAGCCAAGCTTACCGTCTATGTAGTTCATCATATGACCCGGCATTTTGGAGGCCAAATACCAGCTGCTGCGCGGGTATTTGCTGAGTGCTTCTCCGACTACGAGCTCAGACTGGCCGTTGTGATAGCGGTAGGCCGTGTCAAAGTAATTTATACCGTGCTCATATGCATACTCTATTATTTCACGGGCCTTGCCTACGTCTATCGGACCGTTTTCACCTTCGGTAGGTAAACGCATATTTCCCATACCGAGCATTGACAGCTTAAGATCCTTAAACGTCTTATAAATCATTTTGCAACCTCCTTGAATCAGTGCTTGAACAGGGACGCAGCCTGTTTCATTTTTTCAATTATGTTTACACCGAACGGACAGTTTTCCATGCAGCGTCCGCAGGCAATGCATTCTCCCGCAGTATGGGGCAAAAGGTCGTAGTGGTTTTTGACGGTGTCTGGCACGGAACTGTGCATCAAGGCGAGATCTAAGTACTGGTTTACTAGAGCTATGTCTATCTGCTCTGTACAGGGCGCACAGTGGCCGCAGTACATGCACTGACCATTGAACGAGTGCCTTGGAGCACCGGAAAGGACCGCACTGTAGTCTTTTTCTTCGGAGCTCGCGGTAAGATACTGGAGGGCCGCGTCCACTTCGGATACATTTGCAAAGCCGACCATGACAGCCGCAACAGCCGGTCTTGTTAGACAGTAATGTATGCATTGAACAGGAGTGAGAGCCTTTTCAAAAGGAGAGGTTTCGGCTGACAAGAGACGCCCTCCGGCATAGGCTTTCATTACGGTAATTGCAATCCCTTGTTCAGAACAGAACTGGTAGAGACGGCTTCGCTTGGGGTCTATTCCTTCATACACCCTTTCATATGTGGAATCTTTGAATAGAAGCTCTATGTCATCGCTTGGAGGGAGCATATCATAGGCTGGGTTTATACTGAATAAAATGACATCTATTAGGCCTGTTTCGGCGGCTAGGAATGCCATATCCGGGTTGTGAGTGGACATACCTATGCTTCGTATACGGCCTTCTGATTTGAGTTGTTTAGCGTATTCTATTATCTCGGAGTTAAAAACAGAGTCAAAGTCTTTTTGGCTGTCTATAAAATGCAGCATACCGATGTCAATAAACGAGACCTGAAGCCTATCCATCAAGTCTTCAAAAAAGAATTTCACTTCGTCAAGATCACGTGTACGGCAATATTGTCCGTCTTTCCATGCGGTACAGAGATGTCCTTCTATGACAAAGGATTCTCTTGGATAGGATTGCAAAATTTGCCCTACGTTGCTTCGCATATCGGGATTAGAGTTAAAAATATCGATAAAATTTATTCCGTTATCCATTGCGTGAGCAATTATTGACCTGCATACCTCAAAGCTTTTGCCTTCAAGATATTCTCCGCCTATGGCTATTTGACTTACTTTTACTCCCGTTCTGCCTAATGTACGAAATTCCATAGTACACCTCCGAATAGATTAATTGAGATCTCAGATTAAGAACTCATTGAAAACAGACACAGCGGCTTCACCCTTGATTTGTAATGCATGTCGACATGAGCGAGTTTAAAACCGCAATAAGACAAAATAAATGGTCGATCTATGTATCTAATTATACCATTTTAAAAGGGGAAAAAGTCAAGGAGAATTTATAACTTGCCATACAAAATTTGAGCAATCAAAATATAAAAAAATATATATAATACGACAAAATATACAATGAAATTAAAAACTGATTTAAAATAACTATAAATTACGTTTAAAAAATTTCCAAAATTGTTTATTTACAATACATTCTAAGTTATGTATTATTTTTTATAGAGGTTGTTGCACCCTAAAAATCAAAGGCGCTGATAGAATATTCCGAAAGAAAGAAAATATACCCGTGTGAAAGCGGATTGATAGTAAAGTTGCATTCCGATAAATAGAAATGTATATGATTTAAGAGCCGGTTGCAGGGTGTTCGACCAAGGATTTTATTATTATATGGGGAAGGATGAATTAACATGGCTTTAAAACTACATCGTTACGAATATGATCCAGAAGTAAAAAAAGCGCGTCGGGAATTTCCGTGGCAGGCATATATGCCGCCGCGCAGAGTAGCCCCTCATGTCTGGCTTGTTTCAGGTCACTATGATTACGGCGACTATTTGATTGATACAGGTGATGGACTGATATTGATAGATACACCATCGCCTCAGTACGATTATTTGCTGATCGATTCGATATGGAGAGCCGGATTTGATCCGCGAGATATAAAGCTGCTGCTTCTCAGCCACTGGCACGGAGACCATGACGGCTGTGCGGCAATTATCAAGGAAATGAGCGGCTGCAAGCTCTATATGTCAAAGCAAGACCATGAGTGCAAATTGAATCCGCCACCAATTTACTATGAGATGAAGATGTCAGCACCTTATCCGTATGAGCCGGATGAATTTTACTCTGATGACAAGAGCATAACGCTTGGTAATATCACAATAAAGACAGTGCTGACTCCGGGACATACGCCAGGCGTAACGAGCTTCTTCTTTGACGATACGGACGACGATACCGGAGTAACATATCGTATCGGAATGCATGGAGGCATAGGAATAGACGCCATGCGTCCGGGAGGAAGGATGGCCAAAGACGGCATAAACGCCGAAATAAGGGATAAGTTCATTGATCAATGCTGGGAAATGGCAAAATGGGATGTGGATATAACGCTGGGAAGTCATTTGAATCAGTGCGGAATGGGCAATGTGTTTAAAGACTGCAAGAATGAAAATGACTATGCTCCGTTTGTAGATAATCGAGCATGGCCTATGATGCTGATGGAACGCAGGTGCAGAGTAATGGCTTTCAGAGCGGGAGCTGACGACTATCCGATTATCGCCCTGCCGGACGAAAATTGATTTATCGTACATGAAAAATAGAGATTTTTATACCGAAAGGAGAATATTTTATGCCTTTGAATTTTTACAGAACAGAATTTCCGCCTGAGATAAGAGAGAAAATTTTTGCGGACAATAAATATGCATATATGGAGCCATACCGTGTAGCTCCGCACGTCTGGATGGTATCAGGACATATGGATCAGAGTGATTTCCTGATTGATACGGGCGACGGGTTGATATTGATAGACACACCTGTTCCGGACTTTGAGTATGCTTTGCTCGACAGCATCAAAAAAGTCGGATATGACCCAAAAGATATCAAGATCCTGCTGCTTACACATGAGCATGGAGATCACGATGGCTGCGCAAGAACGATCAAGGAGCTTTCAGGCTGCAAGATCTATATGTCAAAAGAGTCGTGGCATGAAAAACAGCATCCTGTACAGCGCCCGGCAAGGCCTGCGGCAGTCGGTATGCCAAAGCCGCTTGCCCCGTCGCCTGCCTATGAGCCGGATGAATTTTACTCCGACGATAAGAGCATAACGCTTGGAAGGTTTACTATCAGAAGTCTTTTGACTCCAGGGCATACTCCGGGCGTAACAAGCTTTTTCTTTGACGACACAGACGATGAGACCGGAATTACATACCATGTAGGCATGCACGGCGGGCTTGGCATAGATGCAATGCGTCCGGACAGATGCGGAATAGAGCCTTGGGGCGCTACGTTAGAGAATAGAGATAGATATATTGACCAGTGCTGGGAACTGAGCCTGATGGATATAGATATCACTCTTGCAAGCCATTCTAATCAGGCCAATTACAATGCCAATATACCTGCAGACAGAAACGATTACACGGCATTTGTAGAGCCGAGAGCATGGCTTATGATGCTTATGGAGCGCCGCTCCAGAGTCATGGAGTTCAGAGCTGGAGCCAATACCTATTACGGAGACGAAAAACGTATGTAGTTTGCCGTATATTGTTTTTAGGCGTACCGCATCGTTTGGATACGGTACGCCTTCTCGTAAAAATAACTGCTGTAAAACTAAAAAGCTGAAGATTTTATCGCATAAAGGTTTTCAATAAAATCATGGGAAGATGATATTATGAAAAAACGTATTATGTGTTTAGTCATTGCAGTATTTCTTCTTTTAAGCCTTTCGGCAGGTTTGACCGGCTGTTCGGATAAAGAAGGAGCGGAAGGGGAAAATGAAGTTAAAGAAGAAGATAAATACGGCGGAACATATGTAGAAATAGGAGATTTTACGTCTTTCAATTTCTTCGCTCCGGAAGAAGGCGTTAAGAGCCCATACAGCTTGTATTCTGCGCCGGCTGTTGAGACATTGGGACGATTTACGAATGAGGGGAAAATAGAGTGGTTTCTAGCAGAAGATGTCGTAGAATCTGCAGAGGACAGCAGCCTGACTATAACGCTTAGAGAAGGCATAACTTTTTCAGATGGAAGTGAGCTGACAGCCGAGGTGCTTGGCTGGAATATCGATGCGTATAACGAGTATGGGCGCATGTCTATGATTGCCAACTGCCAGGACTATGAGGTAGTTGATAAATATGTGCTGAAGATGAAATGGGACTATTACGACAGCAGCCGCCCGGAGACGCTGGCCCAGTGGCGTATAGTTTCAAAATACAGTTATGATGAGTACGGATATGACTACATGGTTCAGCATCCTATAGGTACCGGAGCATTTGTACTGGATGAGGCGGTCGAAAGTAGCTATGTTTCATACGTAAAGCGTGATGATTACTGGCAGGAGGGCCTTCCATATCTGGACAAAATAATCATCTACAGCATGACGGATGAAAATACTCAGGTTTCGTCTTTGACGAACGGGGAGATATCTGCTGTTGTAACCAATGTGGGCACAGTACAGCAGGCTTTGGAAGCAGCCGGATATGAAAATGTTGCAAATACCAACAATCCTTTACTTGTAAGTATGCAGATGCTTGTATGCACCGATGGCAATGAAGACAGCCCGTGGGCAGATGTAAACGTGCGCAGAGCTGCCTACTACGCTTTGGACGTTGAATCTATCATCCCGAGCGTTTACTCAGGAGCGCAGGAACCCGTGCGTCAGTGCGCAGTTCCCGGAATGTGGCACTATTTGGAAGAAAGCGATATGCCATATGTTTATGAGTACGATATAGAAAAAGCAAAAGACTACATGGAGCAGGCGGGATATCCAAATGGATTTGACACAATGCTCTATGCTACTTCAACATGGCAGGACATGGCTGTTGCGATCCAAGCCAGCCTGAAAGAGATAGGTATTAACGCGGAAATACAGCTTCTTGACCTGCCTGCATTCCAGCAGAAAACGCGTCAGGAGATGTGGGACGGCATTGCATATCACGGAGGGTCTCCGATATCTCTGAGTCCTACTGACTGGTTCGGAAGAAACTTTGGCAAGGAGGGAACGCGTACTCTTCTCAAGGTAGCGGGAGCTTACCATGAGGAAATCATAACTGCGCTTGAACATACTTCTAAAGCATTTACAGATGAGGAAAAGAAAGAGGCAGGAAAAGAGTTCGGAGTGGCCATGAACGAGATCTTGACTGCATTCCCGCTGAGTGTGAGTTATAGTAAGGTATACAAACAAGATAATGTAGCAGATTATGGCGAGAGACAGACTGCCCCATATGAGTATACTCCGGAAAAGGCTTATGTTCTCGACAAATAAAATGCTGTTGAAAGGAGCCTGCTGATCTATGAAATATGCTATTCAAAATGCAAAGCTGTTTGACGGAGAAAAAGTTATTGAAAAAGGTTCGATCTTATTTGATGAAAACGGAATTATAGAAGTGTCTGAAAAACAGCTTTACGGAGACATAAATATTGATGGTATGGGAAAGACGGTAACACCCGGGTTGGCGGACTGCCATGTACATATGGGCGCTCGTGTAGAATCACCGGTACAGCGTGCGGCAGTAATCGCATGGCAGGCGCAGGATGTGTGGCGGTATGGTATTACGACACTTAGGTCAGCGGCTGATTCAGATGACTGCGATATTAAAGTCAGAGATCTGATAAACGAGGGCATTATTGACGGCTGCCGCCTGATTTGCGCAGGCACTCCGATAGGTATAACCGGCGGAAGCGGACCAAACGTAATAGAATGCGATACACCCGATGAAACCAGAAAAGCTGCACGCTTGCGTATAAAAGCGACCTGCGATTTTATCAAACTGAGCGGCACCGGCTCAATGGGAGGTAAAAATTCTATAGCCGGTTTAGAGGAAATGAGTGAAGAGCAGATAAAAGTAGTCGTTGAGGAAGCCAACCGCACAGGAAAGCTTGTTATGATACACTCGACAAATCAGAGCAACAAAACTGCGCAGTGGGCTGCCAAAGCGGGAGTTCGTTCTATCGAACATGTGCAGATGAATGAGGAAACGGCAAAGACAATGGCCGAAAACGGGACATATTATTGCCCTACGATAATATGCAGATATGAGATAATTCACAGCACTGATCCTGCAAGAGAGTGGCAGCGCAAGAAAGCGGATCCGGAGGATCTGACCCGAAAGAAAAAAGCGCTCAATCTCTGCCAAAAATATGGAGTGCGGATCGCAGCAGGTACAGACTATGGCGTAGGAGATACACTGGCAAAAGAACTTGCCATCTATGTGGAATATGGCCTGAGTACTGTTGAAGCATTGAGAGCAGCAACTAAAAATGCGGCCGACATGATGAACCTAGGAGATGAGACAGGTTCGCTGGAAGCTGGAAAGCACGCAGATATCGTTGTATTTGATGGTGATCCAATATTGGATATCTCGGATGTAAAAAAAGTTGCTATGACATTCCAGAACGGAAAGCTCGTTTATAAGAAAGCGGAATTTTAACACTAAAAGAGAGCAGACGTCCTGATAAGGGCGCCTGCTTTCTTTTGGTATGATAACAAAAAATCAAAAGCTTCCTTTTTGAATACGACTGTGGTATACTAAATCAAAACATTAATAAAAATACATAAATGCAGTGAAAGGCGATAAAAATGGAAATGGTGTTGTTGACGGCGCTGGGCGTAGGAGGAGCAACTGTTATAGGGGCTGTGCTCGGTTTCGCATTTAAAAAAATATCGCATCGTTTCAGCGACATAGTGATGTCGTTTGCTGCGGGCATCATGCTATCAGCAGCGATAATAGGGCTGATCCTGCCGTCTTTGGAATACGAAGGCGGAGTTGTATTGCCTGTTGCAGGATTATTCTGCGGAGCTCTTTGCTTGAATTTGATGGATAAGACCTTGCCACATCTCCATGGCCTTGCAGGAATTGACAGAGAAAATCATCCTAAAAATACAGAACAGATAGACAAAGTGCTTTTATTCGTTATGGCCGTTGCCATTCACAACCTCCCGGAGGGAATAGCAGCTGGCGTGGGATTTGGAACAGATGATATTGAAGGGGCTATAACTATTGCGGCGGGCATTGCACTGCAAAATGTGCCAGAGGGTATGGTCATAATAGCTCCGATGCTTGCAGCAGGTATAAGTGTTAGACGTACTTTTATAGCGGCTTTATTCACGGGAATAATAGAAGTGGTAGGGACTCTTCTTGGATATTTGTCAGTGAGCATTTCGACTGCCATACTTCCATTCGCTCTGGCATTTGCCGGGGGGACCATGCTCTATGTTATAAGTGATGAAATAATTCCGGAAACGCACTCGCATGGCAGTGAGCGAGGAGCTACATATTCGCTTCTTGCCGGGTTTTGCCTGATGCTGGTGATGAGCAGATGTTTTTGACGAGTAAAAAAGATTCCGATGTGTTCTGCAGATATTTTTGTGACTAGGTCACAGAAAAAGATGCATATTGGGGTTATACTACAGGTAAAGAAAAAATAAGGAGGGAAATACGATGTCAGTTTTAACGATAACTAAGGACAATTTTCATAAAGAAGTAATGGAAAGCGACAAGCCGGTGCTGCTTGATTTTTGGGCGGCTTGGTGCGGACCGTGCCGCATGGTATCTCCTGTAGTCGAGGAGATAGCTCTGGAGCATCCGGAGTATAAAGTGGGAAAGGTGAACGTAGATGAACAGCAGGAATTGGCGGCTCAGTTTGGAGTAATGAGCATACCGTCTCTGTTTGTTATAAAGAACGGAAAAGTTGAAAACATGTCTGTAGGAGCAAAGGGAAAGCAGCAGATATTGATGATGATGGAGTGAACCCATAGCTTTTTCTGCTGATCAATGTATTAAGGTGATGTTCAAATGAGCGACTTGAGAAAGATCCCCGGAATAGGCGAAAATATTGAGCAGGACCTTATAAACATAGGCATAGAGAGCATAGACGACTTGAAGGGATGCGACCCTGAAGAACTGTATTTGAAGGACTGCCTATTTAAAGGTTTTACAGAAGATAAATGTCAGCTTTATGTTTTTAGACTAGCGGTGTATTTCGCAGAAAACGAAGTGCACGAAAGTGAAAAATTGAAATGGTGGTATTGGAAAGATAAGAAATACCCGCTAAAAACTCAATAAATACAAAAGACCTCCGGTATAATGCCCCATATACCGGAGGTCTTTATTTGCAATAACAATAAGTTTATGAGTTGACGATCTCCAATAAGGCGGGAATGTTTGTGAGCTCGATGCTTCCCCTTGCCAGATTTACTATGCCCTCATTTTGAAAATACTTGAGCATACGAGTTACTACTTCGCGGGCGGTGCCGAGATGAGCCGCTATTTTTTCGTGAGTTATATTCAATGCCGTACTGCCATCCATTTCGGATTCGTCAAGCAGAAACTGAGCAAGCCGCTTATCAAAACTCTGCCAAAGGATCTGTTCCATCAGCCACATAACCTCGGTAAATCTGCTGGCCATAAGCTGATTCGTATAATTCGCAGCGGCCGCTGAGCTGGCCATGATCTCTTTGTAAGTTTCAGAAGGTATGAGCCAGAACTCAGAATCTTTTTCGGCCGAGATAAAAACGTCAAACTGTATACTGCTCAATATGCACGAGGCGGAAAAAAGACATATATCTCTTTCAAACAGCCGATAGAGGGTTATCTCACGTCCCTCGGGAGAAGTGATAAAAGCCCTGAGACGGCCCGTGCAGAGAACAAGAAGTCCCAGACAGTCAAGACCGCCGGCATGCAGCAGATCGCCTTGCGATGCACTGCGGTATGAAGCAGAGGAGAGCAGTATATTTTGCTCAGCTGTAGTCAAAGCACTGTAAAACGGCAAATATTCAGCAAGAGACAATGCGACATCCTCCTTTTTAATATAGACGTGGTCAAGTTATTTCTTCCTGTTCCAAACGGCGACAGCCGTTATCAGAACCAGCATTACAGTGGTGAGTATAGTAGAAGCCCATATGAGCGTATCTCCGCCTGACAATATCTGAACTATGGACAAGACCGAGGCTAAAATAGACACAAGGCCAAAAACGGTGATTATATTTATTACAGTCTCGCTCTTTGTCCTTTCTATCTCTTCCAAATGGGCAGTTAAAATGCTTATTTTAGCGCTGATATCTTGAACGGCCGACGGAATATCGTTCACCTGAAGCAGGTGAGCATATATCTGTTTTACATTGTGCCAGCGCGACAAGTTAGCCGGAGTCACCGTCCCAAAAGCCTGAAACTTTAACATAAGATCTTTCAGCTGCTTTAGCTGTTTTTTCTCCATGTGAGTTATCAGCTCTGTAAAACGCAGGCAGGTGTATTTTTCGTAAAGAGACAGGAGAACTACTGGGAGACCGTCTTCCGCCTGAGCTTTTCGCTCGTCCTCTAAATTCATGGCTTCGTCTGCAATAACATAGGAGATAGTCTGAGAGGTGACGCAGCACCCCCACCTATATGAGTTCGCCATTTGATTTTTAGCGGCATATACATAGCGTATGTCTTCTTCAGCGTCATCTTCCACAGGTGTGTCTATAGGCATCATCTTGTGGAGATTAAACGTTATTTTTTGCATCTCTTCAAGGGTATTAAAACGATTCGGGACAACCGCAAATATGTAATTGTATGCATCCAGCAGATAAGACGGAGATTTGTCAAAAAAATTATGAAGTCCCAGCGGAGTCAAAAAATCCGACAACCATTTTTCTACCGAAAAAATATGCTTTTTGCCTGAACTGTCTACCCAGCAAAAAGAGGCTTCGTTGTCTGCAAATCCGGGATTGCATATGGCCTGAAGCGCTTTTATTTGTTCAAAAGATATACCAAGGCAGAGGAAAGCCACCTGGGTATGAAAAACATATAAGTAGGCAGATATTAAATCAAAAGAATAATTCCCTTGAAGATTGGATACGAAAAAACCTTGGGAACCGCTCATTTCATTTGGTATACAGAGATTAGAAATCAGCTGACTGTATTTTATGCTGTAGCAGGAACCAACCGCGGCATCGTTGCAGCGATCCAGCATTATTTTGATGTTTTCATTAAGATCCATCGTTACCAGCGGTTTGTATTCTGCAATCTTTTCCAATTCGCTTTGTTTAAAAGAACGTGGATCGTATTTTAAGGGGATGACTATAAAACAACCGTATTTGACCTGATTAGGATTTTCGGAGCTCAATATCTTCACCTTGCTTTTTAACTTAAATAAATCTTTTGATAAATTATAGCAGAACTTATATGATAAATCTACTTTGTTTTACGCAGAATATCTGCTTAAATAGATGATTTTTATTACAACAGTGCATGGTGTAAAAAACTATTGACAAAAGTGTTTCATCTGTATATATTGTATATATACAGATGAAACGAGGCAAGAATGTGAATATTT
This sequence comes from uncultured Oscillospiraceae bacterium, assembly GCA_944385275.1. Classification (GTDB taxonomy): domain Bacteria; phylum Bacillota; class Clostridia; order Oscillospirales; family Oscillospiraceae; genus CALWWP01. Next base: position 42,828 of record CALWWP010000019.1, on the reverse strand, counting down.
GTATTGACAACAAGAGTGGAGCTCCAATATACGACCAAATATATAATCAGATAAAAAATCAGATTATAAGCGGGGAACTGAGAGAGGATGAGGCGCTCCCATCGATCCGCAATATGGCCAAAGACCTTAGGATCAGCGTTATTACCACAAAAAGAGCTTATGATGAGCTTGAACGGGAGGGATTTATTTATACGATCCCTGCAAAGGGCTGCTTTGTGGCGCCAAAAAATGTTGAATTGCTGAGGGAAGAGAACTTGAAAAAAATCGAAATGTATATGCAAGAAATTTTGCATTTAGCGGCATCCTGCAATTTGACAAACGATGAATTGATCGAAATATTCAGACTCAGCATGGAGGAATAGGCATGAACGCATTAGAAATAAGTAATTTGAGTAAGACTTACGGTGGATTTCATCTCGACAATCTGAATTTGACGCTTCCGAATGGCTGCATTATGGGATTGATAGGAGAGAATGGCGCAGGTAAAAGTACTACTATAAAGCTGATTTTAGATATGATAGACAGAGACGGCGGAGATATTACGATTTGGGGGAAGGACAACAGGGAGAATATACTTAGTTTAAAGCAGGATATCGGCGTTGTTTTGGACGAAGTTGGAATACCAGAATGCCTGAATGCCAAGCAGGTAGGAAAAATTATGAAAAATACATTTGAAAACTGGAGCGATTTGGCTTATATGGACAATCTCAGAAAGCTTTCACTTCCTGCGGACAAACCTTTTAAAGAGTTCTCACGAGGCATGAGAATGAAACTTGGCATTGCAGTGGCACTATCACATGACCCGAAGCTGCTTTTGCTCGACGAAGCCACATCGGGATTGGACCCTGTTGTGAGAGATGAAGTCATAGATATGCTGAACGAGTTTACCAGAGACGAAAGCCATTCTGTTTTAATATCATCGCATATTATAAGCGATCTTGAAAAAATTTGCGATTATATCGCATTTTTACACAAGGGAAAACTTTTAATGTGTGAAGAGAAAGATGTTTTAATAGAGCATTATGGACTTCTGCAGTGCTCTGAAACTCAATTGGCGCAGCTGGATCCTGAGGCTGTAAAAGGGAAAAAAATATCTCCATACGGCGTTAATGCGCTGGTAAGGAGAGATAAAGTTCCTTCCGGATGGAATGTTAGCCCGGTGAATATAGAGGAACTGTTTATTTTTATAGCAAAGGAGACAGATAATATATGAAAGGGTTGCTGCTCAAAGATTTTTATATGGCTGCAAAATATTGCCGGTCATTTCTGGCGATTGTCATCGTATTCATTGCTGTGACTTTTTTCGGAGATAACAATATATTTTTTATAATATATCCGACCATGGTTGCAGGGCTTCTTCCTATGACGCTCATCTCCTATGACGAGAGAGACAAGTGGGACCAGTACAGCGGTGTCCTGCCGTATTCAAAGGCTCAGTTAGTATCTGCAAAATATATCACGGGCCTGCTGTTCGGAGCATGCGTATATTTAATTTTAATCGTGGTTTATGCGGCACGAATGGCAAACAGGGGAACTTTTATATTGGACGAGCTAATATTTATTGGTGTTGCTTTGTTTGTTCTTGGGATTGTGGGACCAACGCTGATGCTGCCGTTTGTGTTTAAATACGGAGTTGCAAAAGGACGTATCGCATTTTACGTTTTGGTAGGACTGTTCGCTGCGATCGGCACAGCTTGGATGCGCATAGATGTCTATAGGGCATTGTCGCTGTGGATAAACGAGCGGGTACTTATTGCTGCAGTAGGAGCGGCTGTGCTGCTGTATTTGTTGTCGTGGCGTCTATCCATTCTGTTTTATAAAAAACGGGAACTCAACTAAAAAATATTTTCATTTGAAAAACGACGAGTGTCGAGGATAAAAAGAAATTTGCCGCCGTAAAACCTATACCCACTCAAGGAAAAGAGTAAGGTCATACTGGCGGCAATTGTGTCAAATCATGGTGGCAAAGTCAGCCATGGCTTCAGAGATCTTGAGTTGCTGGGGGCAAACTGATTCGCAGCTGCGGCAGCCTATGCAGGCGCTTGGCTGTTTGTCGGAAGGAATAGCGGAAAGAGCCATGGGTGCAATGAAACCTCCGCCGGTAAATTTGTGCTCATTGTACAGAGCAAGCAGATGAGGGATATCCAAGCCGCTCGGACAATGGCTCGTGCAATACCGGCAGGCCGTGCACGCTAAAGCTTTTGAATCGGTCATTTCTTTCCCTAGAGCCGTTAAAGCTCTTATTTCATTTTCTGTAAGGCTTTTCTCAGTCTCAAATGTAGAGATATTGTCGGCAACTTGAGAAAAATCTGACATCCCGGACAGTATGACTGTTATACCGGGAATACTTTGCAGGAATCTAAAGGCCCATTCCGTAGCCGTACGATTCGGATCAATGGCCTGTAATACGGCATACTCTTTTTCGCTGAGCTGTGCCAGTCTGCCGCCGCGGAGAGGCTCCATGACCCAAATAGGGATGCGGTATGGCTTGAGCAGCTCTGCTTTTTCTCTGCCATTTTGGAAAGTCCAGTCTATATAGTTTAGCTGAAGCTGGCAGAACTCCATATATTCACCATAGGAATCTAAAAATCTTTTCATAACTGGCAGCGCTCCATGGCAGGAAAAGCCGAGGTGACGAATCCGACCATTTTCTTTTTGCTTAAGCAGATAGTCGAGTATGCCGTATTTTGGATCTAAATAGGAGTCAATATTCATCTCACATACATTGTGGAATAGGTAAAAATCAAAATATTCTACATGGCATTTTGTGAGCTGAGCCTCAAAAATCTTCTCGACTTTATCCATGTTGGATAAATCATATCCCGGGAATTTGTCGGCAATATAAAAACTGTCACGAGGATAAACGGATAAAGCTTTTCCAATAGAGAGTTCCGAATTTCCGTCATGGTATCCCCATGCTGTATCATAGTAGTTGATGCCGTTCTCCATGGAATAAGAAACCATTTTGTCTACGGCATCCTGATCGATCACGGAGCTGTTACCGTCTAACACGGGCAGACGCATGCATCCCATGCCCAAAGCGGAGAGCTTTAAATTTTGAAAATCTTTGTAAATCATATATAAATGCCTGCCTTTACATGTTTTTACTCAAAGCTATAATTCTGTTTTCAAAGCCAGCTTGCTAATGATGCAGCTAGACTAATAGTAGTGAATCATGCTGCAATTTTGTAATTTATGATCATTATAGACTACAAATCTCGTCAAATCAATTTATACACTAAATAAAAATCAAAAAACCGAGAGTCAAGGTTTTAAACCTTGACTCTCGGTTTTCGTTTTGACATTACAGTTACACTTAAAAAGTAGGTGTTCGTGTAATGTACATCTGGTGGAGGCGATGAGAGTTGAACTCCTGTCCGAAAGCACATTAACGGGATTTTCTCCGGGCGCATACGGTTATTCCGCCGGAGCCGAACTCCGGCCGTTCCTTTTTAAACGGGGCAAACCGTCACGCCACCGTCAAAAAGTAGCTTCATTATTCATGGTGCGGCCAAAGCTTAACGCACTCACGGACACCACTAAGTGACGCCCCGTCTAGGCTCGTGGTCCTTCCTAGAGGGACGGTCGAGCTTAATTAAGCAGCGACAAGTTCAGTTCTGTTGTTCTTTAATTTATAAAGAAGCCTGTTTTAAAGAGGGCAGGCGCCTCTGCCCGCTTATCCCGCCTCCGCACCCCCGTCGAAACCGGTACGCCCCCATGCATATTGCAAAGATTATAGGTAATTTATTTGCGACCGCGGATTACGAAATAAAACAGAACTTGACCTTTTTAAACCTTTTTCGGTTCTGGATAATCCACACCGAAAGTATTTACAGAGATGGATTTTATGCGCTGATCCTTCTTTGGCTTGTCGTTCGCGTCACGCGCAGAATTTACTATTTCATCAGCAGTTTCCATTCCTGAAACGACTTTACCAAAAGCAGCGTATTGACCGTCGAGATACGGTGCATCGTCTACCATTATAAAAAACTGACTGCCTGCAGAATCGGGCATATACGCACGGGCCATTGAAAGCACTCCGCGAACGTGTTCTAGAGGATTTTGAAAGCCGTTTGCAGAAAATTCACCGGGAATGGAATAGCCGGGGCCGCCCATGCCGCTGCCGTATGGACATCCGCCTTGGATCATAAATTCAGGTATTACTCTGTGAAAAATAAGGCCATTGTAAAATCCGGACTTGATAAGAGAAATAAAATTGTTTACTGTATTTGGAGCAATGTCTGGATAAAGCTCTGCAACGATTGTTCCTCCGTTTTCCATTTCTATAGTAACTATGGGATTTTCAGCCATTTTTACGTCTCTCCTTCATGATTTTATCTATTTCACGTGCGGCATCACGCCTAGATGCCGCTTCGCGCTTGTCGTGTACATTTTTACCGCGGCAAAGGCCAAGCTCTATTTTGACTAATGAATTGTTCAAGTAAATGCTCAGCGGGATCAAAGTATATCCGTCCTGCTTGACGCGCCCAAATAGCTTGAGGATCTCCTTTTTATGCATAAGCAACCGACGGAGCCGAAGAGGATCTCGGTTGAAGATATTTCCCTTTTCATAGGGGCTTATGTGCATACCTCGGATAAACAGTTCCCCATTTTTAAATGTACAATACGAATCCTTTAGATTGACCGCGCCCTGCCTAACGGACTTGACTTCGGTGCCAAACAGTTCTATGCCAGCTTCGTATTTTTCTTCGATATAGTAGTCGTGAAAAGCTTTGCGGTTTTGTGAAATGACCTTTACACCGGGAACCTTGGGCATAGACTCGGCCTCCTTCCTTTACGGCTTTTATCATTATAACACTATTGTCAACAGTTTAAAAGCAGAAGTTGGCCGATGGTGCATTGCGGTGGCTTTTGTATTTGTTTTGCCGAAAATATTAAAGCTTTTGATTGATCAGCGTGTACTTTGAACTGGGAGAAAGTAGGAGCGAAGTATACTGAGAGCATTTGAACTTATAAGTATATTTCCGTGTTCGGAAAGATATTCAAACGAAATATAAGGCTTGGAGACAGGACCCCCGAATTCGCATATATCTGCAGGAGGAGAGTCAAAAAATGCAAGTATGTATGAATGGTCGGCATAGTAGAGAGAACTGTCTTGTGCTGGGAGACTAAGAGCTGCTTCTATAACGGATTCGATGTCGTCAAATATAAAAAGATATGGCTCATCAAGCGATTTTTTGTATAGGAATAATATTATGCTGTCTTTCCCATCAAAAAGACGGTATTCAATCGAAGTGCAGCGGCCTCCAAAAAAAGATGGCATGCTTTTATGACAAAGACTTTCGATTTGTTCTTCCGTGTCAAAATTGGAGTCGAGTTCGCATTTGGAAAAATGAATAGCTGCGGACTGTGGGCTTATATTATAAATATACATAGGAACCTCCGTGCAGTATTTTGATGTAAATATTATAGCGCGGCACAGACACGTAAGGTAGTTTAAATAAATGGCAAAAATCTTGGAAAATAGGGGATGATATGATATACTTAGAAAAATAAAAATCTAATATTTGACTGAATAAACGACTTAAATGCAAGTGAACCGGCGGACGCGGAGGACTATATATGGAAAACAATACAAAAACTATCCTTATTGTCGACGATGAAAAGAATATTGTTGATATTTTGAGCTTTAATCTGCAGCACGAAGGCTTTTCCATTCTGGTTGCCTATGATGGGAAAGAGGGACTGCGTCTCGCGAAAGAAGAAAATCCGGATCTTATATTGCTGGATGTTATGCTTCCTTATATGGATGGGTTTGAAGTGTGCAGGAATATTCGCGACACAAATAAGCTGGTGCCGATAATAATGCTCACAGCACGCGAGGAAGAGAGCGACAAGGTTTTTGGACTGGAGCTTGGAGCAGATGACTACATAGTAAAACCATTTTCAGTTCGCGAACTTATAGCTAGGGTGAGAACGAATTTGCGCAGGAGCACGGGTTTTTCCTTGCCTCGTGAGAGCGAAGAAAACCTTGTAAGAGTGGGAAAGCTCGCTGTGGACGAAGATAAAATGGCAGTGTTTAAAAATGATGTGGAGGTCGAAGTTTCGCCACGCGAATTTGACCTCATAAAGACACTGCTTTCGCAGCCCGGAAAGGTTTTTTCGCGTGAATATTTGATGACAGAGGTCTGGAAATACGAATTTTACGGAGATGTGCGCGCTGTCGATGTGGCGATACGGCGCTTGCGTGAAAAGATCGAGGACAATCCGGCAGAACCGCAGTATATCATGACTAAACGCGGAGCGGGGTATTACTTTGCTGCAGAAAGCAGATAGCGGGGTTACCGGGAGGGAAATTTTTAATGAGACAAGGACTGCATACAAAACTAGTTCTGATCATGCTTTTGCTCATATTGTCTCTCATGGCGGTAGTGTGCGCATTTTTGATGCGCGGAGTGCTGGGGTTTTATCTCAACGAATTTTATGACCAGATGGCTACTGTTTTTTCGAGAGTAGAATTTGTAGGCGACCTGCGCTCAGCTGTTGAAGAAGACAACTATGTGGAGCGCACTCAAGAGATAATCGGAGTATACGCCGGCCCGTTAGGTATAGATGCAGGCACCGGTACAAGTACAAGAAACTACTATATTTTAGACGGAGTTACAGGGGAAGTTCTGGCTGGTTCTGCTGATGATCCGATTGAGATGACGCCCAATATCGTGACCGCCTTGAATGGAAACGAAGGATATGCAAGCAACAGTACGGCGGACTATATGGATGTTGCCATACCAATATCCAGTGGCGGAAACAGCCTTATAGTGTACATCCGCGACAATAAGCAAACAGTTCAGGATCTCAATATGGAGCTGTTTTTTATAATCATGGAGGCTTTGATAATAGGCTTCGTTATTTCAATCCTGCTGAGCTTTTTGCTGTCGAAAACTATGGTAACGCCTATTCAAAGTCTGACAAAGGCAGCGGAAAGAGTGGCCGATGGGAATTTTTCGGAGAAGATTGAGGTACAAGCGCGGGATGAAATAGGGACCCTTACAAGGGCTTTCAATAACATGGCGACTCGGCTGCACGATACTCTTGAAGAAATCGAAAGCGAAAAGAACAAACTCAGTACGCTTTTCCTGCATATGACAGACGGAGTGATGTCATTTTCAAGGGATGGGCATATAACCAGCTACAATCCTGCGGCTGAGCGCTTGCTGGGAAAAGACTTTGATTCGTGCGAGGGCGGATTTGCCGAGGTTTTTGGAGAATTTGCCGAGCTGGATAAGCTTATGAAGTTGAAAAATCCGGACTCTTTAGACATAGAATTGAGTCTCAACGGAAGAGAATTGGAGTTGTTTTTTGCACCTATATCAGGAGGGGAATCGCAGGACATCATAGTTGTTATACACGATATTACTCAGCAGAAAAAAGCGGACGAGCTTCGCAGAGAGTTTGTGGCCAATGTGTCCCATGAGCTTCGCACCCCTATTACAAGCATACGAAGCTATGCCGAGACACTTGCTCAGAACGGAGAGGAGATCCCGGCTGAAATGCGCCGCAATTTCTTGGATGTCATAGTGAATGAAAGCGACCGCATGACTACCATAGTGCAGGATCTGCTTGCATTATCTAAATTTGATTCTGAAAGCGAGAATATGCGCGCGGAAAAGTTTTCGATTGCTCGGTCAATCGACAGTATATACAATGCCCTTTATCTTGAAACTAAAAAGCATAACCTAGACATGAGCATGGAATTCCAAGGCATGCTTCCGGATATAGAAGGAGACAGAGCGAGGATAGAGCAGGTAATTTTGAACATAGTCTCAAATGCGATCAGGTATACGCCGGACGGTGGCAGTATCGAAATATGCGCAGGAAGCACAAAAGAAGAAGTTTGGATAAGCGTGAAGGATACAGGCATTGGAATACCAGACGAAGATATCCCACATATTTTTGACCGTTTTTACCGTGTGGACAAGGCACGTTCACGCATGTCAGGGGGAACGGGTTTGGGACTTTCCATAACAAAAGAGATAGTTGACCGTCATAACGGTAGGATAGAGGTATCCAGTGTTGTTGGACAGGGTACGACTGTGAAAGTTTGGCTTCCTATCAAAAGCGCTGCGGCAAAGGAGAATGAGCTATGAACGCGCGCACAGTGGAGCAGATAAAATTACTGGTAATCGTGTTTTTATCGTGTACCGCGTTGATTTTAGGAAGTCAGGTATACACATCTGGAAATATTTTTTCAAACTTGCCAAGCGGAAGCGAAGTTTTGGAACACAATACGACTGTTACGGAAGCGGCAAGACCTTTGAGTATAGCTATAACAAATGAACATGGTCTGCACTGCGCAGTAAAATACGATGCCGAACAGCTCGAAACTTCTTATGCAAATGTAAAAATGCTATTTGGAGAGGCATTAGGTTCGGCTGGAGACTCATATGAAGCCACTGTGTATCAGTGGGAAACTGCGCTTCAAAGAGAAGGCGTGTTTCTTGATTTCGAAGCGGATATACCGTTGAGATCTATTGCAAGGTGGACAGGGGCGGAGACTTCAGAGACGAAGAGCGCAAGGTATTTGTGCATATCAGTAGACGGAGAAACTGCGGATCTGTATTTTATGAATGATTCGCGCGACAACATATATGTGTGTTCTACTGCGGTTCAGCCAGTAAGTATAAAGACTGAAGTGGAAAAATACCTTCCAAACGGCGCCCAGTTTGCATTTGAGATTGACGGACTTGAAAGCACAGCCAATCCGTACCTCATATTTATTCAGGACATGCAGCCAATACAGACAGTGTATGCGACAAGCTCGCTTTATACTCAGATTACAGAAGACATGATATTGAAAGCGTTTGGAATGGATTCCTACGTAGTGCCCAGCTATACAGAAAAAGACGGTACAAGAGTATTTGTAGAAGTAGGAGGAACTATGGTACGTTTGTTGCCGGAAGGGATCATCGTTTATGACGTTGTGGAATATGAAGATGCATCTCTGCGTATAGGTTACGGAGATGAAGACTATATTTCGTCTATTATTGAAGGTGCATGTCAGTTTGCGCAGCAGATAATAGGCAATTGCTGCGGAATTGCCGATATTCAGTTTTCGGGAATATTTTACGATGAAAACAAAGGGGAATATACTGTACAATTTGACTACTATATAAACGGTATAAGAGTGCTGGTAGATGGAAATGCTGCCGAGATAACGGTACGGGAAGGCTTTATTACGGAAGCTAAGTTATTTGCGAGAGAATATCAACAGACGGATCAGATCAAGACTATTATTCCGGAATTGCAAGCCGTGATGATAATGGACTCTATTTCTCCGGGAAGCGAAGTGCGTCTGAGCTATCAGGATTCGCTGAATAATGAGATGGAGCCGGAATGGCTGGCATATTGACAAGGGGAATTTCACCATGGACAGCGCTAAAATAAAGAATGTAGTGATTGCTATTTTGCTGATTTTGAATTTTTGCTTTCTTATTATTGCGGTTGGTGACAAGCTGGAAAGCAGGAAAATGGAACAGCAGATGTCAGATGAGCTTTCAGAGGTGTTTTCTAAGAATGGCATAACGATGCCTGCTTCGGTTATGCCGGATAATGCAAGGCTTCAGCAATGGAGCGTAATGCGCGATCCGGATGTGGAAAATTTTATCGCGGAGGTTTTGCTTGGAAATGCACAGAGAGAAGATCAGGGCGGAAATATTTTTGTCTATAAGAATGAAAATGGCAATGCAAGGTTTCGCGGGAACGGAGAATTTGAGATTTTTTTATCTGAGCAAAATGAGCTGAGAAGACAAATGAGCGACTCTGAGATAGAGAAACTGTTTGAAAAATGCGGGATCGAAGCTGAGCGCGAAGTGACTGACGGTGAAAATATCACCTACGTGTGCACAGCAGACGGAATACAGATATTTAACTGTAAAATAGTATTTGAACGCATTGACGGTGTGCTGACAAGCGTATACGGATTCTGCCCAATGATACTTGAGAACACGGAACAGGAAATGGAGGTAATTGGAGCCGCTACCGCGCTTATGAAATTTTTGAACGCAGTGAAGGCAGGAGGATTCGTCTGCAACTCCGTGTACTATGTTGACTGCGGGTACTCGCTGGAATTCAATATTTTGGCTTCAGTTTCCGGAAAGCTGTCTTCTGTTTGGCGTATATTTACGGACTCTGGAGTGTATTATATCGACGGCCGTGATGGAACCTTTTTAACTGAAATTTAGATAAAATATTAAAAATAAGAAAAGTTTTGCATTTCTCGTGATGTGCTGATATAATAAACTAGCAGTAGTGCGGTGCCTGTGTTGGATCGTACGCTTCAGCATGTAAAGAAAGCTGATTTGGAAAAGAAATTCCGTTTAGAACATTTACAGCCGGACATACTAAAAACAATGAAACAAACCTTACTTTAGGAAGTGAGCTTTTGACAAAATATGTAATTCACGGTGGGAAACCTCTGTACGGCGAAGTAGAAATAAGCGGGGCAAAAAACGCTGCTGTTGCTATAATCCCGGCGACGCTGCTCGTCGATGGGGTATGCCGAATAGAGAACATACCACAGATAAGTGACGTGACTCTTTTGTTGACTATTTTGAAGGAAATGGGAGCAAAGATCCGTACGGTCAACAAGCATACAATGGATATTGACTGCTCTGGGATCATGTCTGAAGAAGGACCTTATGAACTGATGCGCAAGATCCGTGCGTCTTATTACCTGATTGGGGCCATGCTGGGCAGGTTTGGCAGTTCTAAAGTTGCAATGCCCGGAGGGTGCGATTTCGGTGTTAGGCCCATTGACCAGCACATAAAGGGCTTTAGTGCGATGGGAGCGTCGGTAGAGGTAAAGAACGGGCTGATTTGTTCCAGCGTGAGCGGAGGAAGGCTCAAAGGCGCGAACGTGTACTTGGATGTAGTGTCAGTTGGCGCTACGATGAACATTATGATAGCCGCTGCTTTGGCAGAAGGCCGAACTGTGATTGAAAATGCGGCAAAGGAACCGCACATAGTAGATCTTGCAAATTTCCTCAACTCAATGGGTGCCGACATTATGGGCGCCGGTACGGACGTAATAAAAATAAACGGCGTAAAGAGAATGAAGGGCGGATCGTATTCGATAATTCCGGACCAGATAGAAGCCGGCACGTATATTGCGGCAACAGCAGCAGCGGGCGGCAATGTCCTTGTTAAAAATGTTATTCCAAAGCATTTGGATTGTATCACTGTAAAGTTCGAAGAAATGGGAGTCAATTTTGAAAACCGCGAGGATGCGATCTTAGTTAAGAGCGAAGGCAGGCTTTCCGGGACTAATGTCAAGACTATGCCATATCCCGGATTTCCAACTGATATGCAGCCTCAGATAGCGGTTTCCCTGAGCATTGCCAGCGGCACGAGCGTTATTACTGAGGGAGTGTGGGACAACCGCTACAAATATGTAGACGAGCTCCGCCGCATGGGGGCGGAGATCCAAGTTGATGGAAAGATAGCTGTGATTCAGGGTGTACAACGTCTGACAGGTGCACCTATAAAGTCTTGTGACCTCAGAGCGGGAGCGGCAATGGTGATCGCAGGATTGTGCGCTAGCGGTACTACTGAGGTAGAAGAAGTTTACCACATTGAACGGGGATATGAAGAATTTGTTGGAAAGCTGCGTAAACTTGGCGCCGACATTATTGGAGTAGAAGAGGACAACAGCCCATATACAGAAGTAAAAGAGATCCTTGCAATTTGAAATGAAGAGGAAAGACCGTCTGATATAAGAAATTGCTTTCTTTTATCGGGCGGTTTTTTACGGAGGAATGTATGAGGATATGTACTTTGGCCAGCAGTTCGAAGGGAAACTGCGCACTGGTAAGCTGCAATGATACATATTTTCTCATCGATGCTGGGATATCGATGAGAGCCATATGCAATAAATTAAAGCTTCTTGGGATAGGAATAGACCAAGTGAAGGGAATTGCAGTAACTCATGAGCATATAGATCATATAAAGGGCATTGATATGCTGGTAAAGTACTTTGCCATAAAGGTGTATGCATGCCAGAGAGTGGCTGAAGCCATCTGCCGTCAGTACCCTCAGACAGAGCCGATGCTGAAAGTTTTTAACGCCGGAGATGGCTTTGAGATAGGAGGAGCGGAGATACAGTCGTTTGTGACCCCACATGATACCCCTGAAAGTGTGGGCTATATAGTAGATGACGGCAGGAAAAAACTTGCATTTGTAACTGATCTGGGCTATGTACCGGAAAGCGTTTTTTGCGCAGTTCGAGGAGCAGATACGATAATTTTAGAGGCAAATCACGATGTGGATATGCTGAGAGATGGAGATTATCCGGAGTTTCTAAAAAGACGAATAGGCGGCAGGCGCGGGCATCTTTCAAACGATGAAGGAGCAGAACTTGCAGTGCGACTTGCAGGATGTGGAGCCAGCAGATTTGTTTTGGCTCATTTGAGTGAAAAAAACAACACGCCGAACAAAGCGTATACTGCGGTAGCATCGGCATTGGAGCGCTGCGGTGCATTTAAATACACTCAAGTGGCAGTTGCACCGGCAAGCGAGATCAGCACCTGCTATGCTGTTTAGGAGCGCGCGTATGATAGGAATAAAGTTGATTTGCGTCGGAAAGCTAAAAGAAGTATTTTTTGCGCAAGCGTGCGCAGAATATGCCAAAAGGCTTTCTACTTACTGTAAATTGGAGATAGAGGAGTTGTCAGAGCAGAAACTGCCGCAGAAGCCGTCTCCGTCAGAGATCGAATATGCCCTGAAAAAAGAGGCTTCTGAAATCCAGCAGAAGATACCGTCCGGCAGCATGGTCATAGCTATGTGCATAGAGGGGAAAAAGTATTCTTCGGAGGGGCTGGCAGATGCATTGGCCCGCTGGCAGCAGGTCAGTTCCCGTATTTGCTTTGTGATAGGAGGAAGCTATGGCCTTCACGAGCAGATAAAAGCGGAAGCGTCAGAACGGATGTCCATGTCGAGCATGACCTTCCCGCACCATTTGGCGAGGGTAGTGCTTTTGGAGCAGATTTACCGCGGCTTTAAGATCAATGAGGGAGCCAGATATCACAAGTAAAGGAGGATGTCAAATGAAACAGTATCCTAATTGCAACCAGTATAACGATGGAGATGAGTGCATGTGTTGTTCCGAGAATCAATATGATGAAGAGAAAAAGAAGAAAGCAGTTTGGAGTTTCGGCGGAAAAAGCGAGCTTCCATGGCCGGTAGACGAAGACGGAGAGCCGGAAGAAGCAGCTCTTTTGACAACTGTGTTTGGTACTCAGGTCGATTATGATATGCAGACAGGCATGCTCAATGCATTTGGGATTCCAACAACATGTGATTTCCCCGGAGCCGGCAGGCTTGCAAAAGTGATACTGGGATTTACGGGAACGGGTATGGAAGTTTATGTTCCCAAGAGTATGCTTGAAGCGGCTCAAGACCTTATAACTCAAAAACCGGATGAAGAGGAGAATGAAGATGCCTGATTATAAAAGCGAGTACAGAAAATGGCTTGACAGTCCATCTCTCGACAGCGACCAGTGGATGGAACTGGATAGTATAAAAGAAGACGCTGAAGAGATAAGAAGCCGCTTTTCTGCTCCGCTTTCGTTTGGGACTGCGGGCTTGCGCGGATTGATGGGTATGGGGACTGCCCGTATAAATGTGCATACAGTTCGTCAGGCGACGCAGGGATTTGCAAATGTGCTTAAGCGCGATGCTGCGAAAGCATCCAAAGGGATAGTAATAGCTTATGACTGCCGGAACAACAGTAAGAGGTTTGCAAAGGAAGCCGCCTGCGTTATGGCCGGGAACGGTATACATGTGTATTTGTTTGATGAACTACGGCCAACTCCTGAGCTGTCATTCGCGATCAGAAGACTTGGCGCCGCCGGAGGCATAAATATTACAGCGAGTCACAATACAAAAGAATACAACGGATATAAAGTTTACGGAAGTGATGGCGCCCAGCTCACTCCTGAGGATGCGCAAAGAATATCGGAACAGATAATGGCTACAGATGTATTCAGCGGAATAGTCAAAATGCATTATTCGGCAGCAGTGACACAGGGCCTTATTGAAATCATAGGAGAGAGCATAGACGAAGAGTTCCTCCAGAATGTAATTAAGTGCTCCATAGAACCTGAACTTATTCAAAAAGCCGATGATATGAAGATAGTGTATACCCCATTCCACGGAACTGGATACCGTTTAGTTCCCGAAGCGCTGCGCAGGCTGGGAGTAAAAGAGCTCTTCCCGGTGCCGGAACAGATGGTTGTAAACGGAGATTTTACAACTGTAAAAAGTCCCAATCCCGAAGAAGAGGAGAGTTTTGCTCTGGCCGTATCACTTACTGAGAAGGTTGGAGCACAGCTGATAATAGGAACAGATCCGGATGCCGACCGCGTTGGAGTGATGGTGCCGGACGGGAATGGCGGATACAGCCATATTACCGGAAATCAGATGGGCGTACTGCTATTGGACTATATTTTGGAGGCGCGAAGAAGAAAGGGAACGCTTCCGAGCAATGCTGCCGCACTCAAGACAATAGTGACTACTGAGCTTGCAAGGATTGTAGCCGAGACAAACGGCGTTGCCATGGAAGATACGTTCACAGGGTTTAAGTTTATTGCCGAGAAGATAGCCGAATATGAGAAGTCAAGAAGCCGAGAGATAATTTTTGCATTTGAAGAATCCTATGGTTATCTGATAGGGGATTTTGTGAGGGACAAGGATGCGGTGTCCGCCTCGGTATTGATAGCGGAAATGGCCGCGTGGTATCATTTGCATGGCAAAACTCTCATTGATGCTATGCTGGGAATATATGAAAAATATGGATGGTTTGCCGAGAGTACCGTGAGCCTTGCGGTGACCGGCGCCGACGGTCCAGAAAATATGGCGCGCATCATGCAGGAGCTGCGCAGGGAACCGCCTGAAAAAATAGGAGGCCACGAAGTAGAAAAAGTCAGAGACTACCTAAGCGGCAAGATAATTGGGAAACGTATCCAAAAACGCGAGAAGACCCCTATACAGGGCGCAGATGTGCTCCTTTTTGAACTGGCAGATGGCATTACTTTTATTGTAAGGCCGTCCGGAACAGAACCGAAGATAAAGTTCTATATAATGGCGAAGGGAGACAGCGAAAAAGACTGCACTCAGAAGATTGCAGACTGTGCCGGATTTGTGAATGGATTAAAATAGGTAATTTATATTGATAGCAAAAAACTACGGTACAGTTTTTAAAACTGTACCGTAGTTTAATATTGGCCTAAATTTATTGATCGTTATTTTCTGCAGGCTCAAGCCATGGAAAGTAAAAAAAGCTCTCCTCGCCTATGTGTATGCGGAGATAGTCAAACATCGCCGCAAAAGGCACCGGGTTGACCTCGTATGCATAACTGTCTATCACCATCAAGACGGATTGCCCGTCGTATTTGATAAGGCCTGACTGCGTACTGTCCTCCAGAGAATTCGGGTCCTGTACCCAGTAAAAATCACAGGTCAATGGCTGCAGAGAAGAGGTCTCGTCGGTAGTGTCCATATCCAACGTGAACATTTTGCTTAGCGAATCGATCTCATCATCCGTCAAAGCGGGAAGCATATCTCCAATATCGGATTCTTCGGAAGAGCCAAAGCCAAAAACACTGTGCATGGAACCGTTAGATATAATTTCTACATGAGTTTCTTTTTCCGCAGATGTTAAACTGAGTACATTGTATCCGTCCCAAGAGTTTAAAAGGCTCTCAGTATTGTTGAAGGATATTAGCTTTGAGATGGACGGAAAAGTATAGATGAGAATGATAGCTATGATTACGCCGACTATTAGGAATGCAATGACTGTCCTTGTAGAGACTTCGTTTGCGTTTTCCGGTTTTTTATCTGGGGTCATAGATCAGAATTACCACCTTTTGATTAAAGATGATAAAAGGATATCATAAAGAATTAAAAATTTCAAGCGGGAAGCTGGCGGCCAGTATGATCGATCGTGTATTCCCCGGTGAGCAAAAGTTCTGAAATGGGTATCAGAGTATATCCATCTCTAAGCAGATCTTCTATTATAGTCGGCAGCGCCTCGGGGGTGTGCAGGGCAGCATTGTGGAACAGTACTATGGAGCCGGGAGAGACTCTGCTCACGACGCGTTCTGTTATTTCGGAAGCAGAAAGCTCTTTCCAGTCCAAGCTGTCAACATCCCACTGTATGGTGTGCATACCCATTGAATTAAGCGTCGCTATCACATTGTCATCGTATTCACCGTACGGAGCTCTGAACAGTGTGGGACGCACTCCGGTCAGCGATTCGATCTTGTCGTTGCAGGCCTCCACATTGCTGCGGATCTCGTCGGATGAAAGCTTGCTGAAGTGCGCGTGGTCATTGGAATGGTTCATTATTTCATGGCCGGCGTCAGCAAGCTGTTTTACAGAATCGGGATATTTATCTACCCAGTCGCCTACAACAAAAAATGTGGCCTTTACATTGTATCGCCCGAGTATTTCTATCAGCTGCGCCGTATCTTCGTTTCCCCAAGCTGCGTCAAAGGACAGAGCGGCTACCTTGGCATCACGCTGTACACAGTAAATGGGAAGAAGACGAGTAGTTGCAGCGGTACCGACGATAAGAGGATTGGTGACGACTGCAAATATAGCAATGGCGCACATTATACCTCCTATGGCGACAAGTATTTTTTTATTTAGGATTATTGTAGTTGGGAGGTGCCTGCGGATTTGTTTTCTTATAAAAGTCAGCATATGATCTCATTCCTTTCATGCTTAACACTATGAGGGCAGACTTTGAGATATGTCCATAATTTGAGTTGACATAGATGTATATTGATGCTAGCATGAAAAAGGTAAGAGAATCGCACAGCACGGAGGAGCACTATGGGAAAAATTAAATATATTTATCGCGTTTTATCAAATGCCAGTTTTAAAAAGCTTTTTAAAGTGATAGACCGGGCACATGAGAAATCCGGTAAAAGCAAATTATTTTTGTTCTTGGACATCGTGAACTGCGCTTTTAGATATGGAGCGGGATATAACGACTATCTCATTTTCGCTTTTTGGAATATGAACCACAGGCAAAGAAGCACCTATGTTACAAGGCTGTACAACAAGAAAGTGATATTGAAGGTAAACGATCCTAGGTATGCCCATATTTTTGACAATAAAAATGAATTTTACGAGAGATTTGACAAATATCTTCACCGCGAGTGGCTGGATATGGCAAAGATAGATGCCGCAGCTTTTGATGATTTCGTAAAGAGGCACAAGACTGTTGTCGCAAAGCCAAATGACAGCGAAAGCGGAAAGGGTATTTTAGTTGTTTCGGAGGGCGATTATGCGAACCCTGAGGCTGAATTTGAAGAACTCAAGCAGAAAAGGATAGGTGTTATTGAGGAAAAGCTTATACAGCACGATGATATGATGCGCCTTCATCCGGCTTCCCTCAATACACTTCGTATTGCTACCCTTGTAACAAGGGATGGGGATGTTCAGATAGCATTTGCGGGCTGCAAGATAGGAAATAAAGGGAAATTTGTAGATAATATGGAAAACGACGGCCTGTATTGTCCTATAGACAGAGAGACAGGGGAGATCAACGGAGTAGCCCATACATCCGCTCTGGTAAACTATGAAGTCCATCCGATGACGGGCATACGGCTTATAGGCTATCGTATACCATATGTCAAAGAGGCGCTGGAGCTATGTAAAAAGGCGGCATTGGAAATACCAGAATTTCGCTATGTAGGATGGGACATTGCAATTTTACAGGATGGACCAGCTATAGTAGAGGGAAACAACTATTCAGGCTATGATTTTTGGCAGCTGCCAGAGCATACTCCGGATAAAATAGGGCTGAAGCCATTTTTCGAGAAGTATATATGAAAAAACAAACCCCGCTGCAAGTTTTAAGCTGCAGCGGGGTTTTTCCTGTTGTGTTGAGATTGCTTACCGGCTAAAAAACGGTACGTCCAGTACGACGCCGTCTGGAGTATAGACGATATATTTTTGCAATCCAAAGAATATCAAAACAGCCAAAATAATTAAGAGCGCCAGAATACTGAGGCATATTTTCAAAATAAGTCTCCAAGGATTCCTGCTTTTATAGATTTTTTCTCGCTGTTTTCCGCTCATTGGATCAGTCCTCGATCATGGCAACGCGGCGGGCATGGCGTCCGCCTTCAAACTCTGTATTGAGCCAGCACTCCACTATCTTTAGAGCAAGTCCTGAACCTACGACTCGCGCGCCAAAAGCAAGAATGTTGGAGTCGTTGTGACGTCTGGACATTTCGGCTGAGAAGCAGTCGGAGCAACAGGCGGCTCGTACACCTGGTATTTTATTGGCCGCTATGGATATACCGAGTCCGGTGCCGCAGATCAAAATCCCTTTTTCGCATTCACCTGAAGATACGGCCTTTCCTACGGCTTTTCCATAAATCGGATAATCGCAGCTGTCAGCGGTGCAAGTGCCGTAATCCTTGTATTCCAAGCCTTTTTCTTCAAGGTATTTCATAACTTCACGCTTGAGCTCCAAGCCGGCGTGGTCACTTCCGAGTGCAATCATAGTTTTGTTGCTCCTTTCGTATTTTTATATCAAACAGGCCATGAATACAGCCAGCGGAGTATATTGCTGGTGTACCATTGGGACACTGGCATTGCGCTCAAGGATGGGTAAAACATTATAAAAAGTACTGCTGTTATTGAGGTATATGCGATCACAACGATCTCGCTCCGATTCCCGTTGATCTCCCAAAGCCTGTTAAAGATATAGCTTAAAGCGAGTATGAGAAAGACAGTAGATGGAAAATAATGATAGATAAAAACAACTCGAGTAATTATTGTCCAAGGAAGAAGCTGAGCCAGATAACCTATTAGGATAAACAGAGCGATGCCGTCGTGCCTTTTGAATGCGGACCAAGCCAAAATAAAGATTGCCGGGAGTCCGCCCCACCATACTGCGGGATTTCCGAAGGCGGATATTGCAGACTTTATGGTGTCGTTGTTGAAGTATTCGCGATAATATAAAATAGGTCTTATATCGAGCACCCACTGCCACCAAGGGGATCCGTATGAATGGGTGGCCTCCAGTCCACTGTGGTAGGTGAACATAAATACTTGGTTGTCCCAGACGGTTTTAAAATAGTCGGAACTAAAAAACATGGATGGTACACTCATACCCTGAGAAGTACCGTACGGCCAATAAGAGATATAGTAGATGAGTAGCGGAATGACTATGAATGAGAGGATGCTGAAAAGAAGCGTTTTTATTAGGTATGGCCAATATTCATGCAGCTGATCTGCATATTTGCAATAAAGTCCGCGCCGCACTTGATGGATGATATAGATCACACACAGTCCTGCGCCGCCGTATATTACGATCCATTTGCTGGCGGAGCCTATGCCAAAAAACAATCCGCTCAGGAAAAGAGGCAGCGCAGTTTTTCGGAAAGGTGTGTCATACGGCTGGGCAATGTAGCGGTACATGAACAAAAACATCAGCATTATAAAAAATACGCCGTAGGTATCTATCGTTGCTATACGCGTTTGAGTAAAGTGCATGAAATCGGACGCAAAGAGGACAGTTCCACAGACCGATATGGCAGTTTTGCCGAATATATTTTTCAGGAAAATATACATAAGAGGCAGCATCAAGACGCCGAACAATGTGCCCATAAAGCGCCAGCCAAAGGGATTTAGGCCAAATATGGAGATGCCTATTGATATTATGAGCTTGCCAAGAGGCGGATGCGATACCTCGTATGGGTAGATGTTTTCAAGGTGTTCGTACGCTGTACGAGCATGATATATCTCGTCAAAATAGGTACTGTTTTCATATAAATACTGTTCGGGAACATTTTCCTGTTCGTCAAAAAGAGCAGCATCGGATTCGTCAAAAACGATAGTCTCTAAAGGAATAATGCCGTTTTCGTTAAATATGGCGAGTTCGCCAAGCTCCATGAATCTAGCCGTTCCGCGAATCTTGACAAATCGGACGCCTGAGCAGGTGTTTTCATCCAGTTCGGCAGTCTGCCATTTGAATATGTCATCATAATTTTGCTCCATGGAGACCTGCTCGCTGTAGTTGATTCCATCTGAAGAAAAATACAGTTTATATGAACCGGTACCAAGCCCGGAAAAATACATGACTTTTGAGATGTCTACAGGTTCTGAAAACTCAAACGAAGTGCTGTCGCCTTCTTCGAAGGTCCTAAAAGACTCGGCGCTGTATGTGTTGCCGAGGTTTATGAATGCAACGACAGCATATATGAACGTTATAATGAGCATGGGAAGAATATCTGAGCGAGTTAAATAAAAAAGATGGAAAGGTGTTCTTTTTTCTTGAAGTATTTTAGCTCTTATTTCATCTTGATCTTCCCCGTGCTCGCTTTGACCATCCAAGATGGGACTAATAGCAGCAGGATCGGGCCAGTATCTTCTTAGCCTTTCTTCATTGCGGCATCGGTATGAATAATAAATATAGAATAAGCCTATTGCACCAAGTATCTGTACAGGAAAAATGAATGTCAGATAGTTCACCGGAAGACCTCCTGTTATCTAGTGCTGCTAAATGCCATTGATGTTACTATCATAACAATTCTGCCCACAATATTCTAGTGTTATTTCATATAAATTTAAAATTAGCTAAATCAATTTCGACTATCAGCAATTTGAATTTGTCTTTTCCTATAGCGAGTGGTAATATAACAGTGTGATTTATGCTGTTCGTTTTCTCTATCTTGCATTGCGCGGCACCGTTAGTTGTGCCGCGCTTTGCTATTTTGTTCCGGGATTAAAAAAATATCTTGATTTTTTTGCAGAGGTATGCTAAAATGCTTCATGCTGACAAAATGGGTGAAAGAGGTGAGCAAACAATGAAAGAAGGAATCCATCCAAACTACCAGCAGACCACTATCAGATGTGCATGCGGCGAGGTCATCGAGACTGGTTCTACCAAAAAGGATATCAAGGTTGAAATCTGCTCCAAGTGTCACCCGTTCTTTACGGGAAAGCAGAAGCTGGTCGATACAAGCGGCCGTGTTGACAAGTTCAACAAGAAGTTTGGCCTGAAATAAATTTGATATCTGCGTGACCTGCGTCATTTGGCGCAGGTCATTTTTATCACTAAAAAGGGGAGATAAATATCAACACTTCAGATAAGGAACTGGAACGCGCCGTACTTGTCGG
Organism: uncultured Oscillospiraceae bacterium; assembly: GCA_944385275.1. Taxonomy (GTDB): domain Bacteria; phylum Bacillota; class Clostridia; order Oscillospirales; family Oscillospiraceae; genus CALWWP01. The sequence goes on along the minus strand of CALWWP010000019.1, from coordinate 21,672 downwards.
TTTATATGCCGACAGTATGGATCCGGGCGAGCGTTCGACCGAAGCTACTATGGAAGAGCTGGAGGATCTGCTTAGCACAGCTGGAGGAGAGGCATGCGGAACAGTGCTTCAGGCTCGTCCGTCGCCAGACCCAAAAAGCTTTATAGGCGCAGGAAAACTACGGGAGGTAAAGCAGCTTGTCGAAGATGAGAACTGCTCTTTGGTGGTTTTTGACAATGAGCTGTCTCCATCGCAGATGAAAGCTGTTTCCGATGAGTTGGGAGTACGAGTGCTCGACAGAAGCGGGTTGATATTGGATATTTTTGCAAGCCGTGCGCGCACGCGTGAGGGCCGGCTCCAAGTTGAGCTTGCACAATATAAGTACATGCTCCCGCGATTGACCGGTATGTGGACACACCTTGTGAGGCAGACGGCATCAGGGGGAGGCCATATAGGAACCAGAGGACCGGGTGAAACACAGCTGGAAACAGACCGCAGACATATACGCCGTAAAATACAGAAGCTGGAGTCTGAGCTTGAGAGTGTTAGGCGGGTACGCGGCACTCAAAGACGTCTCAGAGAAAAAAATCACATTCCGACAGTCGCTCTTGTAGGATATACCAATGCCGGCAAGTCAACTTTGCTTAATGCCATGACCGGAGACAATATCCAGACTGGAAACAGGCTTTTCGATACGCTGGATACAACTACAAGGCAGATGGCTGTGAACGGAAATATAACAGTACTGCTGTCAGATACTGTAGGATTTATACGCAAACTGCCGCACATGCTCATAGAGGCGTTCAAGGCCACTCTTGAAGAGCTGTGCATGGCAAATGTTTTGCTGCATGTTGTAGATCTGTCAAATCCTGATTGGCGGGAGCAGGCCAAAGTAGTAGAGCAGCTGATAGAAGAACTCGGGGCAACAGATATACCTCGGATAAATGTTTACAACAAAATCGATCTTTGTCCTGGAGAGATACCGCCGATCGATTCGAACGGCGTAGTTGTATCGGCGCGTACCGGAGAGGGACTTGATGCGCTTCGCGATAAGATAGCAGAAGCTTTGGGCAGACATGTACGCTTGATAAAATTCATGCTTCCTCATACAAGAGGGGATCTGCTTGAATATCTGCACAGGACGTGTAGCGTGAGCAATATTGAATATCTTGAGCAGGGAATATCAGTGACAGCTATGTGTTCGGCGGAGGCATATGCCCGCTTGAGGCAATATGCTGTAAACTCTGGAGAAGGGATGGGACTATGAGCCGGAAAGAAAAGAAAAGAGTACGAGGGGGATTTGTCGATGATACTCGTGATGGGATGAAGAAAAATCCAGTGCTTTTTTCAGTGTATTTTATACTGCGTCTTTTGATAGTAATCACTATGGTTTTACAGGCTTTGAATAAAGACTACTACAATGTGCTGTTGTGTTTGTTTACGCTTGTTTTGTTTATGATACCGTCTTTTATTGAAAGAAGGATCAAAATAGATATCCCGGATACACTTGAGATCATAGTACTCATTTTTATCTTTGCGGCGGAGATCCTTGGAGAGATAAGAGAGTATTATATACTTTTCCCATATTGGGATACGCTGCTGCATACAACGAATGGGTTTATATGCGCCGCAGTGGGGATAGCATTTATAGACATACTCAATCAAAATGATAAGTTTGCATTTAAAATGTCGCCGTTTTTTGTGAGTATGGTTGCCTTTACATTTTCGATGACGATAGGAGTTTTGTGGGAGTTTTTTGAATTTGGAATGGATTATTTCTTCAATACTGATATGCAGAAGGATACAGTTCTAACGAGCATAAGCTCTGTGCTCCTCAATCCGGATGGAAGGAATGTTCCCGTAACTGTAGATATACAGAGTGTTGCGGTTAACGGAGAAATGTGGAACTACGGCGGTTACATAGATGTTGGTCTATACGACACTATGGCAGACCTGTTTGTCAATTTTATAGGAGCTATAGTTTTTTCAATAATAGGCTATTTTTATGTTAAAGGTAAGGGGAAAAATAAATTTGCAACAAGATTTATCCCTACAAAAATTGATGGTGCTGACGGTGAAGACGAATCTGCTTTAGTTGGAGCTGGAAAAGACAAATGAGAACTACTAACGGACAGCTGTTTTCAGCTGTCCGTATTTGTTTCCACTATATAAAATAAGCCTCGCAACAAAATGTTTCTTGACCTTCTTCGATGCTTTACATATGCTTGGTATAGAGAAAAATTAAGGGGGAAGCAACATGGATATTCATAAAAATCTCCGAGATCTGCGTTTGATATCCGGAATGACGCAGGAAAAAGTGGCGGAGCTTGTACACGTTACCAGACAGGCAATATCTAGCTATGAGTCCGGAAGAACTCAGCCTGATATCGAAATGCTAATTAAACTGGCAGATGTATATGGAACGGATATTTCTTCAGTACTATATGGTGTAAGTGAAGAACAGAAAAAGCTCAAGAGAATTCGGAGAACAGCTGTTGTGGTTGCCGCTGCGGTTCTCCTGCTTGTATTTGCAGGGTCTTCTATACTTTTGTTCACAAATTTGTCTTTTACTCCAATAAATCGTTTGGGATTAGACACAGGGCTAGAAGACTATTATCAGACGCGTTTTTTGTTTGTCCATATTGGGAAACTGATTTACGGTGCTGCGGGGGCGGCTGCTGTAATTGGAGCGTTAGCCGAAATAATGCTGCTTATGAATACAAAGCAAATACCTGATTTGAAAACGTGCTTCCTTTATTTGCTGCTGTTTTATGCTGGCGTGATGCTGTGTACGGTTACCTTTTCTCTTGCTGATTCGGTCTACACGATTTCGGATTATCTGCTGAACACTTTGACAGTACAGCTTTCGATACTTTTACTGCTGATTTACAGGATAATTTTAGAAGCAGTGAGGAAACATGAGGCAAAAAGATAAAAACTGGCATGGCCGTATGGCCATGCCAGTTGATTTTCAGTCGATGACTGCTGTTATTTGATAGATGCTTTTTTTTCCGGCGTCTGGCTTTGGATCTGCTGTCCGAAAACGTACTGTATGGCCGTCGTATAAGCCAGCAGCATATATCTGCCCCATTGCAACTCCGGCGTCGATGCACTCCGCGTAATTTGTTATAGGATCCAGAAAAAAAACCTTGCGGCGAAAGATGTGTATGTCGTGTTCGGATACGTTGTAAGTGATAGGCTGCAAATTCCGGTAAGACGGCGCTAGTCTTGCGGATTCCAAAATATCGCTATAAGGTTCCCAATCGCCAGAGACAAGATCAGACAGCGGCTTTCTCTTTGCTTGACTTATGTCTGTTCTAAAAGGTTCATCGGACATTCCAAATGCGATACTAATGACGAACGGCAGGCTGTCCTCAAAATCTTTAGAAGCACCCCACTCTGACATAAACATTGACGAAACGCCGAGCTCAGCCATTTTGAGACAGGCAAGCTCACCTATGAAGCCAGCAGTTTGAAGACGAAACATTTTTTCTTCTGCTCTAAGCACAAGATAGTGCGGGGCAGTTATAAACGGCGGCGCGTCAATTATCTGTTCCATGTCCTCATATGGAAGTGTATCAAAGTCCCAGTCGATGCTTGTGTCTGGGACTTCTATATCAGCTATATAATCGGCGATCTGATCAACCAGCGCTTCGCTTAACGGCTCCATATTGAACTTTTTTGTGCTTCTTCTCTTGATAACGGCTTCACTTATTGACATGTTCAGTTTCTCCTTGCTGAAATTCCAAAGTTTTTTTTAGCTTACCGAAATCCTCTGATTTTCTGCCTAGGGCCGCTATGATCTCATCCAATTCTGCGCCGAGCCTACACAATTCGCCACGAACATGAGCGGCGGTCTCTTCTGTGTCAGATATTACCGTGGCGTATTCTTCTCCTACAGCGCCTATTACATCAGCGCATTTTGATAGAGCTTTCCTAGATTGTTCTACGGCCGTCTGCTCGGTTTTTTTGGCTCGCATGTGGGCACTAAGTTCCATTTCTACAAGTCTTTCTTTTGCGGCTGCGTATTCTTTCGCAGCTGCCATGTAAGTTTCTAGGCTATCTTCCAAAAGAGAGATCTGACGATTTTTTTCACTAAGAGCATCTTCGGCTTCTTTTAGGCGTGACTCAAGCTCGGAAATCTGTTCGGCTTTTGGACGCAGTTCAGATAGCTCGGCTTCAAGCTGCTCGATCTTTTCTTTTTGGCTGTCGTTTTCTATGCGAAGGGCATTTGACTCGCGGGATAAAATTTCAAGATACGAGATAACATCGTGGCGGTTGAATCCGCCAAACAATTTTCCACGGAAATTTCCGTTGTTTTCCATACCCGCACCTCCATATTTCTTGATTGCACTTGATTGCAATTTATTTAATTTTATGATAACATATATCACAACAGCGTGCAATATCCGCTTGTCTGAAATTATTATTAATAAATCTGCGCCTTTTAATCAAAAAGGCATTGACAATTTGAGATGAAGTGTGCTATTATTTTCTAGCACTTTCATAGTAAGCTGTTTTGCGGGTGTAGTTCAATGGCAGAATCCCAGCCTTCCAAGCTGGTTGTGTGGGTTCGATTCCCATCACCCGCTCCAATTGTGCGCCGGTAGCTCAGCAGGATAGAGCAACTGCCTTCTAAGCAGTAGGCCAGGGGTTCGAATCCCTTCCGGCGTGCCAGTCCTTTTTTAGGGGACTGTACTGTGGAGATGGTGGGTGTAGCTCAGGTGGTTAGAGCGCCAGGTTGTGGCCCTGGAGGCCGTCGGTTCGAGTCCGATCATCCACCCCATTTTTTACCAGCAGCTACATTGGGATGTAGCCAAGTGGTAAGGCACCAGACTTTGACTCTGGCATTCGCAGGTTCGATCCCTGCCATCCCAGCCAACTGGTTCGGGTGTCGGCAGATGCCCGAACCGGGCTGTTTTTTAATATTACGACCCAGTAGCTCAGGCGGCAGAGCACCTGCCTTTTAAGCAGGGTGTCCGGAGTTCGAGTCTCCGCTGGGTCACCAAAAATAAGGACACGCTTTGGTGGCGTGTCCTTATTTTTTGCTTTCATCGACATTCGGTGATTAAAAATTGTCTCTTTCAATGGGTTTGCCGGCTAGTATCTCTTTGTAATCTTTGTAGTTGCGCTTTAAAAGCGCTGGGGTATCAAGACCATATGGACATTGGGAAGAGCAGCTGCCGCATTCTATACAGTCTTCAATTTTCGCCATTTTTTCACGGCCGGCAGCACTTAAAAGACTACTTTCAGGGGCCCTGCGGATGAGAAGAGACGCGCGTGCACAGGTGTTTATTTCGATCCCCTGAGGACAAGGCATGCAGTATCCGCAGCCGCGGCAAAATTCGCCTTGAAGCTGACGGCGGTCGTTTTCTATGACAGATCGAAGTTCATCGGTCAGGGCAGGAGTGTTTTTTACATAGGACAAAAATTCGTCAAGTTCGGTTTCCCTCTGTATGCCCCATATCGGAAGGACTCCGCTGTGCTGCATCATCCAAGCGCATGCCGCTCTGGCATTTGTAATAAGGCCGCCTGAAAGTCCCTTCATGGCAATAAACCCCATTTTTTTATTTTCACAGGATCTTACAAGAGCAAGTTCTTCATCTGTGCTCAAGTAGTTGAAGGGGAACTGCAAAGTGTCATAAAGACCTGATTCAATGGCGTCAGAGGCTATTTGTATACGATGGTTAGTAATACCTATAAAACGGATCTTACCTTCGCGCTTTGCCTGTAGCATGGATTCGTACAGACCGTTTTCCTCTCCGGGTTTTGGCGCAAAAGAAAGGTTGTGGAACTGGTATATGTCTATGTAGTCTGTATTTAAAGTGCGCAGACTTGTTTCTAGATCCCGCTTAAATTCTTCAGCTGAGGAGGCTTTTGTTTTTGTAGCTATGACAACTTTGCTGCGGCGGTCTTTGAAAGCTGCGCCGAGTTTTTCTTCGGAATCAGAATATGCTCTTGAGGTATCATAGAAATCTATACCGCCGTCAAGTGCTTTTTGCAGGAGATAGACAGCATCGCTTTTTTGCACGCGCTGTATAGGGAGTGCGCCAAAGGCGTTTTGCTCTACGGTTATTCCGGTTGAACCAATGGTGATCTTTGACATGTTTTTCGCTCCTTTACAATCTGTTTTGTCTTGTTGTAAAATGCTGCAGATTTATTCGGATATTTTTGGAAGCTTGTGAATAGTGCCGTCAGGTTCCTTTATATACGTGTTGTCGAGCTGACTCTGCAGACTGCTTTTAAAGCTGTCTATATACTCGCGGCGCAGCGCAGCGCGTTCAGCTTCTTCTTCTAGAGTAAGATGGCCTTCCTTGGCTTTCTTGGCCAGTTCATTTATCCTGTCTATCTTAGCCTTATCCATATCGATGCAGCTCCTTTCTAGTATGATTTTATTATACTTTAAAATAAGCTGTTGTCAATTATGCAGCTGAGTATAAAAATGGCAGGATGCATAGAGATATCTATTAGATAAAATAATATCGATATGGAAGAAAAGTTTCCAATACCCCTTGCACATCTACGAGAAACAGACTATAATGACTATTACCATGGATAATAATGAGCATTAGAAAAAGGTCATGGATGAAAGGAGCTGGTCAAATGCATGAATTTCATGAGCATGAACACAACCATGATCACGGTCACTCGCATGGCCATTCCTCAGAAGACGAACAGGAGACAATGGCTTTAATTCACTACATGCTGCATCACAATGAGCACCATGCACAGGAATTGGGAGATATGGCTCATGCTCTCAGGGATCAGGGTAAGGAAGAGGCTGCCAAGCTGCTTGATGACGCTATAAAGCAGTATGAAGCTGGAAATCAACTGCTTGGGCGAGTATTTGAGTTGCTTGGTGAATGAGCGCAGGAGGAACGATAAAATGTGCCTTGCAACAGCATATGGAAAAAGAGGAGAAGAAGAAGTCGTACTTGCCAAGAATGTAAGCGAACTTCGGCTTGACGGAGAGAAGATCGTTATGGTAGATGTACTTGGCAGAGAGACAGAGATAGAAGGAACTTTGGAGCGGGCGGATCTCGTAAACGGAGTTGTAAGAATCCGCTGCGCATAATGCGTAAGAGAAGGGCGGAAAGATAATGCCATATACGATTGCCGTCGCCGGAAAAGGCGGCACCGGAAAAACTACGATCAGCGGTTTAATCATCGATTATTTGTGCAAGCAGGGGAAGACTCCAGTCCTTGCGGTAGACGCTGACGCGAATTCAAACCTAAATGAGGTTTTGGGCGTTGAGATCGAAGAGACTCTTGGTGATATAAGGGAAGAGATAGTACGCGCTGAATTGTCTGACAACAATCCGATTCCGGGCGGTATGTCCAAACAGGACTACATGGAGTTTAGATTCAACTCGGCTATTACCGAGATGGACGATTACGATATGCTTGTTATGGGCAGAACACAGGGCTCAGGCTGCTATTGTTTTGTAAACGGCTTGCTTCAGACGCAGATAGCAAAGTTTGCAGGCAATTATCGCTACTTGGTAGTAGACAACGAAGCGGGAATGGAGCATATCAGCAGAGGAATTTTGCCTAAAGTCGATCTGATTCTTTTGATAAGCGATTGTTCCAGAAGAGGTATTCAGGCAGTAGGACGGATACAGCAGCTTGTGTATGACCTTAAGCTTCCTGCAAAAGCGATTAAGCTTATAGTTAACCGCGCGCCGGGAGGAGAGCTGAATCAGGGAGTAAAAGATGAGATAGAACTGCAAAAGCTTGATCTCGCAGGCGTGATCCCGCAGGATGAGGCTGTATATGAATTTGACAGCGCAGGCAAACCGCTGGTACAGCTTCCGGAAGATTCTGTTATAAAAGTAAAGCTTCAAGAGATCATAAAAGAATTAATTCCTTAGGATCTAAAATAAAAATAACTATATTTGAAGTAAAAGGAGAAAGAAGTTATGCCGTTTAAAAAGCCGGTTCAAAAGTACAGCGCATCTATCAATACGGTAGAGCTTGGTACTGGCGACAAGAAAATTGCTATCGGCGGAGAAAGCGTACTGCCTTTTTACACTTTCGATGGCGAAATTGCAAATGCTCCTAAAGTGGGCATCGAGATCTCGGACCTTGGAATGGCGGAAGAATTGCCGGGACTGCGCGCTTATTATGATGGAGCGGAAAGCGTAGCGGATATTGCCAAAAAAGCAGCTTCCATGGAGGGAGTTGACTTTGTGTGCCTCAAGTTTGCTGGCGCAGATCCCAATGGGGAGAACAAGCCTGTAGAAGATTGCGTAGCTGTAGCTAAAGAAGTAGCTGAGGCTATAGATCTTCCGCTTGTCATCGAAGGATGCAAGAATGCAGAGAAGGACGCGGCCTTGTTTGAAAAGGTAGCTGATGCCCTGCAGGGAAAGAATGTTCTGTTTTTGTCCGCAAAGGAAGAGAACTACAAAGCGGTCGGCGCTGCGGTGGGACTTGCCTATGGCCAGAAGGTAGGAGGAGAGTCTTCGGTCGACATCAACTTGGCTAAGCAGTTGAACGTACTAGTTACTCAGCTGGGAGTTAGTAGCCAGAATATAGTTATGAACCTTGGTACTGCAGCAGCAGGATATGGCTTCGAATATGTTGTATCGACTATGGACAGAGTTAAGGCGGCTGCGCTTGCACAAAATGATGCAATGCTGCAGATGCCGATAATAGCTCCTATAGCATCTGACTGCTGGGGAGTAAAAGAAGCAGTAGTGTCCGAAGAAGAAGTTCCCGAATGGGGACCGGTAGACGAGAGAGGAATCTGCATGGAGATCACAACGGCGGTGTCCTGCCTCGCGTCCGGTGCCAATGCGGTCATACTTAAGCACCCCGAGTCGGTCAAAACCGTTTCTCGGCTGATAAAAGAACTGATATAAGTGGAGGGGACGGACGATGGCATTAAAAGGTCTTGATATTTTTAAACTGACGCCTAAGACAAACTGCAAGGATTGCGGAAATCCTACCTGCATGGCGTTTGCAATGAAAGTCGCTCAGGGTGCGATTGAGATTACTAAGTGTCCGCACCTGTCCGAGGACGTTTTGAATCAGCTTGCGGAATCCACTGCGCCTCCTATGAAAGTTATCAAAGTTCAGGCTGGAGATGTTGAGTATAGTCTTGGCGGCGAAACAGTTCTGGCGAGACACGAAAAGACATTCGTAAATAAAGATCTGTTTGCTGTAAATATTTCTGACGATATGGATGACGCCGCAGTTGCAGACGTTTTGGATGATTCCCTAAAAATAGATTACGACAGAATCGGCGAGCGCATGTATGTTGAGTTCGTGAGCGTTACTTATACTCATACCAACATAGACAGAATGAAAGAACTTGCACAGAAAGCAGCTCAGGTCGGCAGAGGAGTTATAATAAACTGTGACTGCCCGAAAGCTTCAAAGGAGATTCTTGAGCTGATCAAAGATGCGAAACCCATACTCAACGGTGCAAACGCAGAAAACTATGAGGCAATGAGCGCAGTTGCTTCGGAGTACAATGTTGTACTGGGTGTAACGGGTGCAAACCTCGATGAGCTGTATGAAACTGTCGGAAAGATTGAAGCTCTTGGAAATAAGAATCTGATACTGGATGTTGGTTCTGGCTCCATAAAAGCGGCTTTTGAAAATGCAGTCCAGATCCGCCGCGCAGCTCTGCTCAATAACGACAGAACATTTGGATACCCTTCGTTGGTAAACGCCGCAGCTTTGGCAAATGGAGACGTTCATATGCAGACGGCACTTGCCTCGCTGTTCACTACGAAATACGGATCAATAGTTATTCTTCAGAAGATGAGCTATGCACAGGCATTGGCATTATACGGACTCAGACAGAATATCTATACTGACCCGCAGAAGCCAATGAAGGTCGAGCCGGGCATCTATCCTCTCAACAAGGCGGACGAGAACTCTGTGTGCTGCATTACGGTTGACTTTGCACTTACGTATTTTGTCGTATCCGGAGAATTGGAGCGTTCTGGCGTGCCCTGCAATATGTTTATCTGCGATGCAGGTGGATATTCTGTTTTGACTGCATGGGCGGCAGGTAAATTCAGCGCATCGACGATAGCGAAGTTTATTTCAGAGCATGATATCGAGAGCAAAGTGAAGAATAGAACTCTTATCCTGCCCGGAAAAGTGGCAGTTCTCAAGGGCGAAGTAGAAGAGAAGCTTCCAGGTTGGAATATTGTTGTCGGACCAAATGAAGCAGTCCAGCTCGTAAAGTTTATGAAGTCATATCAGTAAGATTATTTTAAAGGAGATGACATAATGGCGAAGTTTATCATAATCGGCGAAAGGATCCACTGCATTTCAAAATCAATGAGAGAAGCAATGGCAAAGAGAGATCCGGAACCAATATTGAAATTGGCAAAGGCGCAGATTGACGCTGGCGCAGCATATATTGACGTAAATATAGGTCCTGCTGAAAAAGACGGAGAAGATCTTATGAAATGGGCTGTTCAGCTCATCCAAAGCAATTTCGACAATGTTCCGCTGTGCCTTGATACGGCCAACAGAAAGGCTATTGAAGCCGGTATAAGCGTATATAACCGTGCAAAGGGAAAACCAATAGTCAACTCGGCAGATGCAGGAGACCGTATTGAAAATATTGATCTTGCAGCCGCAAATGAAGCAATATGCATTGCGCTTTGCTCAAAAGCAGGTATACCTGCGGACAACGACGAGCGTATGCAGTACTGCCAGGAGATGCTCGAGAGAGGTCTTATGCAGGGCATGGAGGCCGAGGATCTGTGGTTTGATCCGCTGTTCCTTGTAATAAAGGGTATGCAGGATAAGCAGGTGGAAGTACTCGAAGCAATCAAGCTCTTCAGCGAGATGGGTCTCAATTCGACTGGAGGACTGTCAAACGTATCTAACGGAATGCCAAAGGATATTCGCCATATCGTCAACAATGCAATGCTGGCAATGAGCATACAGTGCGGTCTGACTTCAGCTATAGTCAACCCGTGCGAACCGGGAATCAAAGAAACCGTAAGATCTTGTGATATCATTAAGAACGAGACTCTTTACGCCGATTCTTTCCTTGAAATATAGAAGAAAGCAAAGGATATATCTGTGCGTCGGAAATAGCGCCGCTGAAAATTCCTTAGCTTAAAGCAGTTGTCCCGCAGGGGTTTGTTATCAAACCTTTGCGGGACAAGAAATATGAGCATGTAGGAGAGAAATAAATGCAAAAAGTTACGTTTCAATTTGAGCAGGGCGGAGAGGTTGTTGCATTTGCCATTGAAGGCGAAAAAGTACTTGATGTAGCGAGAAAAGCTAATGTAGCTATCGATGCCCCATGTTCAGGAAACGGATCCTGCGGAAAGTGCAGGGTCAAGCTTGTTTCCGGAAAACTAGAATCACACCCGACAAGACATATATCAGATGATGAATACAGCGAAGGATGGCGTCTTGCGTGCGAAAGTACGATAATAGACAGCGATGTAGTCATCGAAGTGCCGGACATCGCATCGGCATATCAGAGCAGAATGAAAACTGCAGACCTGAGTTCACCAGAGGAAATAGAGATATTTACTAAGACCAGAGAAAAGATATTCAGCTCTGGACTGAAAATGAAGACTGCTTTCAGTGTAATGGAAGTAGAGCTAAACAAACCTACTGTAGGGGATGCAATGTCAGATTGCGAGAGGCTTGCAAGGGCCGTCCGCGACAAAGCTGGAGTCAAAGATTGGATAGGCTATTCTTACAGTGCCCTTTTGGAACTCCCGGAAACACTGCGCGCTTCAGATTTTCATATTAAATGTGTTCTTGAACGCGTTGCAAATGGCTATAGAGTTTGTGTAGTTAAACCATATGATACGGAAATAGTTCCGTATGGAATGGCGATAGATATTGGAACCACTACGGTTTCGGCTGTGATAGTGGATATGCTCACTGGAGAATTAAAGTCCAAAGCGTCTTCAGGAAATGGGCAGATACGCTATGGAGCAGACATTATCAACCGTATAATCGAATCCACAAAAGAGGGTGGACGAGAGAGACTGAAGAAAGCAATAGTGGAAGAAACCATAGTTCCTATTATCAACCACATGTGTGCCGATATTAACATATTGCCGACGGATATATGCCGAGTTGTAGTTGCGTCAAATACGACTATGAACCACCTGTTTGCAGGAGTTCCAGCTGACTCTGTGCGTTTAGAACCATATGTTCCGGTTTTTGACTGGGTGCGCGGTATAAGGGCAACAGATTTGGGCTTACCCGTAATGAGTGAGGCGAATTTGATTTTTGCTCCCAACATAGGGAGTTATGTCGGAGGAGATATTACAGCGGGAACGTTGTCTTCTATGATTTGGAAAGAGCAAGGATATTCCCTTTTTATAGACCTCGGAACAAACGGTGAAATAGTGTTTGGAAATAGTGAGTTTCTCATGAGCTGCGCCTGTTCGGCCGGACCAGCATTTGAGGGTGGCGACATAAGTTGCGGTATGAGGGCTACTGACGGCGCTATAGAATCGTGTACGATAGATGCAGAGACGATGAAGCCTACATTCCATATCATAGGAGACAGCGGGCAGAAGCCTGTAGGGCTTTGCGGCTCCGGAATAATTGACGTAGTAGAGGAATTATACCGCTGCGGGATCATAGATCCATCTGGCAAATTTATACGAGAAGGTAGCAGAGTACACTTTGACGAAGTCGGAATGGGAAGATATGTTTTAGCAGAGAGTCACGAATCAGAAACAGGCAAAGAGATATCTATAAATGAAGTAGATCTGGACAATTTTATTAGAGCAAAGGGCGCTATATTCTCAGCTATAAAAACTATGCTCAAGTCTCTTGATTTTTCTGTGTCTGCCATTGATCACGTTTTAGTTGCCGGCGGAATAGGCAGCGGAATAAATATTGAAAATGCAATCAAAATAGGTATGCTTCCGGATATTTCGATTGAACATTACGACTATATAGGCAATTCGTCACTTTCGGGAGCGTATGCTATGCTTCTTTCGCACGATGCCGAATGGAAAGTATATGAGTTGGCGCAGAGTATGACATATTTGGAGCTCAGCACTGAGCCAACATATATGGATGAATTTGTAGCGGCGTGTTTTGTGCCTCACACGGACAAGCATCTATTTCCCTCTTCAAAGGTGGAATATTAATGGAAAAGGTAAACAATAAAGAAGGAATTCCGTTTAGGCACTATAAAGATGAATATGCGCTGCTCGATCCGGAAGAGACGGCAAGACGATGCGCCGTTGAATACGATGGACAACAGGGAAAGTTTACTATATGGTTTCTCGGGAACACTTACAGTATTTCATTTCCTGATTTTGCCGTGCACTGCGAAGAAAATAGAGTTGGAGCTGACGAGCTTACTAAATCATTGACAGCACAGATATTGATAATGCGGTATTTAAACCACGGTAAATATGTCCCTGCACTGGGAACATTTCAAACATATCGTGAACTGCCGTGGGGGAACGTATACGAAACAAATTTCAGAGGGCGCTGTATAATGCGCTTCGCATTCTCGTTTGGCAGTCGCGTGGAAGCGCTGAAGAAGGCGATGTCACGCCTCAATGCAGAGCCTGTCAAGGCAGGTGACGCTGCTTGGGATGTAGAGATTTTAAAAGGTGTATATGTGAGATATATACTTTGGGAAGGGGACGATGAATTCCCGCCGTCTGCCCAAATATTGTTCAGCGACAACTGCAGTTCTGCGTTTAGCACTGAAGACCTCGCGTATGTGGGGGATATAACTATAAACACCTTCAAGCTGCTGTCGCAGGGAGATTGAGCTATGGAAAACGAGAGTAAATTTAATGATTCCGTATGCCGCGATGTAGACTTCGGTCATCATGATCATTCACACACTCATACGCACACACATACACAGACAAAAGCTGTTTTAAATCGCTTGTCGCGTATAATAGGACATATGGAATCTGTAAAGAATATGGTCGAGGACGGAAGAGATTGCTCAGAGGTTTTGATACAGCTTGCCGCAATAAAGTCTGCGATCAACAGCGCAGGAAAGGTGATTTTAAAAGATCATATCGATCACTGTATAATACATGCAGTAGAGACGGGGGACAAAGAAGCGATAGACGCTTTGAATGAAGCAGTAGAACGTTTTATGAACTGAATGTTAATTTAATCGAAAACAAGGCATTTTAAGCTTTAAAACAAGTCAAATGTCTTGTTTTCGTCTTGTTTTGCCTTGACGAATCTATTAAAAAAGTTTACACTGAAGAAAATTTGATTTGTAAAAAGGGGAACGTACTTTGAAAGAGATGAAGAATAAAGTGCTTGCATATTCGTCTGTGCTGAACGCGTTTCTGCTGGTGGTTGTACTTGCGGGGATGGACAACAGTATCCCTCTGCAGTATGATGCTGAGGGAAATGTGGCGCAGTACGGAAGCAAATGGATATATCTGCTGTTTGCGGTAATTCCCCTGCTGGCGACGTTTGGATATCATTTTTTTGCCCAGTATAAACGTGCCAACGACAAGTCTTTTAAGCCTAAGGAGAGCTTTGAAAGAAAGACTATTCCAACTATAGTTACGATGTTTGTGGCTTTTGGATGGATATTTATGCTGCAAAGCCAGCACTACAACAGCAGTGATATGGTGAATGCCAGAAGTTACATTACGAGTATTATAGTCGGTGCATTTATCATGTATGTCAGCAATTATATTTCGGGTATACAGGTGAATGAGGGAAGCGGCGAAAAGATGTTTTGGATATTCCGCAATGAGACGGTATTGCGAAAATCGAAAGTTTTTCTGGCCTATTCAGGAGTTTCGGGAGGGTTTGCTCTTACAATGTTTGCAGTTTTAGGAGCGATTTATAGCATGCCGTTTTTTGTCAGCATAGGAGTAGTGTCGTGTTGTTTTCTCTGCGCAGTGCTGCCCATGGCTTATGCTTTGCTGGTATCCGCTAGACAGGATCCCAATAATCCAAAAGTGTAAAGTTCATAAAATGTTTTAGGCTTAGTCACTCTTTAGACAAAATCTCTGATGAAAATAATGGTATACTTTAGGAAATGGAAGAGATGATGAGGACAAACTCGTACTTTTCCATATGTTTCCTGCCCGCGGCAATGGCCGGGGCAGTCCAATGACAGCCTGTACCATTACAGTTTATTATATGCACTTTTGACGATTTAAAGAAACGGGAACCGAAGCGGTATTTTGTCGCTTCGGTTTTCGCTGTATTAAGACCGGTTTTCGTTGCAAAAAGCCTCATGCGATGCTATACTAAGAGCGCAAAAAATAGAATAGAGAGGCAATATATATGGAAAAAAATATCTGGAAAGAATTTGAGATAATTGATGCGCATGCGCATATTTTTCCCGGAAAGATCTCAGAAAAAGCCAGTCAAAGTATAGGACATTTTTATGATCTGCCGGCAGGACATACTGGAGAACCACATATTCTGGTCGGAGAGGGTGAAAAGTTTGGAGTAAAACGCTACTTGGTCTGTTCGGTTGCAACAGTTGCACACCAGGTGCGAGGAATAAATGACTTTATAAGCAGCAAGTGTGTCAGTTATCCCCAATTTATTGGATTTGGAGCTTTGCATCCGGATACGGAAGATATAGGCGCGGAAGTTGATTATATTGCTGAGCACAATATGTATGGGATTAAGCTGCACCCTGATTTTCAGAAATTTAACATTGATGATAAAAAAGCATATGACATTTATGAAGCAGCTTCTGGAAGAATGCCTATTTTAATGCATATGGGAGACACAAGGTATACTTATTCACACCCGTCAAGACTTGCAAAGGTACTTAGTGATTTTCCGAAGCTAATTGTTATCGCAGCACATTTGGGCGGATACCATGCTTGGGAAGAAGCAAGAATGCTGAAAAAGTATGAGAATGTTCGCTATGATACCAGCAGCTGTACGGCAGCTCTTGGTTTGGACAAGACCCGGGAGCAGATAAGGTATCTTGGCGTAGAAAATTGCTTTTTTGGTACGGATTTTCCACTTTGGAATTATGCAAGCCAGGTCGAAGACTTTTTCTCGATGGGCTTAACGCATGATGAGATGGAAAAGATATTGTCATTAAACATCAAAAAATTTTTACATATTTAAGAAGGAGGATATACTATGGAAGACAAAATGAAAGAGATGCTACAAAAGCTTAAAGAGACAGCAGTTGTAGTAGGAGATAAGACAGAAGACGCTGTAAAGCAGATAGGGAAAAAAACGGGGGAGACAGTAGAGCTTGCTAAACTAAATATGAAGATATTTGATCTGAAAACGGAGATAGGCATAGAGCATCGTGAAATTGGTAAGCTCATGTACGCTATACATGTGGGTAAAGAGGTGGAAGAAAAAGCAGTCGATGAGCGCTTGAAATCAATTGACAGTAAGCTTGCTGAAATTGCTCAATATCAAGAGCGGATAGCAGAATTGAAAAAAGCTGTAGTTTGCCCATCTTGCGGTGAAGTTTGCTCTAAGAGCGACTCGTTTTGTAAAAAGTGCGGCTCTGAACTCAATAAGTGATTAAGACAATAAGAGTACATACCGCAGTAAATTTTTAATAAAGTGTTCGATTTCTTGTATTTTGAGCATAGAATGGACAGAGTTTTGTTGTAAAGGGGAGTCGTCTCGTTGGCCAATTCCAAAAACCAAAATTTTCTGCATGGGGCAGCGATCTTGACTGTAACAGTTGCAATTGTAAAAGTGCTTGGTGCGGTTTATAAAATCCCACTATACAATTTGCTGGGAGATGAAGGATCGGCGTATTTTGGAGTAGCTTATAATATTTACAGCCTCCTCCTTACATTTTCTACGGCAGGTTTGCCTGTCGCGCTTTCGAGAATGATTTCAGAATCTAATGCTTTGGGACGAAGAATGCAGATAAAACGCACTTTTCGCGTTGCGTGGCTTAGCTTTTTTGTGCTTGGCATGGCCGGAACTCTCATTATGTTGTTGTTCCCTGATAAGCTTTCGGTCATTATGGAACAAGCGGGTGCAGAGGCGTCTATCAGCGCACTAGCTCCAGCAGTAGTAATGGTCTGCATCATGTCTGCCTACCGCGGATATACTCAGGGCCTTTCGAATATGATCCCCACATCGGTTTCTCAGATAATAGAAGTAGTGTGCAAACTGGTGTTTGGACTTGGACTTGCGTGGTGGTTTTCCAAATCGGGTTTGGGGCTGCAGATGGCATCAGCAGGCGCTATCTTAGGCGTTACAATAGGTTCGGCTCTTGCGTTGCTCTATATAGTGATATATAAGCTTAAGAGCGATAAAGAAGTTTTGCTTCCTATGGCGAATCCCGATGTGCCTCTAAGCAGTTATCAGACTTTTAAACGGCTTTTGATGATAGGGATACCAGTAACGCTTGGCTCTGCTTTGCTTAATATCATAGCTTTAATAGATACAAAGCTTATAATGAACCGACTGCAGTTTGCGGCAGGATTTTCATATGACGAGGCTACGGTTTTATATGGAATATACTTTAAAGTACAGACTCTGTTTAATTTACCATCTTCCTTTATAGTGCCGCTTACGATCAGCATAATACCTGCAATAGCGGCGGCAATAGCTAAAAACCGCAAGGCAGAGGCTAGAAAGATTACAGAGGCGTCATTAAAGATTACGACTTTGCTTGCTTTGCCGGCAGGAGTTGGGCTGAGTGTGCTTTCATACGATATAGTGAACGTCATATATCCAAATTCATCTTCTGAAGGGCCGCTGCTACTAGCGGTATTGGGTATAGCTTCGTATTTTGTCTGTCTGACGCTTATTACAAATGCGATCCTACAGGCTTACGGACATGAAAGACTCCCAGTATATACTATGCCGATAGGAGGACTTGTCAAACTTGCTTCTACGTGGTTGCTCGTCTCTCTGCCGGCAATAGGGGTGCATGGTGCGTCTATCGGTACATTGGTGTGCTACGCTGTGATCTCTGTTTTTAACATAGTGTTCATTCTTATAAAGGTTCCAGAGAGACCAAGCCTTCGTTCGGTGTTTACTAAACCGATCTTGGCAACTCTGCTAATGGCGGTATCGGCATATGGGGTCAGGGCATTAGTGTATCCGATAGCTGTAAACGTATTTTCTAGTGAATGGGTAGCGATGGCGGTGTCTATGACAATTGCAATTTTAGCTGCCTGCGTCGTCTATGCTGTTGCGATAATAGTTACAAAAGCCATTTCAAAAGAGGAGTTGGAACTTCTTCCAAAAGGAGAAAAAATAGCAAAGATGTTGAAGATCAGCTAATATTTTTGTGAATTTAAAAATTTTTACAAAAATGTTGAAGTTGAGGAGAAAATATGATAGATTTTCAGGGAGATAATGGATATACTATAGACGATTTAATAAATCTCATCGCTTTCTTGCGCTCAGAAGAAGGATGCCCGTGGGATAGAGTCCAGACTCATGAGAGCATTCGACGAAATTTTATTGAAGAGGCATATGAAGTAGCGGAGGCTATTGACACCGGCAGTATATCCGCACTGCGAGAAGAACTCGGCGATGTGCTTGTACAGGTGGTTTTTCACGCGTCTATTGAACAGGATAAAGGAAACTTTAATTTTGGTGATGTAGTGGAGACCGTATGCAAAAAAATGATTTTTAGACACCCGGGACTATTTGGCGGAGAAGGAAAAGATCTGAACTGGGAAGAAGTCAAGCGTTTAGAAAAGAATCAGAAAACTGTAAAAGACAGTCTTGAAGGGGTGGCTCGCAGCCTCCCTGCGCTTTGGAGAGCAGAAAAGCTGCTTGATAAAGCTGAATTGGCTGGATTTTCTAAAGTGCTGGATACGATAGGGCCGGACAAGCTTACAGAAAATGCAAAGATATTAAGGGAAACGGCTGAATTTGACAAAGGGATTTACGAGATATTGGGAGATAGCATGCTTGTATGTGTGAACATTGCCAGATCGCACGATCTTGATCCAGAAGAAGTTTTGAATGCAGCTGCTGATAGATTTATAAAAGAAGTTGGCAGAGAAGAGGAAAAAGGACTTTAAAGCAGGTTTGCTTTTTAGAAATAAAGAATAGCTTTAGGTTAGCTATAAACTAAAGGAGGACATATTAATGAACAAGGCAGAATTGATCAGCGCAATTGCTGAAAAATCCGGATTTTCTAAAAAAGACAGCGAGAAAGCCTTAACGGCAGTTATTGATTCGATTACTGAGGCTCTGAAAGCTGGAGATAAAGTTCAAATGACTGGATTTGGAATTTTTGAAGTTAAAGAGAGGCCAGCTCGTATTGGACGCAACCCTAGAACTAAGGAAGAGATCCAGATCGCAGCCTCCAAAGTCCCACAGTTTAAGGCTGGAAAAGCTCTAAAAGAGCAGATAGCAGAGTAAAAAAGAGCGCTTATTAAAAACGGCACGGGATGTGGAGCATCTGCATCACGTGCCGTTTTTGACAGGAGACGTTGTACATGAGATTGGATAAATATTTAAAAGTATCGCGTATAATTAAACGGCGTACAGTTGCAAATGAAGCTTGTGATAATGAGCGCATTTCTGTAAATGGAAAGACGGCAAAAGCGTCATATGAAGTAAAGGTCGGCGATATTATAGAAATAAGGTTTGGTCAAAAACTGGTGAAGGTAGAAGTGTTAAATGTACTGGAACATGCGGGAAAGGCAGATGCCTCTGCAATGTACAGAGAAATACGCTGATGATAAGGAGGTAAATTTGTGAAGTTAGGGGACGATAAAAGGTACCTTCATTGGGGAATAACGGCTTTTTGCGTATTGGCAGGCGGAATTTTGCTGATGTGGATATTATTGAATTGGAGTGGGGTAAGCAATACAGTAAACGTGCTCCTCAATGCGCTGAGTTCAGTTTTTGTTGGTTTGATTTTAGCCTTTTTTCTCTCTGCTTTTGTAAATTTTAGTGAAAAACTTTTTCTGGAACGCCTTTCTAAAAAAATATTTCCGCGAAATCCAAAGAGGGCATTTGCATTTAAACGCTCTTTGTCTATATGTTTAAGCATTGCTATTGAGCTTGCAGCTGTTTTTGGATTTTGCATGCTTGTGCTTCCGGGAATATATAATAGTATAGTGTCATTGGTAAGTAAAATGTCATCATATATCAGAGTAGGACAGGAACTTATAGACAGACTTTTCAGCGATTATCCGGAAATCGAGAGCATAGTTTTGAATGTATATACTGAGACAGTAGCATACTTGAGCGATTGGATAAAAAATGATCTTCTTGCGACTGTAGAAGTCGTTCTTGTAAACATCTCAAATGGTATAGTTGTAATAATCAATATCCTTGCTGGATTCTTTATAGGAAATGTAGTTTCAGTGTATTTGCTGTACAGCAAGGAAAGGTTTGTCGCTCAGCTGAATAAACTCGTCTGTTGTATATTTAAGCCAAAGGCAGTTAATTTTATTATGGATAATGCCCGATTTGCATACCGTACTTTTGGCAGCTATATACTTGGAAAGCTTGCAACTTCAGTGCTGCTTGGATTCTTGTGTGCGATTTTTATGAGCATAACTAATATGCCTTATGTTGCACTCATATGTGTGCTGGTTGCAATAACAAACTTGATACCATATGTTGGACCATATATCGGGGGTGGTCTGGGAGCGCTTCTTATCGTGCTTGAAAATCCGGTGCAGTGTCTTGTTTTTATCGTATTTATTTGCGTAGCTCAGATGTTTGAAGGCAATATATTGTCACCTAAAATTATTGGGGCAACAATAGGACTTACAGGTTTTTGGGTTATTGTAGCTATGCTGATTGGTGGAGCAGTAGGAGGTCTCATGGGAATGATTATTGGAGTTCCTATATTTGCAGTTTTCTACTCCATCCTGAAGAATATAGCCGAGAATCATTTGAGAAAAAAGCAGCTTCCAGAAAATACAGATGAGTTCAGAAATATGAAGAAGTTAGATACTAAGAACAATAAAATAATATATAAATAAAAAAATAAGAGGCTTTCAAAATTTTTGAAAGCCTCTGTAAAAATTTATAATATTATGATCGTGATGCCGTTGTTATGACGTTCCAGATCAGAGTCATGGCGAAGCTGGGGACAAAGAAGAAAGGCGGCTCTGGTTGATTCATTAAAGATAGAAAAGTCTTCTCCGGCAATAAAATCACGTATGATCCCTTTTCTTTTTTGATCAAGAAGGTACTTTCTTGCCTCTATTCTTATTTTGCCGCCCTTGCCGCTCGATCCGTATCCGTGTATAATTTTTATAGCTGTTATACCAAGTTCTTTGCCATTTTTGATGTTATATGTAATGCGTTTGATGGCATCACGAGCGGTCGGCAAGTCGGACTTTATATTTACTTCTTTCAAAGAACTGCCCATAAGCACCTCCAGAAAAAGTTTACTTATATCATATAACGAATGTTTATGAAATACAATTGACAGTATGGAGATTTTATAAACTAAAACTAATTTTAATTGACAAATTTAATTGGATAATGTATCCTAGTGTATGCGAAATCTTATGATTTTGTATGAAATTAGTTGGCATGATCGTAATTATATGGAGACGTATCGAAGTGGTCGTAACGAGCTTGACTCGAAATCATGTTATCTGTGCCAAAAACTGAATATTCTCTAAATGGAGACGTATCGAAGCGGTCATAACGAGCTCGACTCGAAATCGTGTAGGCCATACTCCACCTGACCCCGCAGCCCCTTGATTTGACTGGGATTCCGGTTTATCTACGCTTTTGGAAAATTGAATATCTACGCTTTTTCTAACACTTTGCTTTATCTACGGGAGCAGGTGTTTGAAA
>CALWWP010000018.1 GCA_944385275.1 uncultured Oscillospiraceae bacterium | reverse complement strand
TTTTGACTAGGGTAAACAACGCATCGGTCGCTGTTGATGAAAAGGTATGCGGTCGTATTGGGCGAGGTTTTTTGATCCTTCTTGGTATAGGAACACAGGACGGGCCGGAGCAGTGCTTGAAATTGGCAGATAAAATTTGCACATTACGCATATTTGAAGATGAAAACGGCAAGATGAACCGCTCTTTGTCAGATGTTGAAGGAGAAATCCTTGTGGTTTCGCAGTTTACGCTGTACGGGAACTGTAAAAAAGGAAGGCGTCCGGATTTTTTCGGCGCAGCACGCCCGGAAACTGCTGTACCCCTGTATGAACAGTTTATAGAGCGAGTCCGAGGATATGGATTTAATGTACAGACAGGAAAATTTGGAGCGTACATGCAGGTCAATTCAGAAAATGACGGACCCGTAACTATAATACTGGACACAAATGAGCTTTAGGAGGATTTGGCATGCTGATCAAATCTATTAGCGTAGGATGGCTTCAGGCAAATTGCTATATTGTGACGGATGAAAAGACAATGGCAAGTGCAGTCATTGATCCAGGGGACGGACTGTCGGAGATATTAGACTATTTGGAAGGACATTCCTTGAATGTAAAGTGTATATTGCTTACACACGGTCATTTCGATCACACTGGGGCCGCAGTAGGACTCCATGAAGAGACCGGTGCTCCGATATATATACATGCGGCGGATTTGAGCAAGGGGGACGACCCACTCAAATTGACGACTAAAAGCGATTTTGTCAACTGTTATAAAGAGGGAGATTCAGTCAATGTGGGTGGTCTGCACTTTGATGTGCTGGAGACTCCCGGACACACAAGAGGTTCTGTAGTCCTGCGTTGTGAAGACGCATTATTTACGGGAGACACACTGTTCCGCGATGACTGCGGCCGCACAGATTTTGCCGATGGGAATCAGGAAGATATGGACAGGTCTTTGCGCAGGTTGTATGAATTGGACGGAGATTACGAGGTATATCCCGGCCATGAGGAGAGCACAACGCTTGAAAGAGAACGAAAATTTAATATAAGTATGCTTCAGGCAGTGTCGGGAAAATTATGAAATTTTGTTTGGAAAATCACGAATACAAATATGCGCTTGAACAGATCCTGCTTGCAATGTTCCCTAGAGAAAAGCATCAGCTTGGACGCGCAAACACGGAAGAAGACGGATGCGTAAGCAAATTGTTTGAGGGAAAAGTGTATACAACAGTTGTGACAAGGCTTCGAATAGACGGAAAAGAGTATTTGGGAAAGGCAAGAACACGGACGCCAGATAAAGCAGATAAATTGGAAAGAGACCGTGAACTTCAAAAAATCGTTAAGCGTTCGTTTTATGTGGCAGCTAGACCTGCGGTGGGAGGAGAACTGCCGTGGGGAGCAATGACTGGTATTAGGCCGTCTAAAATAGCAGCCGGTTTTTTGGATTTGGGAATGACTCGAGAGGAAACGGCAAGGCAGCTGCAAAAAGAATACTATGTTTCTCCAAAGCGTGCTGAGTTGTGCACTGAAACGGCTATGGCGAGTGTTGCTGCAAGAAAAAGCTTGAATCACAATGAGATATCACTTTACATAGGAATACCGTTTTGCCCGACTAGATGTGCTTATTGCTCATTTGTGAGCCAATCGGTCGAAAAGACTGTAAAGCTCATAGAGCCTTTTGTAGAGGCGTTGTTAAGAGAGATAGCTGTTGTGGGAGAAGAAATTAAACGTATAGGCTGGAGTCCTGTATCCATATACATGGGGGGAGGAACCCCAACTACCCTTTCCGCGGAACAGCTTAAAAGAATTTTTGATGAGCTGTCAAAACGCTTCAATCTCTCAGCTGTCAGAGAATTTACAGTGGAAGCAGGAAGACCAGATACAATAGATGAAGAAAAGCTTAGAGTGATCAAAAACGGCGGAGCTACTAGAATAAGCATAAATCCGCAGACCATGCAGGAGCATGTGCTGAAAGCCATTGGGAGGAAACACACCCCTGACGATGTGATATTGGCATATGAGCTTGCAAGAAAAGTAGATATAGGCGAAATAAATATGGATCTGATAGCAGGCTTGCCAGAAGATGATGTAATTGGATTTTCAGATACGGTCGATCGGATCATACAGCTTGCGCCCGAAAACATTACAGTTCATACTTTGTCGATAAAGAAAGGGTCCAATATAGATCGCGGAGAATATGCCCTGCCGGGCGGAGAAACTGTGGAAAAGATGCTGGAGTTTGCAGATAAACGCCTGAGATCTACAGGATATACGCCTTATTATTTGTATCGTCAGAAATATATGTCTGGAGCATTTGAAAACATAGGCTGGAGCTTGCATGGGAAAGAAGGCCTGTACAATATTTGCATGATGGAAGAGCTTCAAAGCATAATCGCCATGGGAGCCGGAGGGGTAACGAAGCTTGTAAATCCTCAGACGAGAAGGATAGAAAGGATATTCAATGTAAAATATCCATATGAATATATTGATGGAATTGAAAAGGTATTGAACAACAAAAGAAATTTGGACAAGATGGAGGTTTTTCATGGGGGCTATTAAATTATCTGAAGTAAATAAGAAATTGCAGGAAAATCCGGTCGAATTTGTAAAAAGCTGCGATGATATGTTTAACAAGGATATTGCGTTTGCAGCTTCCGTAATAAGGAAAAGAAGAAGCCAAAGTCCAATCGTCCTACTGTCCGGACCGTCTGGCTCCGGGAAAACGACAACGGCATTAAAGCTGGAGCATGCACTTGAAAAACTTGGAATAGTTACTCATACAGTGTCCATTGACGACTATTTTAAGACCATAGATCCTAAAACTGCGCCGAGAACTGCCGATGGGGACGTTGACTATGAATCTCCGGAATGTGTCGATATGGAACTGCTCAATGAGCACTTTGATATTTTGACAAAGGGCGGAGAGATCCAGATACCGCATTTTATGTTCGCACGCCAGAAGAGGGCTACGTCCATTACGCGCCCGCTCAGGCTTGGGCCACATGAGATAGTTATTTTTGAGGGAATACACGCGCTCAACGATGAGATATCGGGAAAGCATCCTGAAGCGTTTAAAGTTTACATAAGTACGGATAGTACGTTTGTAAAAGACGATGGAAAAGTGGCTTTTGAAAAAATGTGGCTCCGTATGATACGGCGTATAGTCAGAGACGACAATTTCCGTGGTTCCAGTGCAATTTTCACATTGGAATTATGGGACAACGTGCTTGATGGAGAGCGAAAATACATATATCCTTTTAAGGACAGAGCTGATATTATTTTGGATTCTGCTTTGCCGTATGAAGTGGCGGCTATAAAAAAACAAGCATTGTCATTGCTGAACAAGCTGCCAGACAATGTGCCGTTTCACAGCGAGATAGAATATATAATAGAGGCGTTCGGGCTGTCTGCGGACCTTGCCGATGAGTGTATTCCAAAGGATTCTCTTATCCGCGAGTTTATAGGTGGAAGTATTTACTATAACAATTAAGATATTTTTTTAAAATACTGTACAAAAACTTCCAGCTGTAGTATAATGTGTATGTATACCGAGGATTGGAGGCGGATTTTATGGGTAATTTAGTGGTTACAATAAGTCGTGAGTATGGCTGTGATGGACGTATCATCGGTAAAAAAGTCGCGTCGGCTCTGGGTATTTTGTATTATGACAGAGCGCTGATACAGATGACAGCGGATAAATCTGGATTGAGTCCGGAATTTATTGAACAAACGGAAGAAAAGGCGACCAGCAGTTTCTTGTACAATATTGCATCGATGGCCTATTCCAATGCCAGCACCATGTATATGCAATATGATACGCCGCCAAATGACAAGGCGTTTTTTGCCCAGTCCAAGGTCATTCAGGAACTGGCAGAGAAACACAGCTGTGTTATTGTTGGCCGTTGTTCTGAGTATGTTCTAAGGGATAATCCAGACTGTGTTAAAGTGTTTCTGTATGCCGACAAAGAGGACAGAATTCAAAAGTGTATGAATACAGAGGGCCTCGACCGTAAGAAGGCGGAGGCGATGATAAAGAAGACAGATAAGGGAAGAGCAAACTATCACAAGTTGTATACCGGGATTTCGTGGAAAGAACTGGGACAGTATGATTTGGCCATTAACACCTCTAAATCGGGTGTTGACGGAGCGGTATCCACTATTTTGTCTTTTATAAAGTCTAAAAAGTAAGGATTTTTAAATGAAAACGGCGCAAGTTAACTGCGCCGTTTTTTATTTGAAAAAAGTTTTCATATTGATGTAGTATAATTTAAACAGGAAATAAGATGGATATTTAAAAAACTTTTTGGAGCAATGCAAGATGAAAGATTATATTGTAAAAGCGATCGCAGCTGATGGAAAAGTGCGCGCATATGCAGCTACCACTAAATTGTTAGTAGAAAGAGCAAGGATGTATCATAATACCAGTCCTGTTATAACGGCAGCACTGGGACGGCTTCTCACGGCAGCGGCTATGATGGGGAGCATGCTTAAATCAGAAGAAGATAAGCTAACTCTCAAGATAAACGGGGACGGTCCGATGAGAGGCATGGTCGCCGTCTCTAATTACAAGTCCCAGGTAAAAGGGTACGCGTTTGAAACAGATGTCATACTGCCGCCGAACGACAAAGGAAAGCTTGATGTCGGAGGAGCAGTGGGACGTGGTTTTTTGTCTGTAACTAGAGATATTGGAGTCGGGACGCCGTTTACTGGTGTGTCGGAGCTTGTCACCGGGGAAGTGGCTGAGGACCTGACATATTATTTTGCATCAAGCGAGCAGACACCATCGGCAGTTGCACTAGGCGTGCTTATGAATAAAAACAACACTGTGAAGCAGGCTGGAGGATTGATAGTGCAGCTGATGCCCGGAGTAGATGAGGAAACGATAAGTAGATTAGAAGAACGCATAGGAAAGATACAGTCTATCACATCCATGTTGGACAGTGGGATGATGCCGGAAGATATCCTGCGGGAAGTTCTGGACGGGTTTTCACCGGAATTACTTGAGACCGTGCCAGCCGAATTTAAGTGCGATTGCTCCCGTGAAAAAATGAAAAAGATATTGACTGGCCTAGACCCTAATGAACTCGAAGTATGGACCAAAGAAGACAAGCCCACGGAAGCCGTGTGCGAATTTTGCGGTACAGCCTATGTTTTTCAACCTGATGAAATACGTGAAATGATTGAAGAACATAAAAAAGAAGAAAATGAAAATCGGTCTGCAGAGTAAAGAACTGCAGACCGATAGATTTTAAGTATTTTTATTTTTTAGGACCTCTAAGTCTGGGATCACTGGGTGAAAATATCCGCCCTATTATCACTCCGGCAGCAGAAAATCCACCGTAAATAACTCCGTACATCCAGTAGCTGCTGACGTAGAAAAGAAAGCAGGTTGGAAGAAACAACAGGAACGTGAAGACGGGCAGGAATATAGTAAAGGTATTTTTAATACCGTATATAATGCCGGAGATTATAGATACGCCGGGGAAAAATATCCATATCAGCAGATAATTTAAATAGTAATCCGAGTCGGCTTCTGGAGTGAAAAAGGATGCCGCTGCCGGCATGATCAGGAAAACCGCGAAAATAACGCATAAGTAAGGTATCATAGCCCGTAATTTATCAGGAGACATATTTAGACCAAACCCTTTCTTATTTGAATTTTATATTATTCATTGTACAATTTTTTTGAATTTCAGTCAACTGTAGCTATATAAGCAAGAAAATTTAGCTAACTGTGCATACTAAAGATATGAGGTGAAAAGACGTGGAAAATAAAATACCGAAACGTTCGGAAGTAAAATACGATGACACATGGGCGCTGGAGGATCTTTATACAGATGGTGTCTTGTGGGAGCAGGCTGTAAACGAACTTGCGGAGTATCCAAAGCAAATAGAGGAGTTTCGCGGTACACTTGGCAACAGCGCAGACCAGCTTTTGAAGTGGTTTGAGCTGAATGATGAGATAGGGCTTCTTGCCGAAAGAGTGGCGACATATGCTTTCCGGCTGAGTGATACAGATAATGCGAATGGACAGTATCAAGCTATGAGAGGGAAAGCCTCACGTGTTTTAGTAGAGCTGAGCAGCGCGGGCAGTTTTGCGGCGCCGGAACTTATGCAGATTTCAGATGATGTTCTGAATAAATTTTATGAAGAATGTGCGCCGCTGAAGCTGTATAAATATGCCATTGATCGGGAACGCAGGATGAAGGACCATATTTTAGGTCAAAATGAAGAGAGATTGCTTGCAATGGCGGCTGAAATGGCGGAAACTCCGGATAATATAGGGAATATGCTGCGCGATGCAGATATGAAGTTCTCAAATGCCACAGACAGTGAAGGAAAATTGCATCAGCTGACGCAGGGGTCTTTTGTTCCCCTAATGCAGAGTAAAGACAGAATACTTAGAAAATCTGCATTTGATAACCTGTATTCTGTGTTTGCAAACTTTGAAAATACTACGGCCTCTATTTTGGACGCACAGATAAAACAGCTTAGATTCTTTGCCCGTGCGAGGAAATTTAAAGATACGCTGGAAGCGGCTCTTATTCCCACAGAAGTTCCAGTAGAGGTCTATCACAACTTGATAGAAAGCGTTCATTCACATATGAGTACGATGTATAAATACGTTGCTCTTCGAAAACGCTGCATGGCACTTCCGGAATTGCATATGTACGATCTATATGTCCCTATAGTGGAGTATCCTGAAACTGATAGGAGTTTTGAACAGGCCAAGGAAATGGTACTGAAAGCGACTGAACCTTTGGGAGAAGAATACGGGAATATACTGAGAGAGGCATTTGCGTCGAGGTGGATAGACGTATATGAAAACGAAGGAAAGACTAGCGGGGCGTACTCGGCTGGCGCAAGGCCTCATCCGTATGTGCTGCTGAACTACAAAAACGATCTGGACAGCGTGTTTACACTCGCCCATGAAATGGGTCATGCCGTGCACAGCTATTTGTCTATGAAAAATCAGCCGGTAGTGTACTCTGATTATGTAATTTTTGTAGCGGAAGTGGCAAGTACCTGCAATGAAGTATTGCTTATGCAGTATTTGCTCAAGACTACATCTGACCGACGCGAAAGAGCTTATCTTATCCATCACTTTTTAGAGCAGTTCCGAACCACACTGTATCGCCAGACTATGTTTGCAGAGTTTGAGATGGATATAAACAGAATGTCCGAACAGGGACAGACACTTACAGCTGAATTGCTCAATGGGCGTTACTATGAGCTCAATAAGGAGTACTACGGCGATAACATCGTGATTGACCGCAAGATCCAGAGCGAGTGGGCGCGTATTCCGCACTTTTTCTATAATTTTTATGTGTTTCAATATGCAACTGGATTTTCGGCGGCTATTGCTTTGGCAATGAAGATCCTAGAGGAAGGTGGAAATGCCGTTAAAAGCTATATAGAGTTTTTGTCGTCTGGCGGAAGCGCAGATCCGATTGAACTACTGCGCCGCGCGGGCGTGGATATGGCCAGTCCAGAGCCTGTAGAAAAAGCACTCAAACTGTTTGATGAGCTTATTGATGAAATGCAGGGATTGACTAAATAAGAAAAAACAGAGGAGCAAACAGCTCCTCTGTTTTGATTGTAAGATCATTTCCTGCATATCAACAAAAGAAATTCGGCCTCAACTGAAAGATCAGACAGCGTCTCAAGCTTTTTTTGATCCTCTTTTCCTGTTTTGTAATAATACGGGGTCATTTTGAAAAGATCTGCTATCTCGTCTGAAGAAGCAAGGTGAAACTTGTAGCATATAGGGATCTGCTCTAATATTGAAAGCCCGTCTATATCCTTGTTATTGAGAGGTTTGTTTTCACGCGGGACCTGATAAACAGCGGCTTTTAAAGACCATAAATGCCTTGGGAGCGGAACTGCCTTCATAATAATACCGCCGGGTTTGAGTACTCGCACAGCTTCGGACTCCGTCATGGGGGCAAATACGTTTAAGATAAGATCAAAGGTCTTGTCTGAAAACGGCAGGGATGATGAGCTGGCAACTGCGAATTTGGCTCCCTTACAGCGTTTTGCCGCCAAACGAAGGGCTTCTTTTGAGATATCGATCCCGCTAAATTCCGAGACAATGCCGTTGCTTTCTAAAAAATTTTTTAGTCCTGCCATATACCAGCCTTCGCCGCAGCCAATATCCAGTATTTCGGCATTGCCGTTTATGTATTTGTATGCGGACTCTGATATCGTGTTCAAGAGTGGGAGATAATATCCGCGCTCAAGAAAACGACTGCGGGCAGACAGCATGAGCTTATCGTCTCCATGACGTTTATCCGAGGATTTTTGCGAAAGCAAAAGATTTACATAACCGTATTTTGATATGTCAAAGCAGTGGCCTAAAATGCATCGCAGGGAGCGGTTATCTGAAATGAGCGAAAGTCCGCATATGGGACAGGAAAAAAAGGGCATTGGACACACTTCCGAATCGATAGTAATATCTCCGCTACAAGCAAAGCCTGCAGCGGAGATGTGGATATTTATCTCAATTTGATATGCACTTCGCGGAGCTGCTGCTCGCTGACTTCTCCGGGAGCCCCGAGCAGGAGATCCTGAGCGTTTCCATTGAGAGGAAAAGCTATAACGTCGCGGATGGTCTCTTCGTCTGCGAGAAGCATCACCATACGGTCAATGCCAGGCGCCATACCGGCGTGAGGAGGAGCTCCGTACTGGAAAGCAGTATATAGGGCTCCAAATCTTTTTTCGAGCTCTTCTTCCGAGTAACCTGCTATTTCGAAGGCCTTTTTCATAATAGCGGGACTGTGGTTGCGCACGGCTCCGGAGGAGAGCTCGACTCCGTTACATACGATATCGTATTGGTATGCGAGTATGCTCAGCGGATCGCTGTTTTCAAGAGCGTCCAGACCGCCTTGAGGCATGGAAAATGGGTTGTGGGTAAATTTTATCTTTTTGGTTTCCTGATCATACTCGTACATGGGAAAATCTACGATAAAGCAGAACTCAAAGGAGTCGTTATCTACGATCTCAAGAGTTTCGCCCAGCCATTGACGGATCTGACCGGCAAAGCTGTCGACAGAGCCGGAAGCATCGGAAATGAAGAACAGGGTCTCGTTGTCTTTTATCCCGAGAGTATCTATAAGATACTGCTTCTTTTCATCGGACAGGAATTTCTCGATAGGCCCTTTAAATACGCCGTTATTTAATGTGATATAGCCAAGCCCCTTCATACCTATGCTAAGGGCGAATTTCAGCGAGTGCTCAAAAAAGCTGCGGGAGCGTCCTGCACAGTTTGCCACGATGCCGCGTACAGGTTTCCCGCGAAAAGCCGGGAACTCAACGTCGCTGAAAAATTCAGTCAGATCACATATTATTAGAGGATTTCGCAGGTCGGGCTTATCCGTGCCGTAGTGCAGCATTGACTCGGCATATGTGAGACGGCGGAAGGGGGCAGGAGATACCCTCTTGCCGCTGAATTCTTTAAAAGTATTGTACAGCACAGTTTCGGCAACTTGAAGTACATCCTCCTGCTCTGCAAAGGCCATCTCAAAGTCTAGCTGATAAAACTCGCCGGGAGAACGGTCCTGACGTGCGTCCTCATCGCGAAAACATGGAGCTATTTGAAAATACTTGTCGAATCCAGAGACCATCAAAAGCTGCTTGAATTGCTGAGGAGCTTGAGGAAGGGCGTAGAACTTGCCCTTGTGCTTACGGCTCGGCACGAGATAGTCTCTTGCGCCCTCTGGAGATGAAACGGTCAGGATGGGAGTCTGGATCTCCAAGAATCCAAGCTGTTCCATTTGGCTGCGAAGGTAGCTGATAATCTTAGAACGCAAGATTATATTTTTGTGAATAGCCGGATTGCGCAGATCGAGGTAACGGTATTTGAGCCGTACGTCTTCTCGAGTAGAGGTTGATTCGCCTATGTCGAACGGGAGCATATTGCGGCATGGACCGAGAAGCTCGATGCTGTCTACATGTACTTCGATTAGGCCGGTGTCCAGCTTCGGATTTACCGTTTCTTCATCGCGCTTTAAAACAGTGCCGCATACGGAAATGACAGCTTCGCGGTTTATTCCATCAAGCATAGACTCGTCGTGAAATACGATCTGTGTAATGCCGCTGTGATCGCGCAGGTCAATAAATTTTACGCCGCCGTGGTCGCGGATGGTGTCTACCCAGCCGGACAGCCTGACTTTATTGCCAATGTGATCTATACGGAGCTCATTGCAGGTATGTGTTCTAAGCATAAAAGACTGCCTCCTAAAAATAATAAAATCCCGAAAACTATAGACATAATTTTCGGGACGAGTCGTAAAACCCGCGGTGCCACCCGCATTGACGCCTGCTACGGCGCCCACTTTCTGATTTTGTTTTTCGGGACATGTCTGAAGTGTTCCTCTGCTTACTACTCATCTGTTCCGCGCTTTCAGTCCAAGACGCAAAATCCCTGGCAGATTTTCCCTAAAAGCAGAAGTCTTCAACAAAATTATAGCCCATAGACTTTAATCTTGTCAATAAGCTTTATCCTATATTATATGTCATTTCGAAGTAAAAATTTTGCATTGCAACAAGGAGTTGAAGGCAAAGAATGAGTTTTTTATAATATCTCCAAAATCACACCCATAAATACGCATTTCTTGACTAATGTCTGGAAAAGGCGTATGATATAACATATGTTTATATCCTTATTAGAGGGGAAAAGTCACAATGAATATGCTGAATGTAAGTGTAAACAAAGACGAGGAAACCATACTGCGGCTGTGCGATCTGTATGAGCGGCGTGGATATATGAAATACAAGATGAGCAAGTTTGAAGAATATGATTTCTATATGGAAAATAAGAGTTTCCTTCAGAGCAAGAATATACTTACATTCAGTGACCCATCGGGAAAGCTTATGGCTTTGAAGCCGGACATTACGCTGTCTATCATAAAGAATATAAAAGATTCCGAAAAAGAGCCGGAAAAAGTTTATTATAAGGAAAATGTATACCGTGTAGTCAAGGGCGGGCAGGAATTCCGTGAGATAATGCAGATGGGATTGGAATGTATAGGAGATATCGATCTGTATACTATGGGAGAGGTTATCTGCCTTGCTGTCCGGAGCCTTCAGACTGTGAGCGAACAGTTTATACTTGATGTATCTCATGTGGGCGTGACGGCTGCGCTGCTTGACGCTGCGGGACTGCAGGATGTCGCAAGAAAAAAGATGACTTCGTCTATCGGAGCGAAAAATTCAGATGAGATCCGAATACTGTGCAGGCAGTATGAGGTCGATAAGGCTTTAACGGAGAGCATAGTAGGTCTATCAGGTATTTACGGGTCGTTTAAAAGCGCGATAGAAAAAGCTGAATCATACTGTGTAAATGACACGATGCGGGAGGCAATGCGCGAATTAAAAGAGGTATATAGAGTCCTTGAGAGCATGGACTGTGCAGAAAATGTCAATTTAGACTTTTCGATCGTAAACGATATGGATTATTACAGCGGTGTAATATTTCAAGGATTTATAAAGGGTATACCTGTTGAGGTGCTTTACGGCGGCAGATATGATAATTTGCTGCACCGCATGGATAAAAAGGGACAGGCCATAGGCTTTGCCGTATATCTTGGACAGCTCGAACAGTATGAAACTGAGGAAAAAGAATTTGATGTGGATGTTTTGATACGATATGACGAGGACGACGATCCTGTAAAGATCGCGGAGACAGCAGACGCTGCACTTAAACTGGGCAGGAGCGTACGGGTGCAGAAAAGCTCCGAAAGCAGTCTGCGGGCAAAGCAGTATATAAGCGTAAAAGACGGGAGTGAGAACCTTGGTTGAGTTTATTAATATTGCATTGCCCAAGGGAAGACTGGGAGAGAAAGCGTATGCCCTTTTCGAGCAGATAGGGTATGGCTGCCCGTCTATATTGGAGAATAATCGCAAGCTGATATTTGAAAATGAGGACTGCGGCGTGCGGTATTTCTGGGCCAAACCGTCTGATGTGTCTATATATGTAGAAAGAGGAGCCGCTGATATTGGCATTGTCGGAAAAGACATATTGCTTGAGTACGGCTCTGATGTATATGAACTTTTGGATCTTGGTATGGGGAAATGCTGTATGGCAGTAGCGGGGCCAAAGGGAATGCGAATAGATTCAGGGCGGACTCTGAGAGTCGCGACTAAATTCCCAAATATTGCCCGTGAATACTACAGTAAGCTGAGCAGAGAGATAGATATAATAAAGCTGAACGGGTCCATAGAGATTGCACCGTTGTTGAATCTGTCGGATGTTATAGTGGATATAGTGGAGACTGGAACCACGCTTTTGGAAAACAATCTAGAGAAGCTGGAGGAAATAGTTTCGATAAGCGCAAGACTTATTTCAAATAAGGTCAGCTATAAATTTAAGAACAGACAGATCGAAGATATTGTAGAGAAAGTGAAAGGTTTGTTATGATACGAATTTCAAAGATAGGGCAGGTAACTGCCGACGATATTCTTATCAGGAATACGGCAACAGCGGATGTTTCTGAGGCCGTGTCGGAGATCATTTCAGACGTAAGAGAAAACGGAGATACTGCGCTGTATAGATATTGTGAAAAGTTTGACAATGCGAGGCTTGATACTTTAGAGGTGTCTGAAGAAGAGATAAACCGTGCTTTTGAGCAGATAGACGGCGAACTTTTGGATATCTTATACACTGCAAAGGAGAATATAGAGGCATTCCACAGACGGCAGATAACGAACAGCTTTGTTATAAACGACAAGCCCGGAATAGTTCTGGGTCAAAAGGTCATGCCGCTTGCAAAGGCTGGAGTTTATGTGCCGGGAGGAACAGCGAGCTATCCCTCAACAGTTCTCATGGACTGCATACCCGCCAAGATAGCGGGAGTAGAGGAATTGATAATGGTGACGCCATCCAAAGACGGCGTCATAGCTCCGACCAGACTTGTTGCAGCTAAAATAGCAGGTGTAGACCGCATTTTTAAGGTTGGCGGCGCACAGGCGATAGCGGCGCTTGCGTACGGTACTGAATCAATACCGCGGGTAGATAAGATAGTAGGGCCGGGGAATTCATTTGTGGCAGAGGCAAAACGTCAGGTATTTGGAAGAGTAGATATCGATATGATAGCCGGCCCGAGTGAGATATTAGTCATAGCGGATGGAAGCTGCGATGCGGCTGTGGTAGCTGCGGACATGCTTTCTCAGGCTGAACACGATAAACTTTCAACGGCGGTTCTGATAACTGTAAGTTCAGATTTGGCAGAAGCGGTCAGTGTGGAGATCGAAAAGCAGATACCGTTGCTTGAACGGGCTGAAATAGCGAGAGCTTCGATAGATACGAATGGCAAGATTCTGCTGGCAGACAGTATAGAAGATGCTATAAGGGTATCAAACGAAATAGCGCCGGAGCACCTTGAGCTGTGCGTGGACGATCCGTTCGATTATCTGAGTCAGATAAAAAATGCCGGCTCTATATTCTTAGGGAAAAATTGTCCGGAGGCGCTGGGAGACTATTTCGCGGGACCTAATCATACCCTTCCGACGGGAGGTACCGCACGCTTTTCAAGCCCATTGTCAGTTATGGATTTTGTGAAGCGTTCATCTTTTATTTACTATACTCAGCAAGCTCTTGAACAGGTAGGCGAAAAAATAGCGCGTTTTGCCAAAGAGGAAGGCTTGGGCGGCCACGCAAAAAGCGCTACGATACGTTCGGAAAGGCAAAAATAAAGGGGACGATGTAAATGAGCAGGTTTTTAAGCGACAGATTTTCTTCTCTTGAGACATATGTACCGGGCGAACAGCCTAAAGACATGGAATATGTTAAGCTGAATACAAATGAATCGCCGTTTCCTCCGTCTCCAAAGGTCTTGGAAAGATTGAATGAGCAGGAGATAGCAAAGCTGAATCTGTATCCGCAGCCGGAGGGTGCTGTTCTCAGTGAAAAGCTTGCGCAGACATATGGTGTTGAACGCGAGAATGTCTTTCTGGCAAATGGGTCGGATGAGGTCCTCTCTTTTGCCTTTATGGCGTTTTGCGATAGTGATACAGGAGCGGCGTTCCCGGATATAAGCTACGGATTTTACCCGGTTTTTGCACAGCTTTATGGCATCGATTATTCGGAAAAACCGCTGTGCGATGATTTTACTATAGACATAAATGATTATTTTTCACAGAACAGGACCATATTTATTGCAAATCCAAATGCGCCTACAGGGCTTGCACTGACGCGTGACCAAATAGAAAAGATACTTCAGACCAATCCAGACAATATAGTTGTGATTGATGAGGCGTATGTGGATTTCGGAGGCGAAACGGCTATACCGCTTATTAAAAGGTATCCCAATCTGCTTGTCGTACAGACTTATTCAAAGTCCCGATCCATGGCCGGAGCACGTCTGGGATATGGAATAGCGGATGCAGAGATCATTGAGGATCTGAATAAAATAAAGTTTTCAACTAATCCATACAATATCAACCGCCTGACTATGGCCGCGGGAGAAGCTGCACTTGACGATGCTGAATATTATGCCTCAAACTGCAGAGAGATCATCCGGGTCAGGGAATATACAGCTGAAAAGCTGCGCGAACTGGGATTTGAGCTGACGGACTCCAAAGCAAACTTTCTGTTTGCAAAGACTTCTAAGATGCATGGGAGCGAACTTTATAAGAGGCTCAAAGAGAAAGGCGTACTGATTCGTTATTTGGGGAAAAAGAGGATCGAAGATTATGTGCGTATTACAATAGGAACGCAGGAGCAGATGGACATATTGCTGTGTGCCATAAAAGAGATCTTGGGGGTATAACAAGATGCGCAATAGTAAAATCGTAAGAAAAACTGCAGAAACAGACATAGAGCTTGCTCTTGAGATCGATGGATCGGGAAAATCTGAGCTGAAGTGCGAGGTCGGTTTTTTAAAGCACATGCTGGAGCTCTTTGCAAAATACAGCAGATTTGATCTTCAAGTAGACTGCAAGGGAGATGTATGGGTGGATGACCACCATACTGTGGAAGATATAGGTATATGCATGGGCTTAGCATTTGCCGAAGCTGTTGGCGATAAGAGAGGGATCTGCCGGTACGGAGACAGCATCTTGCCTATGGATGAGGCTCTTGTGCTCTGCGCGGCGGATCTGTCGGGCAGAGGCGTGCTGTGCTGCGAGCTGGATCTGAAAAATGAGAAAGTGGGAACTTTTGATACAGAGCTTGTAAAAGAGTTTTTGGCAGCATTTACTAGAAATGCAAACATAACTTTGCATGTGCGCCAGCTTGCAGGAGAAAACACGCACCATATTATCGAAGCGGTCTTTAAGGCTCTTGGACAGGTCTTGCGAAAAGCTGTAAGTATTGACGAGCATGCTGCGGGAGAAATCCCGTCAACTAAGGGAGTACTGTAAAATGATAGCCATTGTCGATTATGGAGTTGGTAATTTGTTTTCTCTCAGAAGCTCTTTCGCCTACATAGGGGCTGATGCAGAGGTAACCAATGATCCGAAGCTTATTCAAAAAGCGGAGCGGATAGTGCTTCCGGGTGTCGGGGCATTTAGAGATGCCGCAATAAAGATCAGAGAGAGCGGGCTTGTGGATGTTCTCAATGAAGAAGTAAGAGGCGGCAAGCCTCTTCTGGGTATTTGCCTCGGCATGCAGATGCTGTTGACTAGAAGCTATGAATACGGCGAATATGACGGACTTGATTACATTCATGGAAATGTAAAGCCGATAGCTCCAGTAATAGGAGAAGGACTGAAAATACCTCATATTGGCTGGAATGCTCTTCATTTTCCCAAAGGGAGAGCTAAAAGTGCGCTGTTTAAATATATTAAAGAAAATGACTGCGTTTATTTTGTGCACTCCTACTATGCAGCTGACTGCGAGGAAGCGGTCATAGCCACCGCCGAATACGGCGCTGAATTGACGGCTGCAGTTGAGAAGGGAAATGTTTATGGTACGCAATTTCACCCGGAAAAGAGCGGAGAAGTTGGCCTTAATATACTCAAGGCATTTTGTGAGATTTAGGAGAGGTAACAGATGTATATTTTTCCCGCCATTGATTTGTATGAGGGCAAGGCTGTGCGCTTGCTGCGCGGAAATTATTCCGAGATGACCATATATGACAATGACCCGGTGTCAGTAGCGAAGCGTTTTTTTGACAGCGGGGCGGAATATTTGCACGTAGTAGATCTGGAGGGAGCGCGCGACGGTACAACTGCAAATTTTGAAACTATTGGAAGGCTGATAAAAGAAAGCGGACTAAAGGTAGAGATCGGCGGCGGAGTACGGACAGAAGAGGTAGTTAAGCGCTATTTGCAGGCTGGAGCTTTGAGAGTTATTCTGGGTACGGCTGCAGTTACTCAACCGGAGTTGGTTGAAGAACTGGTTCAAAAATACGGAAGCGGTATAGCTGTAGGAGTAGATATTAAAGACGGAATGGCCGCTATCAAGGGGTGGACTGAGACGTCTTCCCTCAGTTGTTTTGATTTTTTTGAGCGGCTTGAAAAAGTCGGAGTGAAAACCGTAATTTGTACAGACATATCAAAAGATGGAGTCTTGAGCGGAACAAACACATCGCTGTATAAGGAACTTTCGGAGAGATTTTCTGTAGATATAGTGGCTTCGGGCGGAGTCTCGACACTGGAAGATGTGAATGTGCTTTCGTCAATGGGGCTGTATGGGGCTATTCTTGGAAAGGCTCTGTACACTGGAAATATTGATCTGAAAGCGGCAATAGCGGCTGCAAAGGGGGCTTCTAAGTGATTACAAAAAGAATCATCCCGTGTTTGGATGTACGTGACGGAAGAGTAGTGAAGGGAGTAAATTTTACGGGACTTAATGATGTCTCTTCCCCTGTAAAGCTTGCTAAATTTTACAGTGAGAACGGTGCGGACGAGCTGGTGTTTTACGACATAACGGCCTCTGCCGAGGGACGGAAATTATTTACTGACATCTTGTGTCAAGTCGCCGAGACTATATTTATTCCGCTTACGGTCGGCGGAGGCATAAACACAACTGATGATTTTGACAGAGTACTTAAATGCGGTGCAGATAAGGTGAGCGTAAACTCTGGAGCTATTGCGGATCCGAGCCTGATAGAGAGAGCGGCTAAAATGTATGGCGATCAGTGCGTAGTGCTGTCTGTGGATATAAAGAGAGTGGACGGTAAATTCTGCGTATTTGCAAAAGGCGGAAGAGAAAATACCGGTATGGACGCCATTGAGTGGATAAAACGCGGCGTGGGAAGCGGCGCCGGTGAAATAGTAGTCAACAGTATAAATACAGACGGTGTAAAAAATGGATTTGATTTGGAAATGCTCGATGCCGTGTGCAAAGTTGTGTCAGTACCTGTCATTGCATCAGGGGGAGCGGGCTGTATAGATCATTTTAAGACGTTGTTCCATACGCTGCCCGCGGTCGATGCAGGTCTTGCAGCGTCTATTTTCCATTTTGGAGAAGTGCAGATAAATGATTTGAAGCGCGAGCTTGCAGATGATGGGATAATTGTGAGACTGTAAGAGGGGGGGAGAGCGGATTATGTTAAAAATAGAAGATTTAAAGTTTGATGAAAAAGGCCTCATACCTGCAATTGTTGTAGACGCGGAAAATCACAATGTGCTGACGCTTGCATATATGAACCGCGAAAGCTTGGAGATAAGCATAAAAGAGGAGAGAACCTGTTTCTGGTCTAGGTCAAGACAGGAATTGTGGAGAAAAGGAGAGACGTCTGGTAATTACCAGCATATAGTTTC
This sequence comes from uncultured Oscillospiraceae bacterium, assembly GCA_944385275.1. Taxonomy (GTDB): domain Bacteria; phylum Bacillota; class Clostridia; order Oscillospirales; family Oscillospiraceae; genus CALWWP01. The sequence continues at coordinate 20,481 of CALWWP010000018.1, read as the reverse complement.
TATCACTGCCGACTGTGATGCGGATGCTCTTGTGGTGGTTGTAAAAAAGGATGGACCTGCATGTCATACTGGATCGGATTCTTGCTTTTTCAACCCTGTATACGAGTCGAAAAATTTTTCGGAATTTTCTTACGAGGGTCTGCTTGAACTGCTCAAGGGACGCAAGCGCGATAAGCCGGAGGGCTCTTATACATCGTATCTATTTGAAAAAGGGCTAGATAAGATATTGAAGAAAGTAGGAGAAGAGTCAACTGAGGTAATTATCGCTGGAAAAGCCGAGGACAAGGCGGAGACCATTTATGAAATAGCGGACCTTGCCTATCATGTGATGGTGCTTATGACAGAAATGGGCATTGAAGTTGAAGATATCACCAAAGAGCTTGCTTCCCGGCATATCATTGACAAAAAAATAAAGCAGGAGAAGATGACAAAGTGATACCGAGGGCAGATTTTCATGTTCACACAAGCTTTTGCGATGGTATAGCCGGAATAAAGGAGTTTGCGGAACGTGCATTGGACATGGGTTTTATAGCAATCGGATTTTCCGGACATTCATATACGCCTTTTGATCAATCGTATTGTATGGGAGAACGTGAGACTGAACGATATTGCAGTGAGGTCTATGCTCTTAAAAATGAATATTATAAAAAACTAGATGTTTTGCTTGGAATAGAAAAGGATCTGTTTTCAGAGGTGGAAGCGGAAAATTACGACTATATTATTCATTCCATACACTACATTAAGCACGGAGAGGAGTATCTGCCGGTAGATGAGAGCCCTGAGATATATAGAGAAATAGTCGGAAGCTATTTTGACGGAGATGTGCTGGCCTATGCCGAGGCTTATTATTCGCAGTACGAAGAGATGGAGTTTTGCGGAGTGCGCAACATCATAGGACATTTTGATCTAATAACTAAATTCCATGAAAATATAAGGCTGTTTGATGAAGCAGATGTCAGATATCAAAAGATCGCCGGAGATGCGCTGGAGAAAATATTTACTAAATGCGGTCTCTTGGAGATAAATACGGGTGCAATGAGCCGAAATTATCGCAGTACTCCGTATCCGGCTGAGTTCCTGCTGAAGATATGGCATGAACTGGGCGGAGCTGTTATTTTATCCGGAGACAGCCATAGCCCTGATACGCTGGGATTTGGTTTTCAGCAGGCTGCGGAGCTTGCGAAAAAGTGCGGATTTAAAACAGCAAGAGTATTCAGAATGCATGGAGATGAAGAAGTTGAACTTTAAGAAAGCAGAAATATATGCATTATTCATTTGATAATGCATATATTTCTGCATCTGTGCATATTGCCGCGTAAATACAAAAAAATAGAGAATATTTATGCAAAAAGTAGTGTAAATTTTACTTGCAAAACGAAGCGGAAAGACGTATAATTTATCACATAAAATGAATATTTTTTCAAAGGAGATTTTGAAAATGAATAAAAAAGATATAAAAAAAGTTGTACTTGCTTATTCCGGAGGATTGGATACTTCGATAATTATTCCTTGGCTCAAGGAAAACTACAATAACTGCGAGGTGATCGCTGTATCTGGTGATGTGGGACAGGGCACCGAGCTTGACGGACTCGAAGAAAAAGCCATAAAAACGGGTGCATCCAAACTGTATATTGAAGATCTGACAGATGAATTCGTGGATGATTTTATCATACCTACAGTCAAAGCCGGCGCGCTCTACGAAGAATATATGCTTGGAACTTCTTTTGCACGGCCTGTAATTGCAAAACGCATTGTGGAAATTGCTAAAGCAGAGGGAGCCGACGCTATTTGCCATGGCTGCACCGGCAAGGGAAACGATCAGGTGCGTTTTGAGCTCACCATCAAGCATTTTGCGCCTGAGATGGCAATAATAGCTCCGTGGCGCGAGTGGGATATAAAGTCCCGTGAAGAGGAGATAGAGTATGCCGAGGCCCATCAAGTTCCGCTGAAGATCAATCGCGAAACAAACTATTCAAAGGACAAGAACTTGTGGCATCTTTCTCATGAGGGCTTGGACCTCGAAGATACTGGAAATGAGCCCATGTATGAAAAAGAAGGATTTTTGGAGATGGGTGTTTCTCCGATTCAGGCTCCGGATGTACCGACTTACATTACTATTGACTTTGAAAAAGGTGTTCCAGTGGCATTGAATGACGAGAAACTGTCCGCAAAAGAGATAATTTTGAAATTAAATAAACTTGGCGGGGAAAACGGAATCGGCTTGCTCGATATCGTAGAGAATCGTCTTGTCGGCATGAAGTGCCGCGGAGTATATGAGACTCCGGGAGGAGCTATTTTGTACAAGGCGCACAGCGTTCTCGAAAGCATTTGCCTAGACAAAATGACGATGCATAAGAAGCAGGAACTTGCTATCACATTTGCAGAGCTTGTATACAACGGCCAGTGGTACACGCCTCTGCGCGAGGCACTTTCTGCCTTTGTAGATAAAACTCAAGAAAAGGTAACTGGCAAAGTTCGCTTGAAGCTGTATAAGGGGAATATGATAAATGCAGGCGTTTGGAGCCCGTATTCGCTTTATTCTGAAGAGATAGCCACTTTTGGAGAAAGCGACTACAATCAAAAAGATTCGGAAGGCTTTATCAACCTGTTTGGCCTGCCTATAAAGGTTCAGGCTATGGTAGATCAGAAGAACAAACAAGAATAAGACAGACTGAGGGCAAAATAGATGGAAAAAATGTGGACAGGACGCTTTTCAAAGCAGCTTGATAAAAACGCCGACGATTTTAATTCCTCAATACACTTTGACTACAAGATGTATCGTCAGGATATCTGTGGATCAATGGCACATGCCAAGATGCTGGGCGCGCAGGGAATAATATCTGAAGAAGACAGCAAGGTAATTGTTGAAGCTTTGAAAAAAATATTAGAAGATCTTGACAGCGGAGCATTGAAATTTGACATGAACTGTGAAGATATCCACATGTTTGTTGAGCAGGTGCTTACGGAAAGGATTGGCGATGTGGGAAAGCGCCTTCATACGGCAAGGAGCAGAAATGATCAGGTTGCCCTGGATATACGAATGTATCTCAGAGATGAAGCTGGAACTGTCGTCGATTTGATAAAAAAGCTGCTGTCCTCTATCGTAAAACAGGCGGACGCCCACAAGTCGACAATAATGCCCGGATATACTCATCTTCAAAGGGCACAGCCAATCACGTTCGGGCAGCACATGATGGCGTACGCAATGATGTTTCTGAGAGATATAGACAGAATACACGATGCAGTAAAGAGAATGAATGTTTCGCCTATAGGCTGCTGTGCGCTTGCAGGCACTACTTATAATACTGACAGGGTCATGGAGGCCAAGGAGCTTGGATTTGACGCGATTGCGGAAAACAGCATGGACGGCGTGTCGGACAGGGACTTTTGTATTGAGCTGATGAGCGCTTGTGCGACTATAATGATGCATTTGTCTCGGTTCTCGGAAGAGATCATTCTTTGGTCGAGCTGGGAATTTCAGTTTGTTGAACTGGATGACGCCTATACTACAGGCTCCAGTATAATGCCGCAGAAGAAAAATCCGGATATGGCGGAGCTTGTACGCGGGAAAACCGGACGCGTTTACGGAGATCTGATGGCGCTGCTGACAACGCTCAAGGGCATACCTCTGGCGTACAACAAGGATATGCAGGAAGATAAGGAAGCTGTATTTGACAGTATAGAAACTGTACAAAAATGCCTTGAAGTTTTTGCACCGATGGTAGAAACCATGACTATAAACAAAGAGAATATGTACAAAGCGGCACAGCGAGGGTTTATAAATGCAACGGATCTTGCCGATTATCTGGTCAAAAACGGAATGCCGTTCAGAAGTGCCTATAAGCTTGTAGGGCAGCTGGTTGCAAGGTGTATTGCCGAGAATACTGTTTTGGAGGATATACCGCTTGAGGAGTATCAGAAATTGAGCCCGCTGTTCCACGAAGATGTATATGAGAGTATCGATTTGAAAAACTGCGTGGAAAGACGCACTTCAGAGGGCGGCACCTCGCCAAAATCGGTGGAAAAACAGATCAAAATGGTAATGGAGCGGTTAAAAGTATGAAAAAGATATTTATAGACGGAAGGTCGGGAACGACTGGACTGCGTATTTTTGAACGGCTGGAAAGCAGATCTGATATTGAAATGCTGATACTGTCGGAGGAAAATAGAAAAGATCCAAATTGCCGCAAGGAGGCACTCAACGGCTGCGACATTGCTTTTTTGTGCCTGCCCGACGCCGCTGCGATTGAGGCAGTGAGCCTGATTGAAAATCCAGACGTAGTAGTCATAGATACATCGACTGCACATAGAACGGAACAGGGATGGGCATATGGTTTTCCGGAGCTTTCTTCAGAATTTGCGGAAGCAGTAAAAAGTTCTAAGCGAATCGCCGTACCGGGCTGCCATGCGAGCGGATTTATTTCGTTGGTCTATCCTCTGGTAAAAAATAAGCTTATCGGCGCTGATGCACGTTTAACATGCCATTCAATTACGGGCTACAGCGGCGGAGGCAAGCAGATGATAGCTCAATATGAAAGCGATGGAAGAGAAACGCTTCTTGACGCACCAAGACAGTATGGTATTACGCAGCAGCATAAGCATCTGAAAGAAATGCAGCGTATCAGCGGATTGGAAATACCTCCTGTATTTTGTCCGATAGTAGCGGATTTTTACAGCGGAATGGAAGTTACAGTCCCACTGTTTAAAGAAGATATTGCGGACGGAAAAACGGTAGAAGATATACGCAGCCTATATAAAGAGATGTATAATGGCCCGGTTGTGAACTATGCCGAGAATATTTCAGAAGGCGGATTTCTCTCCTCCAATGCATTGCAGGGAAAAGACAGTATGCAGATCATGGTGGAAGGAAATGACGACCGCATACTGCTCATAGCACGCTATGACAATTTGGGAAAAGGAGCCTCCGGAGCGGCGATAGAGTGCTTGAATATGGTTCTTGGAACAGGGCAGACGCTTGGCATGGAACTTTAAGGATGGTGTATTGCGATGATAAAAGAAATTGACGGCGGTGTATGCGCGGCAAAAGGGTTTAAGGCAAACGGTGTGCACTGCGGTATTAGAAAGAGCAGAAGCAAAAGAGATCTTGCTTTGCTGTACAGCGAAAAGGTTGCTGCCGCAGCCGCGGTATACACAACGAATCTTGTCAAAGGAGCCCCGCTTATCGTTACAAAAGAGCATATTTCTGACGGAAAAGCACAGGCAGTGATATGCAACAGCGGAAATGCAAATACATGCAATGCGAATGGTATCGAAATCGCAGAACAAATGAGTCAGCTTCTGGCAGACGAACTTGGCATTTCATATAAAGATGTAGTTGTGGCGTCTACCGGAGTTATTGGAGAACCACTGGATATCAGTCCGATACAAAGTGGTATTCCTGAACTCTCAAAAGGCCTTGGAGATCACAGCGATTTGGCGGCGGAGGCCATTATGACTACTGATACAAGGAAAAAAGAGATCGCATATGAGTTTGATATCGGCGGAGTGAAGTGCCGCATAGGCGGTATTGCCAAGGGATCTGGAATGATTTGCCCCAATATGGCTACTATGCTCGTGTTTGTGACAACTGACGCTCTTATAGGACCGGAACTGCTGCAGAAGGCTTTGAGCAATGATGTGAAGACTTCGTTTAATATGGTAAGTGTTGACGGAGATACTTCTACAAATGACATGGTAACGGTGCTTGCAAATGGAATGGCAGGAAATGCCGAAATAAAAGATGAGAGTGAAGAATTTGAAGCTTTTAAAAATGCTTTGCATGCAGTTACCACATATTTGTGCCGAATGATAGCAAAGGACGGAGAGGGTGCGACAAAGTTGCTGGAATGCAAGGTAGTAAAAAGCCGCACGGAAATAGATGCAAGAGTAGTTGCAAAATCAGTTATCAATTCATCGCTGTTTAAAGCTGCAATGTTCGGTGCAGATGCAAACTGGGGACGTGTACTGTGCGCTATAGGCTATAGCGGAGCAGATGTGGATATAGGCCTGATAGACGTGTCGTTCAGTTCAGCGGCTGGAAGCATTGAAGTCTGCCGTCAAGGATCAGGCATTGGATTTTCTGAGGAACTTGCCAAGAAAATATTGAGTGAAGATGAGATACAGATACTGATCTCCCTTAATGACGGTACCCACAGCGCGACAGCTTGGGGCTGTGATCTCACATATGACTACGTCAAAATAAATGGCGACTATCGTACTTAAATTACAGGAGGGAAATATTTTGGAACTCAGTAATGCACAGCGCGCGGAAGTTTTGGTTCATGCGCTTCCTTATATTCAGAAGTACTACAATAAAATTATTGTTGTAAAGTACGGCGGCAATGCTATGATAAATGAAGAACTCAAGGAAGCCGTTATGGGAGATATCGTTCTCCTGTCTTTGATAGGCGTTAAAGTTGTTCTTGTGCATGGCGGCGGCCCGGAAATCAACGAGATGCTCAATAAAATAGGAAAAGAGTCTAAATTTGTAGACGGACTGCGCGTGACCGATGAAGAGACTATGGATATAGTTCAGATGGTCCTTGCAGGAAAGATAAATAAAAATCTTGTAAGTCTGCTTCAAAATAAGGGCGGAAAGTCTATAGGACTGTGCGGCATGGATGGACGTCTGATACAGGCGAAACAGCTTGATAAACGTCTCGGATATGTAGGAGAGATAGTTGATATAAACGAAGATCCGATACTGGATGTTTTGGAAAAGGGATATATTCCCGTTATTTCAACTGTTGGATGCGATGAACAGGGCAATGCATACAACATAAATGCGGATACTGCGGCGTCAAGGATAGCGGGTAAGCTAAAAGCAGAGAGCTTGATCTCCATGACCGATATCAGCGGTATATTGATGGATAAGGACGATCCTAAATCATTGATTTCGGAAGTAAATGTAAGTGAAGCCCCGCAGCTTGTCCAAGATGGGATAATCTCAGGAGGTATGATCCCTAAAGTTGAATGCTGTATAGATGCAATACGCCGCGGAGTACACAGAGTTTTTATTATAGATGGGCGTATTCCTCATTCTATATTGATAGAGACGATGACCGACGAAGGCATAGGAACCATGTTTGTGTGAGGTATGAAAAATGGATATAAAAGAACTTGATAAAAAGTATATAGCTAATACTTATGCTCGTTTCCCGGTACAGATAGTCAAGGGAAAGGGGTCACTTGTTTATAATGAGAACGGCAAGCAGTATATAGATCTTGGTACAGGAATCGCTGTAAATACATTTGGCTTTTCAGATGATATCTGGAAAGAGGCGGTTAGCAAGCAGATGGACTGTTTCCAGCATACATCAAACCTGTATTATGCCGCGCCTTGTGTTGAATTGGCTCGGATTTTATGCGAACGCACTGGAATGAAAAAAGTGTTTTATTCCAATTCGGGAGCTGAGGCGAACGAGTGCGCGATAAAAGCGGCACGCAGATATTCGGAGATAAAATACGGAGCTGGCAGATATACGATAATCACAATGAAAAGCGGTTTCCACGGCAGGACATTGACTACATTGGCGGCCACAGGACAAGAGGCTTTTCACAAGGATTTCCTCCCTCTGACAGAAGGGTTTGTATATGCTGAGGAGAACAATTTAGATGATGTAAAGCGTCTTGCAGATGAAAACTCATGCACGGCCATTATGCTTGAAATAGTACAGGGCGAGGGCGGAGTAAAGAATCTAGACCGCGATTTTATAGAGGGAGTAGCAAAGTTCGCGGCGCAAAGAGATTTGCTTTTGATAATCGATGAGGTGCAGACCGGAAATGGGCGCAGTGGAAAGCTGTACAGCTATATGCACTATGATATTCAGCCTGATATCGTAACGACGGCAAAAGGCATAGCCGGGGGACTGCCTATGGGTGTTACTATGCTTGGCGAGAAGGTTGAAAACGTCTATGATCCGGGTTCACACGGCTCTACGTTCGGAGGAAACCCGGTATGCTGTGCAGGCGCCATAAGCATTATAAATCGGATAGACGACGCGCTTTTGACTTCTGTGACGGAAAAGGCAGACTACATCAGACAGCAGCTGGTAGGGGCGCCTGGTATAAAGAGTGTTTCGGGCCTCGGACTTATGGTTGGAATCGAAACTGTTAGACCAACTAGTGAGGTTGTAGCGGAATGCAGAGAGAAGGGTGTTCTTGTATTGACAGCCAAGAACAAGGTCAGACTGCTTCCGGCATTGAATATACCAAAGGATCAGCTTGAACAGGCAATTGCAGTCATTAAGGAGGTTTGCGGCGCGTGAAGCATTTGTTGAAGTTGCAGGATTGGTCTGTCGAAGAGATCAACGAAGTGTTGAATTTGGCAGATCAGCTGAAATATGAGAAGAAGAATGGAATAGAGCATCATTTGCTGAAGGGAAAAACCTTGGGAATGATCTTTCAGAAATCGTCTACAAGAACGAGAGTCTCGTTTGAAGTGGGCATGTATGATCTGGGCGGTTCGGCGTTGTTCCTGAGCTCGCGCGATTTGCAGATAGGCCGCGGAGAGCCGGTCGAAGACACGGCAAGAGTTCTTTCGAGGTATCTTGACGCTATTATGATCCGCACATTTGCACAGGAAGAAGTTGAAGCGCTGGCACAGTATGGTAGCATACCGATCATCAACGGCCTGACAGATTATTGCCATCCTTGCCAGGTTCTGGCAGACCTGATGACTATAAGGGAACACAAGGGATCGCTGAAGGGCAGAAAGCTGTGCTTTATAGGCGACGGCAACAATATGGCGAACTCACTGATCGTAGGAGGTATAAAGACAGGCATGTCAGTAACGATAGCTTGTCCTAAAGAATATCAGCCTGATGCTAAACTTATGAAATGGGCGGAAGAAAACGGAAACTTTGTATGCACTGACAATGTGCTTGAAGGAGCTTCTGGAGCAGATGTGCTGTATACGGATGTATGGGCATCAATGGGACAGGAAGGCGAAGCTGAAAAGCGCAAGTTAGCCTTTGCAGGTTTCCAGATAAATGACTCCGTCATGTCTGTTGCAAAATCAGATGCTATGGTACAGCATTGTTTGCCGGCACATAGAGAAGAAGAGATCACGACAAAAGTATTTGAAGAACATGCTACAGAGATTTTTGACGAGGCTGAAAATAGACTTCATGCTCAGAAAGCGGTTTTAGTAAAGTGCTTGCTGGGGAAATAAGGGAATAGACTATGAAAAAGGCTTATTTAGTTTTAGCAAACGGCCAAAGTTTTGAAGGTATCCAGTTCGGCGCCGATGGCTCGTCCATCGGCGAACTGGTTTTTACGACCGGAATGTGCGGCTATATTGAGACATTGACTGATCCGAGTTATTATGGACAAATAGTGATGCAGACATTTCCGCTCATTGGCAATTATGGGATAATAGAGGAAGATTTCGAAGGAGAATGTTGTGTCAAGGGATATGTTGTACGCGAATGGTGCGATACGCCTTCAAACTTCCGCTCTCAGTATGATTTGGACTCTTTTTTGAAAGCTAAGGGGATCTGCGGCATATACGGCGTAGATACGCGCGAGATCACTAAGATAATCCGCGAGTACGGAGTTATGAATGCTATTATAACGGATTCAATACCGGGAGACCTGTCTCAGGTCAAGGATTATGTTATTGAGGACGCTGTAAGACATGTCACAACTTCGGAAAATATTACTTATCCTACAGATAACGGCAAAGAGAAGTACAGAGTTGTGCTGGTGGATTACGGTGCCAAAAAGAACATAGCTAGAGAGCTGAGACGCCGGGGGTGCAGTATAACAATTGTGCCGTCGTATACGTCGGCTGAAGATATAATCGCGATGAAGCCGGATGGAGTCATGCTTTCAAACGGACCGGGAGATCCAGCTGAAAATATACAGTGCATAGAAGAGATAAAAAAGCTTCTGGGAAGAGTTCCGATATTTGGTATCTGCTTGGGACATCAGCTCCTTGCGCTGGCAAATGGGGCGAAAACCGCAAAGCTCAAGTACGGCCATCGGGGAGTAAATCAGCCAGTTAAAGAGGTAAATGGAACAAGGACTTATATAACCAGTCAAAACCACGGTTATGCGGTATTGAGCGACAGCGTAAAAAGCGGAATAGTCAGCTTCGTAAATGCGAATGACAATACCTGCGAGGGAGTGGAGTATCCGGACAGCAGGGCTTTTTCTGTCCAGTTTCATCCTGAGGCGTGTTCGGGCCCTAAAGACACCGAGTTTCTCTTTGATAAGTTCTTGAAGATGATGGGAGGGACATGCAATGCCGTTGAATAAAGATGTTCAAAAGGTAATGGTAATAGGTTCCGGCCCCATTGTGATCGGACAAGCCGCTGAATTTGACTATGCGGGAGCTCAGGCGTGCCGTGTATTAAAAGAAGCAGGTCTGAATGTAGTGCTTGTAAATTCCAACCCGGCAACGATAATGACTGATAAGGCGCTGGCAGATGAGATATATTTAGAGCCGCTTACTGCGAAAACAGTAAAGAGAATAATTGAAAAAGAAAAGCCGGACAGTTTGCTGGCCGGACTTGGCGGACAGACTGGACTGACGATCGCCATGCAGCTGTCCAAAGAGGGATTCCTGCAAAAAAACGGGGTAAAACTGCTGGGTACAAATGCCGAAGCTATTGACAAAGCTGAAGACAGGCAGATGTTCAAAGACACTATGAAGGCCATCGGGCAGCCGATAATTCCATCAGATATAGCAAATGATGTGCAGACAGCTTTAAATGTTGCAAAAGAAATAGGATATCCTGTCATAGTGCGCCCCGCATTTACGCTGGGAGGAGCCGGCGGAGGAGTAGCAAAAGATGAAGAAGAACTGAAAATTATTGCTGCAACAGGATTGGATGCCTCTCCAATAACTCAGATACTAGTAGAAAAATATATATTTGGCTGGAAAGAAATAGAGTTTGAAACTATGCGTGATTCGGTGGGAAATGTAATTGCCGTTTGCAGCATGGAAAATTTTGATCCGGTTGGGATACACACAGGAGACAGCATTGTAGTAGCACCAGCTTTGACACTGTCCGACAAGGAATATCAGATGCTGAGAAAGGCGTCTTTGGACATAATTTCTGCGCTTGGTATCGTAGGAGGATGCAACTGTCAGTTTGCGCTTGATCCCAATAGCTTTGACTACGCTGTTATTGAGGTGAATCCGAGAGTTTCGCGTTCGTCGGCATTGGCGAGCAAGGCTACGGGGTATCCAATAGCTAAGATAACGACGAAAATAGCATTGGGATATACGCTGGATGAAATAAAAAATGATATCACGGGAAAAACATGCGCGTGTTTTGAACCAACACTAGACTATGTAGTTGTAAAGCTGCCAAAGTGGCCTTTCGATAAATTTGTTGGAGCCAGCCGTAAGCTTGGCACACAGATGAAGGCAACTGGCGAGGTCATGTCAATAGCGACCAGCTTTGAAGCGGCTGTTTTAAAGGCTGTAAGAGGAGCGGAGATATCCCTCGACACTTTGAATGCGGAACCGCTTACTGATGAGCCGCTGCGTCAGCGGCTTACTTATCAAGACGATAGGAGACTTTTTACGGTTTTTGAGGCGATCAAGGCGGGGATATCTATTGAAGAAATATATGATATCACGCGCATTGACAGGTGGTTTTTAAACAAACTCAAAAAACTGGCGGACTATGAGATCGATCTTGCGGAAAACGGCATATCAGAACAGAGGTATTTACATGGCAAGAAATTAGGTTATCCGGACAAGGCTATAAAGAGGATATCGGGAGCTGACAATATTCCTAGCTTGGACGCGGTATATAAGATGGTAGATACTTGCGGTGCCGAATTTGACGCTGAGACGCCGTATTTTTACTCGACTTACGACAAGCACTGCGAAGCCCGCGGATTTAAACGCTCGGGTAAGCCTGTGATAATAGTTCTTGGCTCGGGACCAATACGCATTGGACAGGGAATAGAATTTGATTACTCCTCTGTACACTGCGTCTGGACGCTTAAAGAGCTTGGATACGACGTTGTGATAATAAACAACAATCCAGAGACTGTTTCCACAGATTATGATACGGCTGACAGACTGTACTTTGAGCCGCTGTGCGAAGAAGATGTAATGAATATCATAAAGGTCGAGCAGCCTGTTGGAGTGGTGGTTGCTTTTGGCGGGCAGACGGCCATAAAATTGACAAAGTTTCTCGACAGCCAAGGCATTCAGATACTGGGAACTTCAGCTGAAGGAATAGATACGGCAGAAGACCGGGAGAGATTTGATGAGCTGCTGGAGAAATTCTCCATAAAAAGGCCTCGCGGCACAGGAGTTATGACTATGGACGAGGCGCTGGAGGCCGCAAATACCCTTGGATATCCGGTACTGCTGCGCCCATCGTACGTAATAGGCGGGCAGAATATGCAGATCGTGCATGAAGACAGCGAAGTACGCACATATATGCAGCGTATATTGGAAAGCGGTATTGAAAATCCGGTATTGGTAGACAAATATATGATGGGTACTGAAATAGAAGTAGATGTGATTTCGGATGGTACCGATGTTTTGATACCGGGTGTTATGGAGCATATAGAGAGAGCGGGAGTACACAGCGGCGATTCCATAGCGGTTTATCCGCCGTATAATATCAGCGACAAGATGATGAAAACAGTTGTGGATTGCTCCGAAAAACTCGCTCTGTCGCTTGGAACTAAGGGCATAGTTAATATCCAGTATCTGATCTATCAAAATGAGCTATACGTTATAGAAGTAAATCCGAGGGCATCGCGTACAGTACCGTATATAAGCAAAGTGACTGGAGTGCCCATGGTGGATCTTGCGTCACGCATCATGACAGGCGCGTCGCTCAAGGAATTTGATTACGGAACAGGGCTGTACAGGACACCGCCGTACTTCGCTGTGAAAGTGCCGGTATTTTCGTTTGAAAAACTCACAGATGTAAATTCCTATCTCGGACCCGAGATGAAATCTACGGGAGAAGTATTGGGCATAGGGAAAAACTTGAACGAAGCTATGTACAAGGGCCTGATGGCAGCGGGGATGACGCTGCAGACACACAGAAAAGCAGCAGGTGTCTTGATAAGCGTTGATGTACATGATCTGCTTGAAATAGTGTCGCTTGCAAAGAAAGTGGATGACCTGGGGTTTAAAATATATGCCACGTATGACACTGCAAATGCAATATCGCAGCTTGGGATCGATGTGGAGTATATAAAAGGCGTACATGAGAGCAACGAGGCGTTTTCACTCATGGAAAGCGGAAAAATAGATTATATAGTGTATACCGGAGCGGAAATGGATTCCACAGTTGAAGACTATATTGCGCTTCACCGAAGGGCAGTGCAGCTGGGGATACCGTGCTTTACTTCACTGGATACGGCGAATGCACTGGCTGATATCATTGCAAGCCGTTATAATGAGTATAATACTGAGCTGGTGGACATCAACCATGTACGCAAATCACGGCAAAAGCTGAAATTTGCCAAGATGCAGGGAACCGGCGACGACTACATTTTTATTGACAATTTTAATGGCGAGATCACATGTCCGGAATCACTGTGCATCAGCCTATGTAATCGCCATTATGGCGTGGGAGGATATGGCATAGTTCTCATTGAGCCGTCTGCGATTGCAGACGCCAAGATGCGGCTGTTCAATTCGGATGGAAGCGAAGGCGCTATGGCGGGAAATGCGATACGCTGTGTTGGAAAATACCTGTATGACAATCACTTCGTCGAAAGAGATACCGTGACTATAGAAACGGCAGGGGGAGTCCATACACTAGAGCTGTATACCAGCAATCAAAAGGTTACGGCTGCCAATGTGGATATGGGGCGTGCTGATCTGTCGCCTTCGTCTCTTCCGTGTACGCTGGATATGGAACGCATAGTAGATGTTCCTGTCAAGATAGGCGACAAAGAGTACAATATCACCTGCGTATCTATGGGAAACCCGCACTGCGTAGTGTTTTGCGACAGAGTAGATGGTGTAGACATAGAGACGGTAGGGCCGCAGTTTGAAAATGCCGATATTTTCCCTGAGCGCATCAACACCGAATTTGTCCGCGTAGTAAATAAAAATATGCTGAAGATGAGAGTATACGAGCGCGGAAACGGAGAAACATTTGCCTGTGGTACAGGCGCCTGCGCAGCGGTTGTCGCTGCCGTAGAAAACGGCTTTTGCAGCAAAGGAGAAGATGTTACTGTAAAAGTTCGCGGCGGAGATCTTGTGGTAAACTATACAGATGAAAAAGTAACGCTATACGGCGAGACGCAGCTGGTTTTTGAAGGCGAACTGGAATGGTGAAAAAATGGCATGGAACAAAACTTGTTCCATGCCATTTTTTAATAAAACAGGCGAGAAATATTTGCAAACAACGCGCACACGATTATCCCCACGCAAAGCGGTAAAATAAATGCCAGCAAAGTCCATTTAGCACTTTTTGTTTCCCTGTATATTGTAAGACATGTAGTTGAACACGGCCAGTGAAGAAGAGAAAATAGTATAGTGCTGCCTGCTGTTATCCATGTCCAGCCGTTTTCCAACAGCAGGACTTTTAAAGCAGACAAATCGCTCATGGATGTGAGACTGCTGGTGGACAAATAACACATCAGCATTATTGGGACGACGATCTCATTTGCTGGGAACCCAAGTATAAAGGCCAGTAAAATGACACCGTCCATGCCGAGAAAACGGCCAAATGGGTCTAAGAAACCGGAAAAATGCTCTAAAAGAGTTGCTCCGCCGATATATGTGTTTGCCATTAACCAGATCAACATTCCGGCGGGAGCGGCTACAACAGCAGCTCTGCCAAGTACAAAAAGCGTCCTGTCCAGCATAGAACGTATGAGAACCTTGCCGAATTGAGGGCATCTGTATGGCGGAAGCTCAAGGGTAAACGAGGATGGCAGGCCTTTCAGAATTGTTTTGGACAGAAGGCGTGAGACTGCAAGCGTTAGAACTATGCCGAGAACTATTATAGAGGTCAGCAAGACGGCAGAAAGTATCGATCGCAAAAGCCCAACAGAGCTTCCGAGAAAAAACATGCTCAAGATAGCGATAAGAGTGGGAAACCTTCCATTACATGGCACAAAATTATTTGTCAATATTGCAATAAGCCTTTCACGGGGAGAATCTATAATTCTACAACCTACTACTCCGACTGCATTGCATCCAAAGCCCATGCACATTGTGAGTGCCTGCTTGCCGCAGGCGCTGCATGCTTTAAAATATTTATCTAAGTTAAATGCTACACGTGGAAGATATCCGAAATCCTCTAAAAGAGTAAAGAGAGGGAAAAATATAGCCATGGGCGGCAGCATGACGCTTATTACCCATGCAAGCACTCTGTAAACTCCATCTGTCAACAGACTTACAAGCCATGGGAATAAACCGATAGCAAGCAATAAAGATCTTATTTTTTCTTGTAGTCCGAATAGAAGATCGGACAGCAGGTCTGACGGGTAGTTTGCTCCGATTATAGTGATCCATAAAATAGCAGCTAGAAGGGCCAGCATAACCGGTATACCAGTTATACGGCTGGTGAGAAATTTGTCAAATTTTTTGTCTCGTAGATCTGAGTTTGGGCTTTTATGTACTACATTTAGGCAGCAGCGTTCCGCCGCCTGAACAAGGCCTGCGACACATATATCAGACAAGTTGTCTGATATACCCGAATTTTTTAAAATATCGGAAGCTCTTTGAAATGCCTCTTTGACTTGAGGCGCAGACAGGATATCAAATCCCAGATAACTGCAAAGCGATGAAAGCAAAGTACTATCCCTGTCGAGCAGGCGAAGCGCAAGCCAGCGCGGCTGCAATCTGCGGATGGGCAGGGATTCAAGCGCGGGGATGAGGACAGATATGGCGTCTTCCACAGGACTTAAATATCTTACAAGCTCGGAAACATTATTGTGCGGCTCTGACACCAGCAGTTCGTCAGCTGTATCCAGAAGTGAGGAGAGGCCTTTTCCGGATCTTGCAGTTGAAGTGACTATGGGAACCCCCAGTCTTTGAGACAGAAGCTTCACATTGATAGAAATCCCTTTTCGCTTGGCTTCGTCCATCAGATTTATACAGACTACTATGCGCTCTGAGATCTCCATAGCTTGCAACACCAAATTGAGATTTCTCTCAAGACAGGTGGCGTCACAGACTACTATAACGACATCGGGCTCTCCAAAACAGAGGTAGTTGCGAGCAACTTCCTCTTCGGCAGAATGTGCCATAAGTGAATAGCATCCGGGAATGTCTACTAAAATATGGCCGCGGCCATTGTGTTCGCAGCGGCCTTGAGCATTGCTTACCGTTTTACCCGGCCAGTTTCCGGTGTGCTGGTTAAGACCAGTGAGTTCGTTGAATACTGTGGATTTTCCCACGTTGGGATTTCCGGCCAATGCGATAACTATATCATCTGACTGCCTGCGTATGACTGTGAGGCCGGTATCAGCCGCGCATTTGCCAAATGGATCATTTAAAGATCTCAAAGTTGTCACCTCTTGTTGCGGATAGGAAGGAACAGAAGTACCGTTCCTTCCTTTGATTATATTTCTACAAATACTTTGGAAGCGTCTTCACATCTAAGAGCGATGACTGCACCGCGTATGCGATAGGCTGTAGGATCTCCTAACGGACTCCTTTGAACACACTCTACTCTGGTGCCAACGATAAGCCCGAGATCCTGCAGCCTTCTGCGTATAGTCCCGCATGAAGACAGTGATACTACATTGGCATATTGCCCTTCTTCAAGGTTGTTTAAAGCAGTTATCTGCTTCATATATGCGATTCCTCCAGCCTTGTCTAAACAGAAAATATTGCATTCCTGTCATAACACTATATGCAATGTATCTGGAAGCGGTTCTGAAATTTAGTTAGTATATGCTAACTAAAACGATAAAAATACGGCAAGCCTTTTAGACTTGCCGTATTTTTTACGCTAAAAATTTATCCAAAAAAGTAGCCCAAATGGGGATGGTAATAACACTTAGCATGGTAGTAACAAAAATTGCTTCGGAAGCTTCGATCCAGAGGGTTTCGTCATTCACATATTGTATGGCAAAAGCCGATATCATGGATGCGCAAGGCAACGCGGAATATATTACTATGACTTTAAACATCATGTCGTTTACCGGCAGTAAAAGCATGAGACAGAAAATCAAAATGGGGGAGAGTATATTTCGAGAAATGACCATTATGAGTGCTCTGGGCTTACGCAACATCTCGGTAAATTTCTGCTTTCCCAGCATCATACCTGCAAGGATCATTCCCAGAGGAGAAGCTGAGGAGCCTAGTGAGGATATTGCACTTTCGAGCGGTGCCGGCAAACTCAAACCGGTAAAATATAAAAATAGGCCTATCACGATGGCTATGACAGGGGGAGAAAAAAATTCTTTGACAGATGCATAAAAGCCATTGCTTTCTTTTTTCGAGCCCAATAGGAATCCGGAGCCTCCATAGTATATAACGCGCACTGGAAGCGTAAAAATAGTTAAGTAGAACAACCCCTGTGAACCGTAAAGTCCTTCGATTATAGGTATACCTATAAAGCTGAAATTTGGAAGCATAGTTCCGAGTCTTATCAGTCGGCCGGTATTGTCTTTTCCCATGAAAAGATAAAATATTGTGCCAAGCAGGAAAAGTACGAAACATACTGTGAGGGAAATAAGAAGGAGGACAAAGCTGTTTTTAAGCTCGTCAGGGGAAAACGGAACACTGAAGATTTTTATTACCAATGCGGGCAGCGCGATGTTCATAATAAATTTTGTAAGAGAAACATCGAAATCTTTTGGCATTATGTGTTTTACCTGTATAACGACTCCGACGAACATTAAGATAGCAAGCTGCATTGCAAGATTAAATGCAACCATTTTTCATCACTCCAAACATACTCGTTTATTATAGACTTTTTAAGATTGGGTGTAAATACTGTATTTGATAATATTTGGTCACTGCCGTATTGACAAACTGCCGTGCTAATGGTAGCCTATGATATATAGTTAGTTATTAAGTGTAGTGTGTCCGTGTGTTAGTAAGTACTAACACATGTTGCATGGGGAAAGGAGTTTGATTGGCTATGACTCTTGATCAGCTTCCGATAGGAAAAACAGCAACTATTGTAAGTGTAGGCGGAGAAGGTATGCTCAGATGCAGACTGCTGGATATGGGAGTAATACCGCGGACAAAAGTGACCATAAAAAAGATTGCGCCGCTTGGAGATCCGATTGAAATATATTTAAGGGGATATGAATTGACTCTTCGAATCGAAGATGCGAAAAATATCGAAGTAAGACCCGAGGGGGGCAGTGACAAATGATTTTTGCATTGGCCGGGAATCAAAACTGCGGGAAGACTACACTTTTTAATTGTCTTACTGGTGCAAATCAGCATGTCGGCAATTTTCCGGGTGTTACTGTCGATCAGAAGATGGGAGAAATAAAAAATACAAAGGATTGTTCGGTTGTAGACCTGCCTGGTATATATTCTATAAGACCTTACACCAGCGAAGAGATAGTAACGAGAGATTTTATATTAAATCAGAAACCGGATGCTATTATAAATATTGTCGACGCAACTAATATTGAACGCAATTTATACCTCACGCTTCAGCTTTTAGAGCTTAGGATACCCATGGTCATAGGATTGAACATGATGGATGAGGTCTATAAAAATGGCGGGTCGGTAGATATTCCTAAAATATCAAAATTGCTTGGAGTTCCAGTAATACCTATTAGCGCAGCGAAAAATGAAGGAATATCGGATCTTGTGAACAGTTTGCTGAAGACAGCCAAGGGAAAATCTTTGCCGGAGGTATTGGACTTTTGCGATGCAGGTCCGGTACACCGTTGTATCCACGCTGTATCTCATTTGATTGAAGATCATGCCGATGAACTTGGCATATCGGCCAGATTCTGCGCTACTAAGGTCATAGAGGGAGACCAAGATATAACTAAGCGTCTAAAATTAGACGAGAATGAGCTGGAAATGATAGAGCACAGCATAGTAGAAATGGAAACCGAATCCGGCATGGACAGAAATGCTGCATTGGCCGATATGAGGTATACATTTATCGAAAATGTCTGTGCAGAAGCGGTTGTAAAGTGCAGAGAGAGCAAAGAATATCTGAGAAGTCAGAAATTAGACGGGATACTTACCCATAAATACTTTGCAATACCTATTTTTATAGGGATAATGGTCTGCATATTTTGGCTTACATTTGGTGTAATAGGTTCATTTTTAAGTGATTTGCTGTCGGCGGGCATTGATGCGTTGACAGATATCACTGGCAGGATACTGACTGATTATGGTATTAATGAAGTGGTATACAGCTTGATAATAGACGGCATCTTTGCTGGAGTTGGAAGCGTTTTGAGTTTCCTGCCTATAATCGTTACGCTTTTCTTTTTCCTGTCTATTTTGGAAGACACGGGTTATATGGCTAGAATAGCATTTGTCATGGATAAGCTTCTTAGAAAGATCGGCCTTTCTGGACGCAGTGTTGTTCCAGTACTCATAGGATTTGGCTGTTCAGTTCCGGCCATTATGGCAACAAGGACTCTGTCTTCCGAACGAGATCGGAAGATGACAATATTACTGACCCCGTTTATGAGCTGTAGTGCAAAGATTCCAATATACGCGGTGTTTTCAGCGGCATTTTTTGCCGAGTACTCGGTGTTTGTGATGTCAGGGCTGTATGTTTTTGGCATACTTCTCGCGATGATATCGGCGTTGATACTTAATAAGACCATGTTTAGGGGTAATCCGGTGCCGTTTGTGATGGAACTTCCCAACTATAGATTGCCTTCGACAAAGAGCGTGGGATTGCTGATGTGGGATAAAGCAAAAGATTTCTTGCAGAGAGCCTTTACGATTATCTTTGTTGCGACCGTGATAATATGGTTTTTACAGACGTTTGACGCCAGATTATATATCGTAACAGACAGCGCAGACAGCCTTCTTTCACATATAGGACGAATTATAGCACCGGTATTTAAGCCCATGAACTTTGACGATTGGCGGATCGCCACGTCACTGATTTCTGGATTTGCAGCTAAAGAAGCAGTTGTCAGCACATTGGGAGTGCTAATGGGAACTTCTGTATCTGAGTTGAGTTTGGCTTTAGGAAGCCTGTTTACGCCGCTGTCAGCTATGAGTTTTTTGGTATTTACACTTTTGTACACGCCGTGCGTAGCAGCGGTTGCTACAATACGCCGCGAACTGGGCTCGGTACTGCAGACTGTTGGAGTAGTCGTATTTCAATGCGTGATTGCGTGGATAGCTGCTTTTGTGGTTTACTCGGTCGGTACATTGATTTTGTAATTTGGGAGCATTGAAGATGGGTGTTGCAGATTACATAATATTAGCGGTAATAGCAGTCTGCGTCATTGCCGCCGCAGTATTTTCTGTTAGAAAGAAGACTATGTCCTGCGGCGGGGAATGCGATGGCTGTTATGGATGCCACAAAAAACAAAAAAACAGAGAGAAGTAAAATTTCTCTCTGTTTTTTCGTTTTAATC
>CALWWP010000017.1 GCA_944385275.1 uncultured Oscillospiraceae bacterium | reverse complement strand
AAGAGCTTGCGGTGCTCATCATATAACAGGCGAAAATCCATATCCTCCAGCAATTTATCTATACATTCCCGCATGCCTTCTGTTTCAGGGAACTCTTTTAGGGCCTCATTCAATACTATTAGGCAGCCGGCAAAATTTCCGCTGTCAACGGTAGATACATAACGGGGATTAAGAGGTAGCGTACTGCGGGTATCATACCAGTTGTAGAGATGTCCATTCCATTTAGATAAGCGCATGATAGACTCAAGAATATTTTTGATGATTGAAATACCTTTTTCTGCTGTACAGAGTTTGAGATCTATTGCTGACACCGCGGAGAGCAGAGCAAGGCCAATATTAGTTGGAGAGGTTCTGTGCGCAATCCCAACACTGGGTTGCTCCTGCCAATTGTCAGGAGGAAGCCAGTTGTCATCGGGACCAATAAAAGTTTCAAAATAGCGCCAGATATCACCTGCACAGTTTGAGAGCATGCATTTGTCACGCTCTTCCAAAGCAGGATTTTCAGATAACTGTCTGCTTAGATCATATGCAAAGAGAGGAGCAAGCAGCCAAATCAATCCAAGCGCCTTTCCAAGAGGATGGATAGAAAAAACAAGAACAAGTGCTCCAAAGCCGACAGAAAACCACATTGCCTTTATATAGCTGAAAACGCCGCCTTTCTTTTTCTCCGCCTCTTTTGCTGTTGTCCACTGTAAAAGCTTTCTTTTGCTAATAAGCATTCGCCAGCAGGCGGCTGTAACAGCATTCAAACATATCCAAGCCTGATGCGGCAGCAAAATAAGCTGAATAATGCTCTGTATGAGACCGCCGGAGAATCCGTGAACGACTGTGGCATGATAACGTGCACGGTGAGCACTCCCCTGCCTAAAAACTGCGCTGATAGCCGAGACTAGCTGACTTGAAACTATGGACAGCAGACATACGGCAGCCGCAGCTATCCATGTGCTTTGCCATGTAAAGACCGCAAGTGCAATGGCCGCCAAATATACTGCCGGAAGCAAACTGCGGCGTAAATTATCAAATATTTTCCACTTATGCAGAGGTTTAAGCGGATTTTTGACCTTGGTCTTATTTTGATCGCGAACGTTTCTAGTGAGCCAGCTTATTATTTGCCAATCGCCTCGAATCCAGCGGTGCATACGTTCAAAATACGAGCGAACTTGTGATGGAAAGCCGTCGGTCAGCTCTACGCAGCTGAGATATCCGGCGTGCAAATAGCAGCCCTCCAGAAGATCGTGAGATAGTATTTGGTTTTCAGGAAAGCGTTCGTATAAACAAGTCAGATATGCATCGATATCTATAATTCCTTTTCCTGTGTAAATACCCTCTCCAAATACATCTTGATATATATCGCTCACATGGCTGCCGTATGGGTCCACGCCGCCTTGCCCAGCAAAAAAACGCGTAAAATTGGATTTGTTAGCAGAATTTAGATCAACAGAGATTCGGGGCTGGAGCAAGCCATATCCGCGTTTTACTATGCGGCGCGTTGAATCTATTTCGGGACGATTGAGAGGATGCATCATAGCTCCTACCATTTCTGATGCAGTTCCTATGTTTAGACGAGTATCTGCATCTAAAGTGATAAGATACTGAATATTTTTAAGTCGACTTTTGTTTCCAGATAAAATATATATGTTGGAGCTGTGTCCGCGCAGCATATACATCAATTCCAATATTGCTCCGCGTTTACGTTCCCAACCCATATACACACCATCGCAGTCTCTGTATATGCGATCTCTTCCAAATAGATAAAACTCTTCAGAATACCTGCTGTTGAGTTCATCTATCATAGTTTGAGCTTGTCGGATGCCAGAAGCATCTATGTCAAGGCTTTTTGATTCAGGCAAATCTGCAAGGATGCCAAACAGCAGATTGTCTCCTCCGTTTCTATTTGCAAGCTTATATTCTTCCAAAAGATCTACTATTGCCTCTGCGTTGCTTTTACTTGTCAGAAGAGTTGATATTACGCAGAGAGTTTTCCCTTCTTCGGGGATACCTTTGGACAGATCCAGCATTGGGATACGATCTGGAGGAGTACATTTAGCTATTGTAAAATCTACGGTGTTTTTTATAATTTCCCAAAAGGGTAAAAATGATAGTACTGCAACGGCGGGCTGCTGTACAGCAAACGAAAGAAGCAGTGAGAGAAAGAGAGATGGGAGCAAAATAAAAGCGGCATATATGGTCTCGCTTCTTTTGTGTTTGCCAAGTCCAAGCGGGTCTTCGCGTAAATAGTATCCGATGTGAGATTGAACTCCGGAATGACTGCTTGCCAGCTCTAGTATGCGCTTGGCAGCTTCAAACTCCGTAATACCATAACGGCGAGATAAAACAAACAGCTTCCATCTATATGCGGCGCGGCTTTCGTGATCCATTTTTGTATATATCCCCGATGGATCTGACCTAAAAAGCTGTTCAATACAATTTACATCTTCCAGCAGTTCGGACCAGTCTTGAGAATATACGAGCCGCAGGGAATCAAATATTTTTTTTAGCTGCCCAGTATACTCCGAATGATAAGCTCTGGTTGTGTCGTTTAATGGTCTGGCGCTTTCTGTTTCACATTCGTTTTTATATAGCCGCAGTAGCTCTGTACTCTTATCGGCAAGCGAAGACACCAACGCTATTTTCAGGCAGGAAATGAATAGGCCAAGCTCGCTTTCTCTAAGCAACATGCCGTTTTGAAATCCTTCTAAAAATAATTTTACACGCTCGGAAGTAATAGAATCATCACCAGCACGCACTAAAGCCTCTGCCGCTTCTAAAACGGCCGGCTTCCCATTTTTTAAAATTCCAAGCGACGCACTGCGTCGGATATCGATAAGAGCGGATTTTCCTTCGCGTTCAGCCAAATAGCGGTTGTCAAGCAACCATTCAAGTTCCGCGGGAAGAATGGCATACTCGCTTCCATACTGTGAAAGCTTTTTACAGTTGCCGTAAAGCAGAACAAGTTTTTCACGCAAATTATCTGCCGTTTTTGAAGATTTACCTGTATGATGGATATCTATTGATTTAGCTACGTTTTCAGCATACTTTTTCAACTTATCGTTGTTCACATAAAATTGCTTAATCATGTTCTTTTCTCCCAAGTTATAGTCGGGATATTTTTTCCACAACAGCAAAAAATTATGCAAAAGCGCCTAATATGTCAATTAAAAGAAATAACTTTTATACTAAAGATCTTCTTGACAAATGTTCCGGTGTAATGTAATATTACTTTACATGCTGCAAGATCTGCAGCGGAGGTAACTGCATGGACAAGACTTTAAAGATGTCGATTTTGCTGGATTTTTTTAGTGATCTATTGACTCAAAAACAACGTGATTGCTTTGATCTGTATTACAACGAGAATTTGTCGTTGTCAGAAATAGCGGAGGAAAACGGCATAAGCCGTCAGGCAGTTCGCGACCTGCTGATGCGTACTGAAAAGTACCTATGTGAGCTTGAAGAAAAAACAGGTGTTGCCGAACGATATTTGAAGAGAAGAGCTGTTGTTTCAGAGATACAAAATGATTTGGATCTTGTCACTGTTTTAAATCACGAGCAGCTACACAGTGTGGAATTATCTGAATTGATAGAAAATATGAAAAACAAGCTTCGAGATATAGAACTATGATTGGAGGAACTCATGGCATTTGAGAGCCTTTCGGAAAAATTATCATCTGCATTTAAAAAACTTCGTAGCAAAGGCAGACTAACGCCGGCAGATGTCAAAGAAGCAATGCGAGAAGTACGTCTTGCACTATTGGAAGCGGACGTAAGTTATAAAGTAGTAAAAGATTTTGTTTCACGTGTAAGTGATCGAGCTACGGGAACTGAAGTACTTGAAAGTCTGACGCCAGCTCAGATGGTAATTAAGATCGTAAATGAAGAGCTCATTTCTATAATGGGAAGTGAGGCCGCAAAGCTCAACATCTCTTCTCATCCTCCGACAGTGGTTATGCTTGTCGGACTGCAGGGCGCAGGTAAAACTACAAACGGTGCAAAACTAGCGGCCTTGATGAAAAAATCAGGACATCGTCCGCTGCTTGTAGCGTGTGACGTCTATCGTCCCGCGGCTATCAAACAGCTGGAAACTGTTGGAGCGCAGGTCGATGTTCCAGTATTTCAGATGGGTGCAGCGGATCCAGTAACTATTGCTAAAGCGGCAGTTGAACACGCAAAGAAACATGGAAATGATATGGTATTCTTAGACACTGCCGGACGTCTTCACATAGATGAAAAGCTAATGGATGAGCTGAAAAATATCAAGTCGGCGGTCAGCCCGGATGAAATACTCCTTGTGGTCGATGCAATGACTGGTCAGGACGCTGTCAATGCAGCGTCGGCTTTTGACGAAGCGCTTTCGATCGACGGAGTGTTTCTCACAAAACTTGATGGTGATGCAAGAGGCGGAGCCGCGCTTTCTGTAAAAGCTATAACAGGAAAACCGATTAAATATGCGGGAATCGGTGAAAAGTTGGATGGTATAGAAGTTTTCCATCCTGACCGCATGGCTTCTCGCATTTTAGGTATGGGCGATATTCTCACCCTCATTGAAAAAGCAGAGCAGAGCCTTGATGAAAAAAAATCTATGGAACTTGCCGAGAAGCTCATGTCGAACCGCTTTACGCTCACTGACTTTTATGATCAGCTGGTATCATTGAAATCTATGGGTTCAATGTCGGATATAGCTGGAATGCTTCCGGGAATGCCCGGTATAGATTCCAAAGCACTCAAAAATGCCAAGATAGATGAAAAACAGCTTGCCCATACAGAAGCTATAATATTGTCTATGACACTAGCGGAAAGGAATAATCCATCTATTTTGAACAGCAGCCGAAAAAAGAGAATTGCAGCAGGAAGCGGTACAAGTGTTGTAGAGATAAACCGCCTGTTAAAGCAATTTGATATGATGCAAAGCATGGCAAAACAATTTTCCGGCATGGGTAAAAAGCGTCTGAAGAAGAAAAAGGGATTATTTGGTTTTTGATGTGTAGATGTCGCAAGACATTTTCCATACAACATGTATTATGGAGGTGAACTTTATAATGGTCAAGATCAGACTGCGCAGGATGGGTGCAAAGAAAAATCCTTTTTATAGAATCGTAGTTGCTGATTCTCACTTCTCTCGTGATGGCAGATGTATCGAGGAAATTGGTACTTACAATCCTCTTACAGATCCAGCAGAAATCAAGATTGACGGTGAGAAAGCTCTCAGTTGGATAAAAAATGGCGCTCAACCAACTGATACGGTTAAATCTCTGCTTAAAAAAGCCGGCGTTCTTTAGGAGTTATTGCGATGAATGAACTTTTACTGTATATTGCACAAAACCTTGTTGAAAATCCTGATGCGGTAACAGTTACAGAAAAACAAACCGACACAGAAACTATTTTTGAGCTCCGTGTCGCACCCAGTGATATGGGCAAGGTGATCGGAAGGCAAGGTCGCGTCGCAAAGGAAATTCGGACAATTATGAAGTCCGTAGCACAGCACTCCGGTAAAAAAGTTTCTGTTGAAATTATGGATTGACTGACAGATTGCGTGGGCTAAAACCCACGCAATCTCATTTACACCTAAAAGGTTGTAGTATTATGAAAAAAAAATATTTAGAAACAGGAAGAATTATAAACACTCGCGGAGTACACGGGGAACTTAAAGTAGAGCCATGGGCGGATTCGCCCTCTTCCCTTTTGCAATTTGGTTCATTTTATATCGACAGTGTTGAACATAAAGTGGTATCCTCCAAAGTATATAAAGACTTTGTCTACATACAGTTCGGCGATATCTGTACGCTGGATGAGGCTGTAAAGTATAAAAATAAAGTTATTTTCATTGATCGAGATGACGCAAAACTTCCCGAGGGAAGTTGGTTTATACAAGATATTTTGGGGTTTTCTGTCGTTGACAATGATTCCGGCGATTTAATAGGAACGCTTGATGACGTTTTAGATCTGCCGTCCGGAAATATTTTTATGATAAATGGAAAATCCGAACATTTAGTTC
Source organism: uncultured Oscillospiraceae bacterium (assembly GCA_944385275.1). Classification (GTDB taxonomy): domain Bacteria; phylum Bacillota; class Clostridia; order Oscillospirales; family Oscillospiraceae; genus CALWWP01. The sequence goes on along the minus strand of CALWWP010000017.1, from coordinate 4,829 downwards.
CCAATGTGCCGGAATTTATAAAAAAGATAGATTTTGATTTGGAAACTGTTTATGTTCACTTGATAGAGGGTATGTAGGTTATGCAGATTGACATAATGACTCTTTTCCCAAACATGGTTTTGTCTATGCTAGGCGAAAGTATTATCGGCAGAGCTCAAAACAATGGTCTCATACATATACAGGCTCATCAGATTAGGGATTATACAACTAATAAGCAGATGCAGGTAGACGACTATCCATATGGCGGCGGATTTGGCATGATCATGCAGGCTCAGCCGCTTTATTCCTGCTGGGAACATATTTGCGAGCTTCGAGGCGGAAGACTGCACACTATTTTTATGTCTCCTCAAGGCCACACGTTTGTGCAGGAAGACGCAAAGCGCCTGAGTACCATGAAAAATTTTATTTTGGTTTGTGGGCATTATGAAGGTGTTGATCAGCGCTTTATAGACGAATGTGTCGATGAGGAGATTTCTCTTGGTGATTTTGTACTCAGCGGCGGTGAAATACCCGCTGTTGCTGTAGCCGATGCGGTTTGCAGGTTAGTTCCCGGGGTATTAGCTGATGAATCGTGTTTTACAGATGAAAGCCACTGGGACGGTCTTTTGGAATATCCGCAGTATTCAAGGCCAGAAATATGGAATGGCCGCAGAGTTCCTGAGATACTGCTGTCCGGACATCATGCCAATATTGCCAAGTGGAGACGCAAAGAGTCTATAAAAAGGACTATGCTGCGAAGGCCAGATATGTTTGCTGAGTTCAAACCAGCCGACAAACAAGATCGTAAAATTTTAGACGAGATCCTCAACGAAAATGAATAGAAAAATACACCTTTCATATGAAAGGTGTATTTTTTAAATTTAAGCTTATTCTTCTTCGTTTTCTGAATCGTCGTCTTCGTCAAACTCGAATTCCATGCGCTGACCGCAATTGGGGCAGTCGATTGCACCGAGATTTAAGACGTCCTCGTCAACAGTTATTTCTTTGTTGCATGCCGGACAAGTCACAGAGAAAAAGACAGGATCATCATCGTCTCCGTAATAATCGTCGTCATCCTCTTCGTCGTCTTCTTCTGCCTCATCTTCGTAAATGATGTCTTCAATATCGGCGAGATCTTCACTTAACTGATCAAGTTCATCACCGATGGCAAGGGAGTTTTCTTCAATATCCCCTATTTCAGAAGCGATATCTCCTATAACATCTATTATTTCGGCAAACAATTTTCCTTCATTGGTGCTGCTGTCTATTTTCATTCCCTCGTAGAGTCCTTTTAAGTATGCAGCCTTTTCGGATACGGTCATTAGACAAACCTCCTAAATCAAAACTCAGCCTTTAGCTCTTTCAAGGTATTCACCGGTTCTTGTATCTATCTTGATCTTGTCCCCTATATTGATAAACAGAGGAACCTTGACTTCGGCGCCGGTCTCTAAAATGGCTGGTTTGGTAACATTTGTGGCGGTATCGCCTTTAAAGCCGGGATCTGTTTCAGTTACTTCAAGCTCTACAAAATTAGGCGGCTCTACTCCAAAAACATTCCCCTTGTAGGACATGACTTTGCACGACATATTCTCCTTGACAAACTTAAAGTTGTCGTTGAGCAGATGTGAATCGATAGGTACCAGCTCATAAGTCTCCATATCCATAAAATAATACAGATCTCCGTCATTGTAGCTGTATTCCATGTCCTTGCGCTCAATATAGGCATTTTCAAATTTATCAGTGGGGCTGAATGTAGTTTCGGTCACGGCACCGGTAATAACGTTTTTCATCTTTGTACGTACAAATGCAGCGCCTTTTCCGGGCTTTACATGCTGAAACTCTATAACCTGCATTACGTTTCCGTTCATATCAAAGGTGACGCCATTTCTGAAATCACTTGCTGAAATCATATATGATCCTCCTAAGTCAATAATTATCCGCTTTTACTAAAGTATTTTATATCATAAAAAATAGTTTTGCAAGAACAATATGCACATTTTACTGCGGGAAAACACAAAATTCACAAGACTATGAGTTCTTTCGGTGAATTTGTGATATTCTTGCAGCCGGTTTCATTCAAAACTATTACGTCCTCTATACGCACTCCGAACTGCCCGGGTATATATATACCCGGCTCAGCAGATATTACAGCGCCTGCCGGCATTGGCTTATCGTTTGAAGGCGACGCATTTGGCTCCTCATGTATTTCAAGACCTAAACTGTGTCCAAAGCTGTGTCCGAAGCATTCTCCGTAACCCGCGTCACTGATAACCTGACGAGCAGCGCCGTCGATCTCCCTGCCGCTAACTCCAGCTTTAGCAGCTGCGATGCCTGCCAACTGAGCTTCCAGAACGATGTTGTAGACTTTTTTCATCTCGTCTGTTACGTGATCTACGGCAACGGTACGAGTCATATCAGAACAATAGCCGTTTAACTGCGCCCCAAAATCCATAGTTACAAAATCACCGGCGGCGACTTTTTCATCACTTGGAACACCGTGCGGCATACTTGTCTTCTTCCCTGTTATGGCAATCGTCGAAAATGAATTGCTGTCTGCGCCGTAGCACATCATTTTATAGTTTAGTTCAGCCGCGATTTCGCGTTCCTTAACTCCCGGCTTTATAAACTTAAGTATATCTTCAAAAGCTTTTTCTGCAATCCGCTGTGCAGCTATCATATTTTTCACTTCTTCTTCTGTTTTTACAGAGCGAAGGTCCGTAAGTATTTGCTGAGCCGGGACAAGTTCTACTGAAAATGCCTTTTTCATTTGCAAATACTCTTCAAATGATACAGCTTTTTCTTCTATACCAAGCTTTTGTACTCCGCTGGCGGAAAGCACTTCTGAAATCAAGTCATTTTGACTGTGCTTCACATCCGTCATCCGCACAACTGCGCCTTTGACAGAAGCTGATGCGGCTTCTATATAGCGAGAATCGGTAAAAAAATAAGCTTTATCTGCAGTTATAACTAAAGCACCTGCGCTAGATGAAAATCCGGAAACATAGCGTCTGTTTGGACGGCTGGAAATTAGTATGGCGTCTAATCCATTATCGAGTATTTTCTTTTGTATTGCATGAAAATTGTCCATTATTTTTCTCCTTTTATCGTAGTATGACATAATGCTCTTATCGGAAGCTCTAAACAGTACCTAAGTGCCCTCAAGACATTGCTGAGCTTTATAGGCTTTACAACAATAGAAGTAAAACCATTCCAGTTTGCGCACAAGACATCGGTGAATATCTGATCTCCAATAATTGCGGTTTGCTGTGGCGTACGTCCATACGATTCCATGACCTGTTTTGCGACGGTACCAAATGGCTTTTTGGCTCTGTTAACGCTTCTTACTCCCAAATCTTCTGAAAATTTTTGAGGACGATCTGTCTTGGTGTTAGATAGAATAAAAAGTTGAATGCCGGCTTTTTCTATTTTGTATTTCCATTTACGCAATTCATCTGAAGGCCCTTCACCAGCGTACGTTGCAAGTGTATTATCTAGATCCATCATTACAAGACTTATACCCCTATGCAAAAACTCCTGTACGGAAAGCTGAGTGATTTTATCCACACTTATGTCTGGAACAAGCGAGAAAGGCATTACATATTCTCCAATCATACTTCTTCTTTTTGATAAATACAATAAAACGGAGCAAGTCACAAATGACAACTGTATATTGTTATTATAACATTTCCAAGCTCCAAAGTCCATACGGAAAGGATACGTGGATAACATAAAACGCATATTATTTTCCGATATAAATTGTGCTAAAGAAGCCGCGGCTCAAGGCTTGCCGGTAGTTCTGCCTCTGTATAGAATAGGCGCCGGATGCCATCTCTATAAACGCCGTACAGACTTGGATGATATTAAGGGCTATATGCACATAGCAAGTGTGGATTATAATGGAAGCGATAATCCGGATGCACTTGTAACAGAGGTATTTAGGGAATACAAATTCCGCAGCTTCGATGGAATCATTTTGGAAATTTCACAACTATCCCCTACACTTTACACGGCTGCAAATAAATTGATCACAAATGCCGAGATATTTGGAATTCCAATTTACCTTACTGAGTCGTGTTATTTTGGGCGCGGCGGACAAATAACTGCCATGCCGTCAACTGTAGGACCCGAAAATTTTCAAACATGTTTAAGACGCGCATTAAACCACTTTAATAGTCAAAACACAATACTGTACGCTGTTCCAAGGGCTTATGACTGCCTTCCTGCACACGGTTGCACTATGCTTACTCTTGAAAATCTTGTGTCTTTACGGGCCAAATATGCTCCATCGTGTTTTTTCTCAGAATCTTTAAGTATGAATTATTTTAGTTTTTCAAATGGCGGAGAAAGGCATTTTGTACTCTTTGACGATATGAAAAGTTTTCAGCAAAAACTTAAATTATGCGAAACTTATGGCGTAGATACTGTTGCTATAGACTATTCAGAGCTTAAAAAATGGGAAAAACAAATCCGGACCGTTTGAAAACAGTCCGGATTTTGCTTTTTTAACGATATTTTTTCTTGTTCTTTCTAGCGGCCTCAGACTTCTTGCGGCGTCTAACGCTTGGGCTCTGATAATACTCTTTTTTTCTAAGATCAGAAAGTACGCCAGCCTTTGCACAGCTATTTTTAAATCTCTTTAGAGCACTATCTAAAGACTCATTTTCTTTGACTCTAATTTCGGACATCTATATTTCCCTCCCTCCAGAATGCCTTTTAAGTAACCGGCATGTAGGGGTAATTACCTAACATAACATAATTTATTATAATAGAAAATACCCATAATGTCAAGATTTTTACGCCTTAATAATCAGATTTATAAGCTTATTTTTTACAATGATAGTTTTTGAAAT
>CALWWP010000016.1 GCA_944385275.1 uncultured Oscillospiraceae bacterium | reverse complement strand
GTATAGAGAATCATTGGCATATCGCCCCACCAGTTGGGAAAACCCACATAGATTACATCGTACTGATCAATATTTTCGATGCTACCTGAAATTGCAGGACGAGCATTGTTTCGTTGTTCTTTATGTGCCAAATCAACAACGGTATCGTAATCATCACTGTATGGTGTATCAGGTATGATTTCAAAAATGTCGGAATCTGTTTGGTTCTGAATAGACTTGGCGACAATTTCGGTATTGCCCGACCAAGAGAAATAGACTACTAATGATTTAGAGACTGCTTCCGTCGGTGTGGAAGAATCGTTTGGATGGCTTGATTCTTCGGCGGGTACCAAACTGGGAGCGCTTGACTGCTGCGTAGTAGGGGAAGAAACCTCATTATTCGTATTATTGCTACAAGCTACAAAAGTAAGCAGCAAAGAAAAAAGCATAATCAGTGAGCATATTTTTTTCATTTTCAAAATCTCCCTTTTTATTTTGATTGATTGAGTTTCATACAATTACCAACTACATAACCTGTACGTAAATATTGATAGGCCGGAATTTCAAACAAAACAGATTTTAGTTTTGTATGCTCAATTTTTCCGTTTTTCCTCATCACACTTTTCTCTATGCGTACAGTGTTGATTTTACAAATAAAGCTTTAAAACCCGTTTTGTGATAAATATCATCAACGAAACACTCTATGACAACAGGAGATTAGTCAATAATCGGCGTACCTATTTCGTCGGTGTATATGCAAATACCTCTGATTTGTCAGTCGTGTTGCCGCTGACACAATCGATATAATCCGATTTTTTTGAGCATACTCTTATTTACAATATTTACCAGCAGATTATTGCCTGCCTTAATACCCTAATTGGAGTAATGCGATTTGGAAAGGTTTATTATAATGGCGTCTGTGACTGATAATCTCCAAATGACATACTAATAACATGATTGGATTTGCCGTTTACAACAGTTCCCAAAACAACCAGCGGGGTAGGATATAGTATTAATCATGTACAGATGTTTTCTTTCATAGTATCTGCCTCCAATTTAAATGTGATTTTTGTCACGTTTCATTTCAAATCTTAAATAGTCTAGACGATCTAATTGCCGTTCCTTAAAATGAATTTCATCCAGAGTTCCGTCTCTTTTGGTTTCCAGCATTTTTATCCTTTCTGCTTCGGTAGACACTCCATCAACAAGCAAACGCATATATTTTTCTATCTCCTTATTGGTAAATCCGATGTCGTGTAGTGTCATAATGGTGCTGAGCCTCTCGATATCGATATCGTCGTATTGCCACGAGCCCATTACCTTTTTTATCTCGCTGCATAGTCCCCAGCTTTCATACTCTTCTAAAATTTTAATCGGAATATTGTAATGTTCGCTTGCCTCTTTGATCGTCATTTCAATCTCCTTTCAGCGCAAATAAAAATAAAGGCACTCCGTCTTGGAATACCTTTATTGTAAATTAAACTGTTTAAAATGTCTAATACTTATAATTTATTATTAGAAATGCCTTTAAGGTATTGACATGCAAATTCTATAAATGCGGAAGTGGTCGCAGAAAATATCTGATCTTTTTTCCATGCTAAAGCGGTTGAAACCTCTAAAATGGGGTTTAGCGGGATAAAACGTAGATTTTCATAGCGACAGTTTAAATTTATACTGAGCATTATACCTATATTCTCTTTCGCTAACACTGCTTCGTTATAAGGTAAATTAGTAGTTGCTACGATCTCCACCTGTTCTCTGTAACTGCCAAGCCATTTCCCGATACGGCTTTGATTGAAGTCACCTGTTGCAGTGACAATGGACATTCCATTCAGATCCTCAGGTCTTATACTGTCTTTTGTGGAGAGCGGAGAATCTTTTTGAACAAATACCCCCCATTGCTCTTTAAGTGGCATATTGACAGAATTGTATTTACGCATATCAATGGGCTCCGACATCAGTCCGATATCTAAAAATCCTCTTTCTATATAATCGCGGATATTTCCTGCATTTCCGCTGTATATCTCATATCTTATATTGGGATATTTTTTATGAAACACTGCAATGATTTTTGCCAGATATTCTGTGGAGCGAAACTCGCCGCTACCAATTGAAATTGTTCCTGATAGCGCTTCATCTTTTTGCAGAAAATCCCGTTTTGTTTTATCTGCTAAAGATAGAATTTCCTGTGCACGGCGCTTTAATATCATTCCGTCCTCGGTTAAGATGATATTATGATTGCTGCGAACAAATAATTTGACGCCAAGTTCTTGCTCCAGATCAGCAATTTGCCGTGATAATGTTGGTTGTGTAACATGAAGCTGATGTGCTGCTTTTGTAAAATTTTCTTCTCTTGCAATTGCTAAAAAGTAATTTAGTACACGAAGTTCCATACCTGCACCTCCGCAAACAAGCATATCATGAAAAGATGAATCATTCAATATATCTAACTACTAGTTATGCTTATTTAAAATATCTACTCATTTCAGTTCTTAGGGTATTCTTAACGAGATTTACTGATTGCGGATTACAAATAGTCTGCTCGCTAAGTAGTGCAAAAAATAAAAAATACAGCCTATAAAGAGTGTTATTTATCAGTAGGCTGTATCCTTTTATTTAAAAATTTCATGTTTACGATTTCTTCTGCACGGTTCAGGATATTATTTGTTGTCCGAACCTATTACATAGGAGCGGCAGTTTTCATCTTTTCCGTCGCATTTTCTTGTTTAGCAAGTGATTTTACAAAGCGCTGAAACATATTTTCAGCCTGATCTTCAATATCGGAAAGATATTCAAATAATCCTTTTCGATATGAGTAGATTGCAATATCTGATTCGATAATACCGTTTCAGATAACGTCTGTGTAGGTTTGCCCACACGCCGATATGTAAGTTGTTTTACGCTTTAGTTTATTACACAAGGCAAAGAATAATCGCCTTAATTTTCATGTTGCACATTCATTTCTAGAATCATATTTCATCCCTCGGTATAAACAATTTCGATTTTTTTCTTTGCACGGTAATTTTACGAGAATGTATTCAACAGCATCAGTATATTTTCTTGTTCAATTAAACTGTTTCTCAAGTTGTTTAGAGAATGGATAATCATACTTCGTTGACTTTCATCAAGTGCAAGGTAGTATGTATTTTTCGTAAGACTTGACCTCCTTGACCCAAGGAGTATTTTAAAAATTGAATGTGCGGATAAAAGGAAAAAGGCACCAATCTATCGACTGATGCCATAATCCTACATTGCCAATGCCACAGATGTATTAAGTTCTTTACACTTCCTTATTCACCGGCAACATTCTCTGCATTGAGTTTTTTATATAAGCCTATTTGCGTTTACGTTTTCCGAAAATACCTCCGGCAAACGGATCGCTTTTGTGAGATAGAGATTCTCCAAACTGCCTGAGCATATCTTTTTGCTCACTGCTAAGGTTTTTCGGAGTTTCAACATAAACCGTGACAAACTGATCTCCTCGCCCAGAACCGTACATATTCGGTATCCCGCTTCCGCGTAGACGGAATGTCGTTTCACTTTGAGTGCCTTCAGGTATTTTGTATTTTACCTTGCCGTTTAAAGTCGGAACCTCTACTTCGGCGCCGAGAGCGGCATCGACAAAGCTGATAGGCATACGGTAGAATACGGAAGTGCCCTCACGGGTGAAATATTCGTGTTTTTTAATAGAAACAGTGATGTACAGATCGCCGGACGGTCCGCCGTTTATACCGGCGTTGCCTTGACCGCGCAGGGAGATAGTTTGGTCATCGTCAATACCGGCTGGTATGTTAGCAGAAATAGTGCGTTCGCGCTTTATCCTGCCGCTCCCACGGCATGTTTTGCATGGGCTGTGTATTATCTTGCCTTTCCCTCCGCACTTCGGACAAGGCGATGTACTAGACATGACGCCAAATGGGGTGCGCTGCTGAGTTCTGACTACACCGCTGCCGTTGCAGTTGCTGCATATTTCTGCAGTAGTACCATGCTCACATCCGCTGCCATTGCAGTCCGGACAGGTTTCCATGCGGCTGACCTTTATCTTTTTTGTACAGCCAAATGCAGCTTCCTCAAAAGTCAGCGTAAGGGCGATGCGTATATTGTCGCCGCGGCGCGGAGCATTTGGATTGTAATTACCTGCGTTTCCGCCTGCTGCACCTCCGAAAAATGAATCAAAAATACTTCCAAGGTCAAAATCAAAGCCGCCGCCTGTAAAACCGCTGTAACCTCCGCCAGCGCCAAAATTAGGATCTACGCCTGCATGGCCAAACTGGTCATATCTGGCGCGTTTGTCAGAATTGGAAAGCACTTCGTAAGCTTCATTGATCTCTTTGAATCGAGCTTCCGCCTCCTTATCGCCGGGATGCAGGTCTGGATGGTTTTCTTTCGCAAGGCGGCGATAGGCTTTTTTAATATCGGCCTCAGAGGAGTCTCTACTCACACCAAGGACTTCGTAGTAATCTCTTTTTTGTTCTGCCATAGTCAATGCACAGCCAGATGAGCGGAAAATCTCCGCTCATCTGGCCTTCCCTCCCTGCCTTGGATTTTTAATAGATCGTATACTGCAAACAGATTATTTCTTATCGTCGTCGACTACTTCGTAATCTGCATCATAGTATTGCTGCCCGTCATTCGAGCCACCCTGCTGCTGTCCTCCGGAGT
>CALWWP010000015.1 GCA_944385275.1 uncultured Oscillospiraceae bacterium | reverse complement strand
GCGGCATATGCCGCACCTCTTATTTTTTTGTCAATCATTTGACTATAAGTTCGCAGTAGTTCATAAGCAGCTGAGCTACTTCAGCGCGCTGTGCTGTTCCTGTAGGATTGAGCATGTTGTTTCCAACTCCGTTTATAACTCCAATTCCTACTGCCCAGCTCATCCCAGCTTCTGCCCACGCCGGAACTTCACTGCTGTCTGCAAAAGCGCTCAAAGAGCCGCTCGCACTCATGTCATACCCTTTGTACTCAGCATAGCGATACAGTATTACTGCCATCTCCGCACGCGTCAGGTCTTGCTCGGGTCTGAATTCGCCATTCTCATAACCCTCTACTATACCATTTGCCGCTGCCCAGTTTACTGCTGCTGCATACCATGCGTCAGAGCTTACATCGCTGAATACGCTCTCGCTTCCCGCTGTGTCCTTGCCGCCTTCCAGATTGTACAGTACTTTTACTATCATACCGCGGCTCAGATTAGTGTTCGGTCCAAACGTATCTGCGCTCATGCCGTTCATCAAGCCATTGTCGTATACATACTTGACTGCTTCATAGAACCAGTCTCCTATCGCTACATCCTTGAACGGAAGCTCGTATGCACTCTTTACAAAGCTTGCTTCTACCCATGCGCCGCCCTCAGGCATCTCGAACGTGTACTCGTTTTCACTTACCTGCTCAAGAGCTACGCTTCTGCCGTTTTCGTTAGTAACTATCAGGCTGCCAAGCTCATATTCGCTGTCCGGCTTTACGGTTATCGTTATGGTCGTGCCGCTGGAAGCCCTCTTCGGATTTACTTCTATGCTTCCATTTGCGCTTTCCTCGACGTTGACGCTGTTCGCGTCTGTTCCACTTATGATGTAGTACCACTGGGCTTCAAATTCCATGTCTTCGGTTACCGCTACTACTTCACCTTCATCGTAGGTCTTGTTGTCACATACCCAGCCGATAAACTTGTACCCCTTCTTTTCAGGAGCATTTATCATAGTAACCTCGTCATTTGCCATGGACTGACAAAGGACTTCTTGCTCCTCCGTAAGAGTGATTGTATATAATTGGATCAATTTTTCCACCGGCCCCGATGACGCCCTAGAGTTCAGTGGATTCTTCGTAGCCTATAAAGATCGGATACAACAAATCGCTTGTCAAATTTTCCAAAATATTGTTGCGTACTATTATGGAGCCGTTAAATTCCGCCATGGCATTTTCCTCTTCACAGTCCATATAGACAGTCAAAGCATTTGACGAAGAGGATGCGACGAAGCGCCCTGAATATCTTGATCCATGAAATTCAGAAAGTCCAGCAGAAGTTTTTTGGGGACGGTTTTTTTATGTAGTAGAAACCTGTTCTATAGCGCAGAGGGGGATCGAGGGTAAGCAGTACGGAGTTAGCAAGAGGCTCAGATTGTACAAGCGGTGAAAGTATCACTATGCTGCCGGAGGCAAATATGGTTTGAGCTGAAAGATCCGAGTTGAAATAAACAACATTTTCTGGATTTATTTCGGAAGAGTTGTCGATTATGGCTTTTATACTGGCGGCAGAACGCTTAAGTACGCCTATTGGGATGTCTTTAAGTTCTTTTAAAGAAATACTGGAACGTGAGGCAAAAGCGGAATCATCTTTTGCATAACAGAATACTTGAGCATCCATTGTAACGGCGCTTGCAAATCGGTCGTCGAAAAAAGGAGATACACAAAACGCAAGGTCCAGTTCTTCGGACAGGAGTTTTTTGTAGTTATGTGACGGGGATTGCGTAACAATATTAAATTGTACGTCCGGATGCAAGGCTTGGTATTTTTCGATGACAAGCAAAATGCCTGAACAGAGAGCAGATGGCCTTTCAAAAAGCCCTATATTGAGTATACCGCTTCGATATTCTTCAAAATTTTCTCCGCCACGGTTTATTTCGGCCCAATAGTCCAAGAGAGGAACTACCATGTGCTCAAGCATATATTTGCCGAATGGGGTAAGGGTAAGAGTGTTACCGTCGCGCATGAACAATTCATGCCCAAGTTCACTTTCAAGTCTAGATATACTCTTGTGTATTCCCTGATATGTGCGGTAAAGCTCTTCTGCCGCAGAAGAAATACTTCCGCAGCGCGCCACCTTTTCAAAATATATCCAATCTTGTATAAACACGATATATAAAACCTCCGAAATATGAAAACCACAGTTTAATCTATATTAAGGCAGCTAAACTATTTTTTGTTTGAGAGATATGCAGAATGAAGTGTACTATTAAATAGTAGTTTAGTTAATTATACTATAAATAAAAAGATTTTGAAAGAGAGGATTTGAAATGAGGATCAGAATTATATCCATTATGCTGATCGTGTGTATGCTGATAAGTCTTGCTATCGGATGCGCTCCAAATGCTGAGCCGTCGAGCAGTGTGACACCAACTCAGACAGTACCTGACGGAACCCCAGCTAACGAAACAGATCCGGGAACAAGTGAGGAAGACAAATACGGAGGAGATCTTATCGTTTTCGTAACAAGGACGCCGGTCAGCTGTTTTGCTCCGGCGTATCCGAACAAGACGGATGTAAAGGCCTACGAGCCTGCTGTAGAACCATTGGGGAAAATGGACAAGGAAGGAAATTACTATGGCTTCCTTGTAGAAGAGTTCATAGAGGATCCTGAGGGACCTACTCTTACAATAAAGCTTCGCGACGAGATATATTTCCACGATGGCAGTAAACTTGACGCGGAAGCGCTTATGTGGAATCTTCAGGTAATGAAAGATACGGGTTCGTCATCTGTCCTCTGCGATGCTGTGGGCTGGGAAGCTGTTGATGATCTCACAGTAAAAGTAGCCTTCGAATACTACAGCAATAACTGGATCGAGAGTTATGCTGGTATACACGTCTACAGCATGCAGGCTGTTTTGGATAACGGCGAGGACTGGGCGGCTACGAATGCTGTTGGAACAGGACCATTTATCCAGGTAGAGCATCTGCCCGGATCATCTATTAAATTTGAACGCAATGAAAATTATTGGCAGGAAGGACTGCCGTATTTGGATTCTATAACCATGGTACAGTCTACTGATATATCCACTCAGCTCACCGCTATGGTGAACGGAGAAGCTCATGTAGTCAATACCAGCGACAATGTGCTTGTAAACCAGTTGGACAGCTACGGCGATATGTTTAAGAGCGTCTTTGAGGAAACTCCGACTTTGCTTGGACTTTTCTATATAATTTTAAACAGCTATAATGAGGAAAGCCCGCTGTATGATGTGCGCGTACGTCAGGCGATGACATATTGCCTTGACCGCGACAGTACGCGTGTTGCCTTGGTAGGAAATACTGGCACAACATTGAATCAGATGGCTATACCGGGGTCATATGCGTATTTGGAGGAAGATGAGCTGTACGACCCATATGATTATAATCCGGAAAAAGCAAAGGAGCTTTTGACTGAGGCTGGATATCCCAACGGATTTGATGTCAAAATATTGTCAAGGGCTACATTTGAAAAAATGGCAGTAAGCTATGAGTCTTTCTTAAAAGCTGTTGGCATCAATGCCACAATCTACAATGTAGACAATGCGACATATTCGGAAAAGCAGAAGAACAATCCTGATAACGACGTAGATGTAACATTTATAGGCTCGTCACCGTGTACATATAACTATGTCACATTCTACAACGGGCTTTACCACAGCGAAAAGAGAGCCAGATACATAAACATAATAGGTAATTTTGAAGAGCTTGACACGCTTCTCGACAAGGCGGTTTCCGCAACTACACAGGAAGAGCTTACTGAATATCTGCAGGCAGTCAACAACTTCTCCAGTGAAAATGCGCTGCTTATTCCGTGGTATTCTACTGGAAGCATGTACTATTTCCCACAGAATCTGTACGATACGGGACTTGGAGATGTACATACATATCAGAGCACATATGAAATAGCGTATTTTGCGAAGTAACGGAGGAGTATATCAATGTCAGAACTTAAATTTGTCCGTCCAGATACAAAGGCTCCTAGACCGGGCGAGAGAACCCAACCAAAGTATGAAGACCAGCTTTTAGACCCGTTCAGAGTCGCGCCTCATGTCTGGCATGTCGCCGGATGCAAAGGGTGCGGAGATTATCTAATCGACACGGGAGACGGACTTATACTTATCGATACGCCAACACCGGAGTTCAGCAAGGCAATGTTTGCAGCCATAGAAAAGGCCGGATTTGACACCAAGGATATCAAATGGCATTTTATATCGCACTGGCATGGCGATCATGACGGATGTTCCGCCGATATAAAGGATGCGTCTGGTTGTAAGATTTTTATGGGAAGCGAAGAGTGGCAGATGAAGGTCGTGCCCCCGGAAAGCGTAAAAAAGGTAATACCGGACATGAAAGTGCGGTATTATGAGCCCGATGTTATAATAGACACAGATGAAGCCAGCTTTACTCTGGGGAATATAACAATACATACTCTCAAGACTCCAGGGCACACTCCCGGCGCGCTCACTTTCAGGTTTGAAGATACTGATACAGATGGAACAGTATATACCTGCGCTATGCATGGCGGGCTGGGTGTTGCACAGATGGACACGATAGAGGGAATGAAGATACAGGGCATACCTCCTGAGTGCCGTGATAAATTTATAGACCAGTGCCTTGAGATGAGCCACTGGGATATAGATATCACATTGCCGAGCCACCTGAATCACTGCGGGTATCTGGGAGATAACCTGCCGTCGGATAAAACCGATTTTAAGCCGTTTGCAGATAAGAGAGTGTGGCCCGTAATGCTTCTTGAACGCCGCGGGTATGTAATGGAACGTCGCGGAGAAGAATCGAATAAATAAAAAAAGAAGCCGAGGTACTATGCCTCGGCTTCGTTGTATAATATTACAATTGCGTTTAATAAATGCAAAATGGTAAGATATTGGATCAATAGAAAGTAAAACAAAACTATGAAAACGCTAAGTTTTCATAGTTTTTGTTATTTAAGGAAAATTGATTCTACTTTATTCATCATTTTGTTCGTCTGCTTTGTAATCAAACCGACAAAAATTGCAGCAGCTATTGTGCCTTCCCGAACACCATCTAGATGCCCAAGAAATAGGAAAGACAGCAGGACTGAAATACAGACAAGGGTTACATCGAAAATGACCTTCATATTGCTGAATTTTATGGGAGCGACTTTACAAATCGCCAAAACAACACCTTCGCCAGCGGTTGTAACTAGATTGGCCATCACTTCTACGCTTACGCCAAGGGCGACCAAGAAAATTCCTATAATGCAGAGCAGCCACTGCTGGAGGTAGTTGGCAAATATAATTCCATGCAAAATATACCCAGCTGTATCGATCATAGTGCCAAATAATATCGCGGCGGGAAACTGCAAAAGCTGAAACCAGTCGTATTTTTTCCGCAAAATAGCAATTTGAATCAAGACAAATATAAAATTCATTATAATTGTAGTTGTTCCTACCGACAGACCGGAAATACTAGACGTCACGTAGGGAACACTGGAAATAGGAGATGTACCCAGTGCCGCTTTGATAGAAAAGGCAACACCAAATGCCATAATGATCAGGCCCAAGCACAAAAATACAATTCGTTTGACGAGGTAATTGATTTTGTGCAGCTAAATCTTGTTCATGTGCGCACCTTCTTGTTTTACCTGTATTTGAAGAGCAGATTTTATAGAGCTTTAAGACATTCTATGTTGTGCATAAAAAATTCGCAGTGGTGTCTTTGCTTATTTCAGATATAAATTCATGCAAAAACATTTCATCAAAATAATATAACACTCTGTTTCAAAGACTTTTTACGACAACAATGCTAATTATATTTTTGCAAGCCTCAAATGTCAAGCGGCAGTGTTTCTAAATAAAACAGATAGACGAGTTGTTAATAACCAGTGTGATTCTTTTATGCAGCGGCTCGAAAAGAGTATTAATGTATTTTCAGAAAACAAGGAGGGCGCTCAACACGTAGCGCCCTCCTTGTTTGGGTGTTGTATAGCAGGTTTACTTTGCTATATTCTCACAGAAGTTCATGAAAATCTGAGCTACTTCCGCGCGGGTAGCAGTGCCGGCGGGGTCAAGGATGCCGTCGCCCTTGCCGCTGAGCAGGCCGGAGCCTACAGCCCAACGCATAGCCGCCTCTGCCCAGCTGGCAGTCTCTCCAGCATCGGTGAAACGAGTCAAGTCACCGGAGGCAGTCGTATCGCAGCCAGTATACTGGGCGTAACGGTAGAGCATAACAGTCATTTCTTGACGGGTGATGGACCTTTCGGGACCAAATGTGCCGTCGGGATAGCCGCCAACGACACCTGTGCTGCTTGCCCAACTTACGGCGTCATAGTACCAAGCCCCGGAGGCAACATCGCTGTAGCTGCTGTTGCCCATGGCGGAAGCCCCATCAAGATTCCAGAGGATTTGCGCCATCATTGCGCGATTTAAATTGCCGCTGGGATCAAAGCGGCCGCCGCCTACGCCGTTCATAAGGCCGCTTTCAATGGCGTAGTCAATGGCCTCATGGTACCATGCGTTTGTATCCACATCGGTGTAGATTGCACTGGGGCAAATATCCGCGTGGTCAAGCTTGGAAAAGGCAGCCGTGATTGTCACGGAGCTGCTTGGCATAGTGAAGGCGTACTTCGTCTCGCTCTCCTTTGTCAGCGCCAGTTTGTTGCCCTTGGAGTCGGTGACAGTGAGAATATCGAGAACATAGCCGCTGTCCGGTTTTGCGGTGATGGTCACGGTATCGCCATTATCAGCATAGCGGGTACTGATGGAAATCTTGCCGTTCTCAACCTTGCTTGGAGTGGATATGTAATATCCCGAGAAATCGGAGCCGGGAACCTCAGTATCCTCAAATTGATCATTGGCGATCTTCGCGTCATCGCCCCAGTCGTTTCTGTAAATGGTAGTTTTCACGCCATCGGCAATGCTGGTTGCCTTGATGACCTCGTTGTTGTCGTCGCCACTGTTGGTAGCGGTATTGCCAATGATAGTGATCTTGGTTCCGTCCGCGATTTCGCCAAAGCGGATGATCCGATCGCCGATGTTCTTGAACGTATTATTTGAAATCACAATATTTCCAAAATCACGGGGATGCTGAGACATGATCTGAATCGCATTGTGGTCGGTCGTATCAAATTCGCAGTTTTTGACAGAAACATTTTTCGCATCAGCAGCATAAATGCCCTGGAAACATTCATTGAATTCGCAGTTGTATACTTTCAGGTTGCTGAACGTACCATAGGTGTCTTCAACATAGAACCGAATCGCTTGATTGTATCTGGCGGTGTTGTTGATGTCGAATACACAGTTATTGAAAGTAAAACCATCAATGACAGTTTCGGCGCATGAAGTGTTAATGTCGCTCTTAGCCGTAAATGTAATGTCCTCAAAGGTGATATTGGTAAATTTATGAGCCAGATAATAGCTTTTGTTATTATCCTTGATATCCGTGATATCGAGGACATAATCTGTGACTGGCTTCTGAGCAGTACCATAGACATGGCCGCTCGACGCCTTAATGCCGGCAATGCTGACAACTGCGCCATCCGCCGCTTTAAGCGTAACGTCGCTCATGTAGCGTACGTAATAGGGACTGGGAGTATACACCGAGGTATCGTTTTTCGCTGCGACAAAATCCTCAAGTGTCATTTCGTCGGCTGTAAAGCTGCCGATGCGGTATTCCGTGTTGCTGCCCGCCCACTTAGTGGCGCGGCCAAGCTCGATCTGGCCGTAGTTGCCGGTAGTAAGCTCGATAGTCATACCATCGATACTGCCGTACTTTCCGTCGAGGATATCCTGAAGATTATCCGGCGTAACATTTGTAATGGTCTTGTCCTCATTAAAGACCGGCGGGGCAGGGACATTGCTGCCGGTATAAGGAATAGTGCTGCTGCCGTCCAGCGTGGTCATTACCTTTGTTGCTGTCTCGTCCTGCTTGTAGACACACATTAAACCAGAAGTATTGGTAATAGTATAAGAGACGTTGCCGAGGTTTTCGTCAGCCCTCGTGTTGCCGATTGTAATATCGCTGGGATCTGCATGAGTACCGGTAAATTCGACATCGTCGATCGCTAGCGTGATATCACACGCCTCTTTACCGGTAACGCGCAGAGCACCCTTGTTGCTGTCCTGACCTGTCACGTTGTTGAACGAGCTGTCCTTCACAGTCACGTACATCGTCCCGTTTTCAGATGGCTGCTTGACGTTTACCACAACGCCGGTAGTTACGCCGTCGAAGGTGCAGCCGTCTACAAAGAGAGAGCCGAGGCAGTTGGTGGAGACAGGCCAGCCGTGAGCTGCGCCGCTCTCAAGGAACGTACAGTTTGTGACATTAATATCAACCTTGCCGTTGCCGGATCCGTAGTTGAACAGTACCTCGTGCGCATCCTTGCAGTTTTCCATGTTAACAGTTACTGTAAAGTCGGACTTTCTTGTGCTCCATACGGAAGCTCCGCCGTTCAGGTCATAAATATTGATGGAGATATCTTTCGTCAGGGTATAGTAGTTCTCGACATCCCACTCTGTGAAGTTGCTCAACGTCGCTCCGTTGCCGAAGATGGTCGTGTTTGTCACAAAGCTGGGGTGAGATGCCGTTCCGGTGGGGATCGTAGTATTCGGGCGGCAGTAAATCACGGCGGATTCAATGTCAGGGGAATTGATTACGCCAACACCACGATTGGCATCATATAGGAGCTCGCCTATTGTCTCATAGAACGTGCCGTTGTAATACACCGGTGTAGTTTCATCCCACTCGGAGGAGCTTACCCATGTCAGCGGGTTGGACGAGGTGACCGCCGCAATAGCGTCGGAAAGCTCTTCATACATTTGGCCGTCCTTTGTCTGCGCCGCGTATGAAGACTTGGAATCGCTCGTGTACATAGTGCTGCCAAGGGCTTCAAGCTCGGCTTTCTGCTCCTCGACGTTTGCGGTTGCACTGTCGTTCAGCTGACGGATCACGGGGCCGCAGTCAGTTGCGGTGTTCGCAGTTTCACCAGAGCCGAAATCAAAGTCTGTGCTGGAGTAGTTACCGCTGCTTGCAACCTGAATAATTGCACGGGTACCGACCTTGTCAGCAGAGGCGGTACCGGAAACGTCAACATCCTTGAAGATGTTGTTCGAAATTGTGACAGAGCTTACTTGCTTCTCAGAACTTACCTGGCTGACCATGATACCGCCGCCGCAGTTTTCAATCGCTGTGCCGGTTACGGAGACATTTTCACCGCGGATATCCTTGATAGCGTAGCTGTTATAGACGTTAGCAAACTTGCAGTCCGTGACCGTGCTTGTACCAGTGGTATTGAAAGTGGTCAGCACAACCTTGTCAAACTCGCAGTTTTCAAATGTAACATCGCCTGTGGTCATGAAGTAGAGCTGACCGGCAGGGGCCTGTTCAGTGGTAAATGTTCCCGCCCAATCGCTGTTGGCGCAAATGGTAACTTCAGCGGGCTCATAAATAAATTTGACGTTCTTTACACTGACAGAGGCAGCCTCACCGTCCAAAATATGGAACTGGAGCAATCCGCTGTTAAGACGATTAGGTGTGTTGCCGGTGGCGGTTTTGTTGTCTGCCGTGCAGTCGTGGTCCTCTCGGGTGTCAAAACAGCCGCTTAGAGGACTCCACTCAACGACGAGCTTGCCGTCCTGAATGGCGTCTGCGTCAGTATACTCCGAGCCGTCAACTGCGTAGTTCCCCTTATTAACGGAACTGGAGGCCTTGAGCCATTGGATAAATGTGTCAAGGTCGATGGATGTATCCGACCCTCCAGTCGCCAGCACCATGGTGGGGAATATCCCCACGACCAAGGCCAGCGATAGAAGGATTGCCAAAAGGCGTTTCCTCATGTGATTGTTTCCTCCTGTGTTAAAATATTTATTTTGCCAATGGGTATCACAAATGCGGCGCTTACTAATGCTTGTTCCTGTGGCAGGTGCGGATCTTTTATTTGGAGCGGCTGATCAAGCAGGGAATCTCTGTTAGCCAGTCAGCATTTCAATAACATCCCTCCTTTAGAAAAAGATCATTGGAATATTCAATTTGTATGTGGATATCATATCAGCCGCAAGGCGGGAAGTCAAGTAGTTTACTCGTTTTAGTTAGTGTATAAAAACCATGAATAAGCGTCGGATATCTCAGGCTTTTTGCTCCCGCTGCACAGCGGCGAAAAGGAAAATTCCAAGGGATTGTACGAGCGGATCATCGATTTAAATATCGACTTTGAGAAGTTCTGCGGTGGGCTGGACATTGTAAAAATAAAAAGCCTGCTCCCAAAAGGGAACAGGCATGAAAAAACCTGCCTCATACGAAGCAGGCTATCTAAGAATACTCAGTACACCAAAGTTTGGTGGAGATAAGCGGGATCGAACCGCTGACCTCTTGAATGCCATTCAAGCGCTCTCCCAAACCATACCGCCACGCAGTGCGCGGTTGTTGAGTTGTGTCGAAAATAATGCTATTGGCAAGTATCTCGTCACATCTCATGCTATGTTATCAAGCCCCTGCAAAAACTGCTCAACAGAAATCGTAAACTTGATTTTCAGCTTGTAGTCCCGGTAGACCTCTATCCGCTCAAAGAGTTGGGCGACTATCATCTTCCGAGTCTCCATACTGGCCGTGTCGTAGACATACGCCCACTCTACAAACTGATTGTACTGTGCGGACATTTCCTGCATGGCTAATGCGGTGTTCTCGGCCTCTTTCTGCGCGGCCTCCAGCGCCGTCTGCTGTTCGGCGTATTTGGCCTCCTGCTCTTTTATCATGCCGCCTAAAAGTTCCGGCGTAAAAGCACTGCTCCCATCAAGGGCTTTCATAATCTCGTTGCGCAGATTATGGAGGTCTTTTTCTGTTTTGGCCGTCTCGCGCTGTAATTTTCGGACGATGGCCTGCTTTTCGCTTATTTTCTTTTTCTGGCCTCGCCGCACGATTTCAGATTCCGAAAACTGCCCTACCTTGCGAAAAATCGTATGTACAATATCGTTTATCATCCCGTCAAGGATATGCGCTGTGTAGCCGGTTTGCCCGTCACAATTTTCATGCGTCCGGGTCTTGGTTTGGCAGGCATACCGCACCCGCACCGGGTCGGTGCCGTCTGCTCTTGGGCGGCTCTTGCCGCTGGTGGTGAGGCACAGCCGCGCTCCGCAGTGGCCGCAAAACACGTTGCCAGCAAGCAGTGAGTTTCCTCTTGTGTTCATCGGGATACGGGGCTTGTCCGCAAAAGCAGTAGACCGCTGGTAGCAGATTTCTTGTGCCCGCATGAAAGTGTCCTCGTCAATAATTTGCAGTTCCTTTATCAATGGAGAACGACTATCACCGCTCCGCAGTACGCCCGTGTAGGTCAGGTTGCGGAGGATGCCGCGAATAGTGGCGGGGTGCCAGTTCTTACCGCTGCGGTTCTTCAGATTGATTTCCCGGAGATAGTTGGCTATCCGCTGGGGGCCGTAGCCTTCCACCACATACTTATCGTAAATCATCCGCACCACAGGTGCCTCGTCCTCGTTGATGGCGAGGTCATTCAGTTCCACGCCCTTTTTGTTCTTGCGGCCCAGTTTGACAAGTTTATATCCGTAGGGACAGATGCCGCCGGTAAAGTGGCCATCTTCCGTAATCTGATGCAGCCGGGTTGCAGTGCGGATAGAAGTCTTTTGACTCTCACCGTCGGCTTGCCAGAAACGGATGTAATTCATCAGCCGGTCAGTGTGGTTTTCAATCTTCTGCTCGCCCTCTTGGGTGCTCCATACACGGATGCCGTGATTGATAAGCCACTCTACGACAAAGGGGGTCTCATCCGCAATACGTCCAATTCGGTCAAACAAAAACACAAGAAGAATATCAAACTTCTTTTGCTTGGCAAGTTCCTTGACGCGCTGGATTTTGTCGCGGTTTTCGGCGCGTACCTTATGGCCGGAAACGCCCTCCTCCTGCAATTCATAGACGATATTCCAGCCCATGCTCTCGGCAAACTCCCGGCAGGCTTTTTTCTGCAAAGGGATGTCCGGCTCGTTATTTTCATTGTAGTCCACTTGCTTGTCCGTGGAAACACGATACAGGCACAGCACACGGTTTGCCTCGTCCTTGGATAAGACGTTATAGGGAATTGTCGTATGGTTTGGGATAACGCTCGTTT
>CALWWP010000014.1 GCA_944385275.1 uncultured Oscillospiraceae bacterium | reverse complement strand
CTGTTGTTGCGAAATCTACCCTTGGACGCAGAAAAACGGCGTGACCATTGCGGTCACACCGTTCTCTGCCCCTCGCAAAGCTAAATAGTACCTTATCACTATTAAACCTTGGCTTTGCAGCGTTTTTAAAATGCAGGTCCGGTCAAAAGTCAGAAGCCTACAATGACACCTCAGAAATTTGCATATTACTTAATCAGTACATCGATAGACGGAAAATTTTCAGAGAACAGATCGTCGGCACGGTCAAGCCAAGCAAAATTGTTCTCAAGTGCAGGAGAACCGCAGCAGCTGTCGCCTAAAATGCGATATGCTATAACGTCACGATTCTCATAGCTTTTTATATCATTTTATATTTTGCTTGGCAATAATCTATTGAATTATTGATGGAAAAGGCTCATAATGTAAACAGAAAGGAGTTTTTTTATGAAAGTGTTGCTCATAAACGGAAGTCCGCACAAGGCCGGCTGCACCTATACTGCGCTGTGCGAGCTTGCCGCGCAATTTCAGAAGAACGGTGTGGAGACGGAGATATTTCAAGTAGATCCCAAAGCGCAGAGCTGTATTGCCTGCGGAGCCTGCAAGGGAAAGGGCAGATGCGCTTTTGAAGGCGACGGAGTAAACGAGTGCATCAAGAAGATAGAAGACTCCGACGGCGTGATAATAGGCTCTCCGGTGTACTATGCGAATATAAGCGGCGGGCTGGCTTCTACACTCGACCGCGTGTTTTATGCAAAAAAGTCATTTGCCGGAAAGCCGTGCGCCGCGGTTGTAAGCTGCCGCAGAGGAGGAGCGGGCAGCGCTTTTGACAGAATAAACAAGTACTTTTCCATTTCCTGTATGCCGATAGTTTCTTCGAGCTATTGGAACAGTGTCCATGGCAATACTCCGGAGGAAGTAGTACAGGACAAAGAGGGAATGCAGGTGCTCCGCACACTGGCCAACAACATGACTTGGATGATTCGCTGCATTGAAGAGGGAAAGAAGGCCGGCATAGAGTTCCCGGAGATGGAAGCCAAGATAACGACGAATTTTATAAGGTAAAACTAAAAGCTGCATATCGTTGTGATATGCAGCTTTTTTGCGTACTAACGCGAGGAACCTGCCTGAGGCAGACGGGCGCCGGCGTCTTTGATAGCCGGCAGGCAGGCGTACAGAAATTCCCTGTACGGACAGTACCCGGCCTCGGAAAAATAAAAGGAACGGTAGCGCTTGCAGCCTCCGCCGCATATGCGGTAGGCTCCGCAGGAGAGGCAAAGCGAGCCTTCCGGCTCCTCCCTGCGCAGAAAGGCCTGCATGGTATCGGAAGCAAAGATATCCGAAAACGAACTGTCGGCTATATTCCCGCAGAGCTGATCGTCCAAAGCGTAGAAGTCACAGGGGTATACGCTGCCGTCTGATTCGACTACATACTGCGGCTGACAGAAGCCCAGCATACCGCAGAGCTCCGGCGGATAGCCGGCGGCCATGCTGATCAGGTTGTCAAACAGGCGCACGCTGGTATACCGTCCGGCAATGAATTCGCGGTACCATATCTGGAACAAAGTAATGAGAAACTTGCCGTATGTACGAGGTGACAGGCTGTAAGACTCGTGCGAGCTGCTGTCCAGAGGATCTAGGCAGGGGATGAACTGCACATATTCAAAATTGTTCTTTTTGTAAAAATTCCAAAGCTGCTCTGGGTGTTTGGCTATCTGCTGAGTGACCACGGTCAGTATATTGAATTCTATTCCATACTTTTGCAGCAGCTTCGCCGCGGCAAGGACGCGGCGGAACGTGGGCTCGCCGTCACGGGATATGCGGTTGAAATCGTGGTATTTTTCTGAGCCGTCTATCGACAGCCCTATGAGAAAATTAAATTTTTTAAACAGCTCACAGAAGCGCTCGTCCAAAAGCAGGCCGTTTGTCTGCATTGAGAAGCGAATGGTTATCCTATCGGGTTTCGTTTTATCTACGTAGCTTGTAAACATATCAAAAAAATCGTATCCGGCCAGCGTAGGCTCGCCGCCCTGAAAGGCAAATGACACGGTATCGCCGCGTGAGATCTCGGAAAACGCCCTGTCTATAAGTAGCTTTGCGGTTGTTTCCGACATGATGCCATAGGAAGGAACAGAGCGCTTTGAGCTTTCGTCGCAGTAGAAACAGTAGCGGCATTTCATGTTGCAGAGGGATGAGGCCGGTTTTATAAGGACAGAAAATGTAGGCATGTTCTATTTCTCCTTGTTGAATCGATGTATGACGAGCTGGGCGGTGACGCCTGTAAATGCGCCTGTTATAAGGGCAGAGAGCAAAAGCACGGGCGAATACCAGAGTATTTCGGAACGGCCAAGCATGAAGAGCGCGACACAGAGCTGGCCGGCGTTGTGGGCTATAGCTCCGAGTACGCTCACTGCCCATATCTGCTGCTTAGAAAATATTTTGCTTGCGAAAAGCATCGCGGCGTAGCACAGCAAGCCGCCGGCGAGGCTGAAGAAAAAGGACATGAGATGACCTGTAAAAATGCTCCCGAGCACGATGCGTATGATCGAAATGAAAAAGGCCTCGCGAGGGGAGAGCAGATAGAGGGCGACAAGGGTTATGACATTTGCAAGCCCCAGCTTTACGCCCACGATTGGAACTATGGGAGGGATCTGCGATTCAGCTACAAATATTATAAGCGCGGCTGCTGTCAGCATGGCCGTCAAAGACAACTTTTTCGTGTTCATATTCGTTACCGTCCTGCAATGGCGTCCGGCTGCTGTCCGCTGCCTGTAGAGCCCGAGATGAGTATCATCACTTCGTTTGGCAGACACACTATCGGATAGAGACTGTCGGAAATGGCGCCCCTCTTGACACACAGCTGATCGGGGCAGTCGGCAGAGAGCATTGAGATCCGGCCGGGTTCGACAAGTACGGTATTCCCATCTCCGACGTCTATAGTGTAGCTCTCTGTCACGGCGTTGAGATCTATTTCTTCAACTACCTCGCCCTTCAGGTAGATGACGGCGATCCCTTCTCCGATGCCGGCGCTGTGTATAAAAACCACCGCGGCGACGGCAAGAACAACGGCAGTCACAAATGAAAAAATTAAGATTTTATTTGAAATTTTCACGATATGACCTCGAGTGTATATGCGTTTGGATCACTGAGAGAAAAGCGGTCTGCGATGCCCTCGGTCACAAAGACAGTGCCATCTTCCGAGACGAGAATAAAATCAAAGCCGCCTGTTTCACGCCAGAATTCAGAGGACTTTTCCACACCCATTATGAACAGACTGGTGGAAAGGGCGTCGGCCATCGTGCCGTTGTCGCAGATCACTGTTGCGGATATCACTCCGGAATCGGCGGGGCATCCTGTCTCGGGGTCGATTATGTGGTGATAGCGCACGCCGTCCTGTTCAAAGTAGCGCTGATAGGCGCCCGAAGTGACTATGGCCTCGTCTTCACTTTCTATCATGCCGAGATATGCGTTTGTGTCGCTGGGGTCAAGAACCGCGACAAGCCATTTGGAACCGTCGGGTTTTACACCTATGGTCTGGACGTTCCCGCCGAGGGAAAGAACAGCGGAGGTAACGCCCATGGAGCTCAAAAGCTCGGCTATGTGCACAGCGGCATAGCCTTTTGCAATGCCGCCCAGATCGACTCCGCCGTCTCCGATAAGCTCAGCGGAGGAGCCGGACAAGGAGATAGACAGGGAATGGCATTGCTCAAGCAGTACTTCGAGTTCTTCTGCGGAGGGTATAGTGAGTTCTCCGGAGGAAAAGCCCCATGCATCCATAAGCGGCAGCATGGAGTAGCAGAAAACTCCGCCTGTGAGCTCGCTGTAAAAAACAGCTTGGCTCAGGAGTTCAGACGTAAGCTCGGATACGGCGGCCTGTCTATTGTGATTAAGAGCGTATATCTCGCTTTTCTCGTTGTAGGCCGAAAAGAGCTCGTCCAATTTTAAAAGCTCTTCTTTCGCGGCGGACGCGGCGTCCCCGCTACTGTCGCCGTATATGGTGAAGGTGACAATGGTGTCCATAGCCATGAAGTTGACAGAGCTTTTTTCCTCTGAACAGCCGGACAGGAGGAGCATGACGGCAATTAAAATACAGACAATTCGTTTCATCGTTAATATCCTTTAAAAGTGCCGCAGGAAGCTCCTGCGGCACCGTTTTACGCTTTCCTCCATTTTACTCCCTGAGGAGTATCTTCCAGAATAATGCCCATATCCTTGAGCTGGTCGCGGATACGGTCGGCTTCGGCGTAGTTCTTTTCCTTGCGGGCGTTTGCACGGGCGGCAATGAGCGCTTCGACTTCGCCGGCAAGGTCGTTCTTTTCCAAATTGTAAAGCAGGCCGAGCACGTCGGTGAGCTCGGTGAGCGCAGAGAAGCATGCACCGGCGAATTCGCGGGTCGGATGCTTTTCAGAGACAGTGGCGCTGTTCAGCTCGCGCACGAGTTCAAAAACTACTGATAATGCGTCGGCGGTATTGAAGTCGTCGTCCATTGCGGCTTTGAAGCGATCCCTATAGACGTGCAGGCCGCCGATAAAGTTGCGCTCATCGGCTGTCATCTCTCCTTCGGCTCCGTTCTGCATCAAAAACTGCAGGTTCTCGGCGGAGGTGTACAGCCTCTGCAGGGCGTTTTTAGCCTGCAAAAGGGACTCTTCAGAGTAATTCAGCGGGCTGCGGTAGTGCGCTGAGAGCATGAAAAGCCTTATAGTCTCGTATCCGTAGGCTTCCGCAGCTTCGCGGACGGTAAAGAAATTGCCTAGGGATTTGGACATTTTCTTGTTGTCTATGCTTATAAAACCGTTGTGGACCCAATAGTGCACGAAGCAGCAGCCGTTCGCGGCCTCTGACTGCGCTATTTCATTTTCATGGTGCGGGAAAGCAAGGTCTTCTCCACCGCAGTGTATGTCTATCGTTTTGCCAAGATATCTGTTTGACATGACGGAACATTCGATATGCCAGCCGGGGCGGCCCTTTCCCCAAGGAGAATCCCAATACGGCTCACCGGGCTTTGCTGCCTTCCAGAGAGCGAAATCAACAGGGGATTCCTTGTTGTCGTTTATATCTATCCTAGCTCCGGACTCCAAATCTGCAAGGGGCTGATGTGAGAGCTTTCCATATTCAGGAAAGCGGTGAGTACGGTAATATACGTCCCCGTTGACCTCGTAGGCATAGCCCTTTTCTATCAGGTCTGAGACCATGGAGATGATCCCGTCTATATTTTCCGTTGCGCGCGGATGCACGGTGGCCGGACGGACACCAAGGCCCTGAGCGTCTTTGAAATATTCGCCGATGTACTTCTCTGCAACTTCGGAAGCAGAAATGCCCTCCTCGTTGGCCCTGTTGATTATCTTGTCATCGATATCAGTAAAATTCTGTACAAAAGTGACATCATAGCCACAGAATTCAAGGTAGCGGCGCAGTACGTCAAACATTATGATGGGCCGTGCGTTGCCCACATGGATAAAATTATAAACCGTGGGGCCGCAGGCGTACATTTTGACTTTTCCGGATTCTATAGTTTTAAATTCCTCTTTTGTTCTGCTCATAGAATTATAGAGTTTCATTTGTGTTGTGCCTCCAGCTGTTTTTCAAGTTCTTCAACTCTGCGGCGGAGAGCCTGAAGCTCTACGCTTACCGGGTCTGTAATGTGGATCTGATCCACTTCGGCGGCAAAATTGACTTTTTCCCCTGCTATGCGAACGACCTTCGCGGGGACGCCGACGGCGGTGCTGTCGGGCGGTATCTCGTTCAGGACTACAGCATTTGCGGCGATGCGGGAATTGTCGCCGACTTTGAACGGACCGAGGACTTTGGCGCCAGATCCGACCATGAC
Organism: uncultured Oscillospiraceae bacterium; assembly: GCA_944385275.1. Classification (GTDB taxonomy): domain Bacteria; phylum Bacillota; class Clostridia; order Oscillospirales; family Oscillospiraceae; genus CALWWP01. The sequence goes on along the minus strand of CALWWP010000014.1, from coordinate 1,401 downwards.
GTTGTTGCCTATAGTTGGATGCCTCTTGCCCTTGTCCTTGCCGGTGCCTCCCAAAGTTACGCCCTGATACAGGAGAACATCGTCGCCGACTTCGGCTGTCTCACCTATGACTATGCCCATGCCGTGGTCTATGACCAGACGCCTACCTATGGTCGCCCCCGGATGTATCTCTACACCGGTGCAGAAGCGAGTCCACTGGGAGACCATGCGGGCCAGAAACAGGAGCTTTTTTTTGTAAAACCAATGGGCAATCCGGTAGCCGATCACGGCGTGTACGCCGGGATAGAGAAGGAATATCTCAAGACTTGATCGGGCCGCGGGATCGCGCTGCTTGTATGCATTCAAGGTTTCTCTCAATCGGATAAACATAAAACCTCCAAGCCGTTAATAAGTTCTTATTACGGCGGTGACTTTGCCTAAAATAGTGGCAAGTATGCCGTCGATAGGATCGTAATCTTGGTTTTCGGGTATCAGCCATACCTCGTGTCCTCGCTTGTACAGGCGTTTGCAGGTGGCCTCGTCTTCGAGCATGGCGACTACGATATCGCCGCTGTCCGCAGAGGATTGACGGCGTACGATGACCATGTCGCCGTCCAATATGCCGACGTCTATCATAGAGTCACCGCGGATCTTAAGAGCGAAATAGTCCCCATTTTCGTTGTCGACTTCGTATGGAATATAGCCAAGGGCGTCTTCCACAGCGAGTATGGGCTCGCCGGCAGCGACGGTGCCGAGCACCGGTACGCCGGTCGGATCCGGAGGAGCGGTTATTGTGATGGCGCGCGTTTTTCCCGGACTGCGGCTTATCATGCCGGCACGCTCCAGAGAATTGAGGTGCAGATGCACCGTGGAAGGCGATTTCAGCCCCATAAACTCTCCAATCTCACGTATGGAAGGGGGATATCCGCGCTCGTCGATACATTGGGAAATGTAGTCGAAGATTTTCCGCTGCTTTTTTGAGATTTTAGGAGTAGATTTCATGCTGTTACCTCGTCAGTCTCGCAGGAGGTATGCGCCCGAAAACGCACCCCGTCTCTTCTCCTTCAACGTTAAAAAATTTTTCCTGCGCTTAATTTGCCGCAAAACCACAGATTGCAAGCATATTTATCACATTATAGCACAGCATCTGTACGGTTGCAAACGATTGTCCTAAAAAACATACTGGCATTGAGGATTTTCTTATGGTATAATGACTTGCATAATATAAGGGGGAAATATTTATGGTGACAGATATCCATTACTACTTTGAAAATATGGATAAGTTTCCGATAGAAGGCTTTTTCGAAGGCATGAAAGAGGCATGGGAACCGCTGAAAAAAGTCAACGAAGTTCTTGACGAGCTGCTCGTCAAACCCAATGTATGCGAAATTCGCGGAGAAGTAAAGGGACCGTGCGGTTTTT
>CALWWP010000013.1 GCA_944385275.1 uncultured Oscillospiraceae bacterium | reverse complement strand
GGTCTGCAGCACACGTATCACGTCCTATGTATTCTTTATATGTGTGCTTTTCATGTATAGCTGTAGAAACCAAGCAGCCATACGGTGCCAGCATGTACCTGCCAAGTTCTGTAAAGATCCTTACATTTTCCATACCCGCCGGTACTAAAATCTTTTCAAATGCTCTGCGAACTCCTTCGCCAATGGCAAAAATGTCATTTGGCTTATCTTCAGGTTTATATGGAATACCTACGCCTCCTGAAAGATTTATAAATGTAATATTGGCTCCTGTTTCCTGCTTTAGTTCAACAGCTACTTTAAACAATATCTCTGCAAGTGCCGGATAGTATTCGTTTGACAACACATTGCTGGCTAAAAACGCATGTATGCCAAATTCTTCTACGCCAAGCTCCATCAGCTTTTTAAAGCCTTCTGTCATTTGAGCTCTAGTAAAACCGTATTTTGCGTCTCCGGGATTATCCATTATGGAATTTTCAATTACGAAATGTCCTCCCGGATTATATCTGCAGCACATCTTCTTTGGTATTTCGATTTTATCTTTTATAAAATCAATGTGTGTAATATCATCTAAATTGATTATCGCTCCAAGCTCTCTCGCCTTTACGTACTCTTTCATAGGTGTGGCGTTAGATGAAAACATTATATTTTCTCCTACGCAGCCTATACTTTCACATAAAAGCAGTTCCGTATAGGATGAGCAGTCCATGCCGCATCCCTCTTCGCGAAGTATCTTCAATATGCTTGGATTTGGCGTCGCTTTAACAGCAAAAAATTCTTTATAGCCCTTATTCCACGAAAAAGCCTGATATAGACGTCTTACATTTTCTCGTATTCCTTTTTCATCATACAAATGATATGGAGTCGAATACACTTTTGCGATTTCTTCAAGTTTTTCCTTTGTAACAAAAGGAGTCTTTTTCATATGATCTGCTCCTTAACAATAAATATATTATAAATGAAAATATTATACATTATAAAGTTTGCTGTGTCGACAAAAATATATTAATTAATTTTAATAATTGTACAGCCATATACAAATTTTTATAGAAAAGTTGACAGATACAGTCTATACATGATAAGATAAACTCAATATTTGCAATATGCGGATGTGATGGAATTGGTAGACATGCAAGATTTAGGTTCTTGTGCCTTCGGCGTGTGGGTTCGAGTCCCTTCATCCGCACCATTGCCGCCGCGAACGCTGTGCTGTCCGCGGCGTTTTCATTTATAGTTTTATGAGCAAATAGCTCGTAAAACTGCACAATTTATGATAAACTGTTTACATCAAATAAACTTTAGGGGGGAATGTTTTAATGGATCCTGAGGAATATATCTGGAAAGATCGTAAACGTATCATTTTTGGTTTACCGTGGTCTTTTACCCGGTACAGGCTTTTGAGCGATAAACTCATAATAGACACTGGCCTCTTCTCAAGAACAGAGGATGAGATCAGACTATATAGGATAGTAGATATAACTCTCCGCCGTTCCCTCTGGGAAAGGTTTTTTGGTCTTGGTACCATACGCTGCTATTCTGGAGATCAAACAAGTCCCGAATTTGACATATCCCATATTAAACGTCCTAAAGAAATCAAGGAAAAACTATCAGAAATGGTGGAGCGAAAGCGCAATGAACGCCGAGTTGGTGTTCGCGAATTCATGGGCGTTGATGATGCTTATGATGATATTCACGATGATTTTGAAAATATCTAATAAAAAACGGTATGGCGGACGCCATACCGTTTTTTATATTATAAACCCAAATTCAACACCGGATAAAGTATTTTTTACAAAACATTTTCCACCGTGAAGTTCTACTATGCTCTTAGCAATTGCAAGACCAAGTCCCGTTCCATTGCCTGAACGCGACCTATCTGCCCGGTAAAACGCTTCCCAAACCTTACTTAAATCCTCTTCTGCCAGTGGCTTGCAGTCGTTTTCTATTGCAAAACGCACAGATTTTTGCTGGTTTTCTATTTTTACTGAAATATGACCTCCGTCAGTAGTGTATTTAACTGCATTTGACGCAAAATTTTCAACTACTTGTGCAATACGGCTTTCATCCGCAGTCATTAGAAAATCCTCAGGAAAATAATAGTCCAATTTGATTTTTTTTGCTTCAATCGTCAGCGCCAGCTTTTCAAAAACATCACGAGTCAATTCTATAAGAGAAAAATCATCCCTCGACAGCTTTACTTTACCGGCTTCAAGTCGGGACAAATCAAGCATTTCAAGCACCAGTCCATCTGTACGCTCGGCTTCGGAAATGATAACATCTATATATTTTTCCCTTTTCTCATCAGCGATATGTTCCTTTAGCCCCTCCGCATAGCTGTGTATAACTGACAATGGCGTTTTCAACTCATGAGCTATGTTCGAAGTCATCTCCCTGCGATGCTTTTCCGCCGTTTGAGCATATTCCAGCGCCGTCTTCATACGAGTTAGTTCATTTTTTCTCATACGACGCCAGTCTTGCTCCGCCGTGAAACACGATATAAGCTTATCTGTTTCTCTCCACACGGCGTTTTTCTCGCTTTGATAAACATTGTACGCCCAGTCATTTTCCATGGCTCTTACGACTTTGTCAAGCGGAACGATTAGACATGTTTTAATGCTGCTGCGCACAGCCATAATTATTACCAAAGCTATTATACCAGTTACAATATAAGCATCCTTTAATAGATTTACGGCACATGCAAGCGGGTTGCTGCGAATAGCCGTCACCAAAATAAAATCTACAGTTCCAACGTCCATCTCACCGCTATAACTTACGTATTTCTTTCCTTGAAATATCAAAAGATCATCTAAATCATAAACGCCCTTGTCTGAAAAAACACCATTTGAAAGATATGGCTCTGCTAAAGATGAAAGATCTAGAGTTTGTGTTAATTCAACCAAATTTTCATATTCTTCGCCGTTATATGTCAATGCAGCGTCCTTGTAATCCCATGTTTCCGGTCTATCCGCATATACCGTTACCAGATCATCTTCAGCGTACTCCTCTGTATTGTCAAACTGCATCTGCCAGTCCAACCTACCTGTTCTGTCTAAATCTGAAATTATATATGAATATGCATTTTCACCTATAGAAAACTGATCGCTGCTCTCAAGGACCTGCTGTATCTGAGCATCAGTAATATAGTATATTGCAACTGGTTTTAACTCGTTGCCGTTAAAAGTACCCGTGACGCGGATGGCCCTTATGCTTAAAAGATTATCGGCAATATCCCTAAACTTGAGATATAGATCATCTTTCTGATCTTCCGCATCTTTTCCTGCGCTTATGTCAATCCATCCATAGTGCAGCCCAGATGCAGAATCCATTCCGAGATCCCACTCCTCCTGAGTGAAATAGTTAAAAAACATTATGTCGTCTTCACTGCTGTGCAACAGGTTTCCATCTCTATCATAGAAAAGAACGGCTGTTTCCATCGGATATTTTTCACCACGGCCATTGTAGTAGTTTCTAGATGTGTTCATTGAAATAGCATCAAGCATGTGGTACTCCAGCATGTCTGGACGTTCGTACTGCATTCCATATCTTCCAAAGTCTTCATCATAAAAATCTCCCAGCATCCCGCAGCGATCAACATATTCAAGGAAATCATAGCTTTCATCATACAGCTTGTCGTATACTTCCTGAGCAGTGATCATTGTGAGACCCACCATAGAAATCCCCCATGTACAGCCGACGGCCAAAACAAGCAGCAATGTTATCGCAGTAATAGATTTTATAAGAGGCACCTTATTAAAAATAAATTTTGTGTAAATAAACCTGAATATCAGCAAAATCAAACTTGTAAGTATCCCCACAAATACTAATCGGATATGATAAGGAGCATCATTCAGCATTTTATCCCTCCAGTCTATAGCCGGCTTTGATCACCGTTTTAATGCAAGCTGCATATTTGCCAAGCTTTTCCCTCAGTCTTTTAATGTGGGTATCTACGGCTCTGCTTTCGCCGTCGTAATCATATCCCCAACATTTAACCAATATCTGCTCCCTGCTCATCACCATGTTTTTATTCTGCATCAAGCAGCGCAGAATATCGTATTCTTTTGGCGTCAGGACAATCTCTCTCTTACCCGCAAAAACCCGCCTGCTCGAAAGATCAACCGTAATTCCCCCCGCTTCCATTCTGTTGCCCAAAAGCATGTTTCCCTGATTCCTCTTTATGAGCGCCATAGTTTTTGCGTATAGTACAGACATCGTAAAAGGCTTTGTGACATAATCATCTGCACCTAGTTCATATCCCAAAAGCTTGTCCTCCTCATCAGACAAAGCGGTGAGTATTATTATCGGCACATTATTTGTCTTGCGAACTGCACGGCAAACGGATAAGCCGTCAAGCTCAGGCATCATAATATCCAGTAAAACCGCGTCAAATTCTTCTTCCCCTATATATTTAAGCGCTTGTATTCCATTTTCCGCTTCACTCGGCAGTTCCCCCTTGCTCCTGAAGTAGTCGCACAGTACCTCCCGCAGCTTACTCTCATCTTCCACTATTAAGATCTTGCTGTTCATATAGATTCCCCCCTTCTCTCATCATTACATTACAAATTCTTTTTGTACTCTCTGTGTCATTCTCTCAATAAATATTAAAAATAACAATTTTGAATATTTTATATAAAATTACTTCAAATTTTTTGTGTATATTTAAATCCCCCCGCAGGGCTTGTACCGTTTACTTTAAACATTATACAATAAACTCATCAAAAAGTAAGGAGTACGGCACATGAAAACACGCCTATCTGTTTTTACAATTATTATTTCCATGCTGATATGTATGTTCTCCGCATGCTCGCAGCCAGATACAGAAAATAGTACCGGCAAAGACACGAACAGCGTTGTGATCGCTATTTCTACAGAGCCAACTTCTCTTGATCCATGTCTTGGTTGGGGTCACGGGGCAACTCCGCTGGTACAGAGCACTCTTGTAGAGTACAAGCAGGATATGAGTTTCACTAACGACCTTGCGGTCGATTATTCACTGTCCGACGACGGTTTGACATGGACGTTCAATATCCGTGACGACGTAAAATTTACCGATGGTAAGCCTTTGACGGCCTCTGATGTCGTATTCACATTTAATACTGCTAAAACCAGTCAAAGCTCATTAGATCTTACATTTATGAAAAGTGTAGAGGCTCCAGACGATACTACAGTCATTTTTACTCTGAATAAGCCCACATCTTCCTTTTTAAATACCGTGGCCAGCGTCGGCATAGTTCCGGAACACGCCTATGGAAGCGACTATGGGATAAATCCCATAGGATCAGGTCCATTTAAATTTGTTCAGTGGAATCAACAGGAGCAAATCATCTTGGAATCCAACGAAGATTATTACAGAACTGTCCCGGCTATAAAAAAAGTCACTATCGTTTTTATGGACGAGGATGCTTCTCTTGCCGCAGTCAAAGCCGGTAAAGTCGATATAGCTCTGACGGCTGCAACGCTTGCAACAACTAATATAAGCGGATACACTGTACAGAGCATAAGTTCTGTTGATAACAGAGGCCTTACTCTTCCGATGCTCCCAGATACCGGTCTGTTGTCCGACAGCGGATACGCCATAGGGAACAATGTTACCTGCAATCTGGAAATCCGTCAGGCCATAGCATATGCCGTCGATAGGGACTTGATAGCAGACACAGCACTCAATGGTTTTGCCGACCCCTGCTATTCCGAAAACGATGGAATGCCTTGGAACAACCCCGAAGTTAAAATAGATACCGACGTTGAATACGCTAAAAGTCTTTTGTCCAATGCTGGATGGATTGACTCCGATGGCGATGGTATCGTGGAAAAAGACGGTGTAAAAGCTGAATTTACCTGTCTTTATCCAAGCGGAGATTCTGTGCGTCAGGCAGTTGCCCTTGCCGTATCACAGCAGGTACAGGATATAGGCATCAATATAACCGTAGAAGGCACAAGCTGGGATGATATCGCGAAACGCATGTTTTCGTGCGCTGTTTTAATGGGTTGGGGATCATCCAACCCCTATGAAAGTTACTGTCTGTATCACAGCAGCTATGCAATGAGAGATGATTACTACAATCCGGAAGGTTATTCAAGCGACATAACTGACTCATATTTAGAGGCCGCTATGGAATCTCTTACTGTGGAAGACGCATACGAAAATTGGAGGCTTGCCCAATGGGACGGGACAACTGGAACTGCTATGAAAGGCGAATGTCCATGGGTATGGGTAATAAATATGCAGCATTTATACTATGTAAGAGACGGGTTAGATATTGGCCAGCAGCAGCTTCACGCGCACGGCGCATCTATGTCACTGCTGCAAAACTTAAAAGACTGGTCATGGAACTGACCAAAACACACAAAACATTCGGAGGGAGATGAGCATTTGAGCAGTATATCCGGCAGACTCCTGCAAACATTTTTGTCATATGGAGTCCGTATTTTACTTTTGCTCTTAGTCGTCAGCATTATTGCGTTTGCCCTCGTGTGTCTGTCCCCTGTCGATCCGATACAGCAGTATATACTAGGAGTAGGCAGCGTTTCTGCAGAGCAAAGAGAAGAGCTGGAAGACTATTGGGGGGTAAACGACGCTCCTGTGGAAAGATATATGAATTGGCTTACAGCCTTGCTGCACGGCGATTTTGGAGTGTCTCTTTTATATCGACGCCCTGTCCTTGATATAATCGGTGAAAGATTTTTAAATTCTATCGCGCTTATGTTCAGTTCTTGGCTGCTTTCCGGAGTTATAGGATTTACCCTCGGGTGCTTGATGGGCATGTATCGTGAGCGCATGACAGACAGAATTTTAAAAAAGATATGCTATATTTTATCCAGCATACCAACTTTCTGGCTTGGACTGATACTGTTGTTGGTTTTTTCTGTATATTTAAAATGGTTTCCCATAGGCTTTTCCTCTCCTATAGGCATAACCAGCAGTGAAGTCAGCCTATGGCAAAGATTATATCATTTAGCACTTCCTGCCATAACTCTTAGTCTCATGAGCTTTTCGCAAATTGCCTTGCATACGCGTCAGAAGCTTATCGACGTTATGGAAAGCGACTATGTTTTATTTGCTCGTTCAAGAGGTGAAAGCCGTTTTACCGTACTCAGGAGGCATGGACTGCGCAATATAGTTTTACCTGCTTTAACTCTCCAGTTTGCGTCCTTTGCCGAGCTTTTTGGAGGTTCTGTAATAGCTGAAAACGTATTTTCTTATCCGGGCCTTGGTTCTGCTGTATCTGCTGCCGGTCTAAATTCAGACGTACCTCTTTTGCTTGGGATCACTATCTTTTCCACCCTGTTTGTTTGTATTGGCAACATGATAGCCAACCTCCTTTACGGAGTAGTAGATCCTCAGATCAGGGAGGCTCAGTCATGACAAAATATATAAACCGCCGCGTGCTCGTCATAATACTTACTGTTCTTATAGCTGTAGTTGTTGCATCGGCTTTTCTTGCGAGTATTTTTATATCAGACAGCGACGTAGAACCCGATTTCTCCAACACTCAGCTGCCACCGTCCCTTGAGCATCCGTTTGGAACAGATTGGCTGGGCAGAGATCTTTTCCTGCGTACTCTAAAGGGCCTGTCCACCAGTTTGACCGTCGGAGTGATAGCTTCAGTAATAAGCGCAGTTGCAGCCATACTCATCGGAGTGGCCTCTGCTGTAGGTTCAAAATTTATAGACTCCGTCATTACATGGCTTATAGATTTGATAATGGGCGTTCCTCATACTGTCCTCATAATCCTAATTTCATTTGCCTGCGGCCGGGGATTAAAAGGCCTTCTTGTTGGGATAGCGGTAACACACTGGACCAGTCTGGCAAGGCTGATACGCGGAGAGGTCTTGCAGCTTCGTACTCAGCAGTACATCGCCGTCTCACGACGTCTTGGCAAATCATCAGGATGGATATTGGTAAATCACCTTTTGCCACACCTTGTTCCGCAATTTATAGTTGGGCTTATCTTGCTGTTTCCCCACGCTATACTGCATGAAGCATCCATATCATTTCTTGGGTATGGTCTTCCTCCGGAGCAGCCCGCTATAGGCATAATACTTGCTGAGAGCACAAAGTATCTGTCTGCCGGCATATGGTGGCCGGCTGTCTTTCCCGGTCTTTTATTGGTCGTTATTGTGCTTCTTATAGACCGTTTGGGAGAAAATCTTCGTATACTCATCGATCCATACAGCGCTCACGAATAAGGAGGCTAACAGCTTTGAAAGAACCGCTTTTAGAAGTTGTCGATCTTTCTGTATCATTTAAAATGTATGATAGCCTGCTGGAACGCAAGGAGCTGAAAGTCATATCAGATCTAAGTCTCACTCTTTATCCGAACGAAGTTCTTGCAGTCGCAGGTTCTTCAGGCTCCGGCAAAAGCCTGCTTGCATCGGCTATCCTTGGTCTTCTTCCTCCTCACGCCAAAATCGGAGGTAAAATGTACTATCAAGGCCGCAGACTGACTCCCGCTTTGCAAAAAGAGCTGCGAGGCAGTCAATTAGCACTTGTTCCCCAGTCGATCTCGTATCTCGATCCGCTCATGAAAATAGGCAAACAAGTAGACGGCCATAAAAAACCACATCCTGCTTCTGACAGGATCAAGCTTTTTGAACACCTCGGCCTTCCCAAGGGAACTGAAAAACTGTATCCATTTCAGCTCTCTGGAGGAATGGCTCGGCGTGTTCTTGTCTCAACCGCTATTTTAAGCAGCGCAAATATAATTATAGCGGACGAGCCCACTCCGGGTATGAGCCTTGAGCAATCTATCGAGGCTCTGAGTATGTTTCGTCAAATGGCTGACAGCGGCAAGGCTGTAATATTGATAACACACGATATCGATCTGGCCTTTCAATTTGCAGACCGCATAGCTGTATTCTACGCAGGCACTACAGTCGAAACTGCTTCTTCTGAAGATTTCCGCACAGGTCCGTCAGCACTTCGTCATCCTTACAGCAAGGCCCTTTGGAATGCTCTTCCTCAAAACGGTTTTGTTCCTCTTCCCGGTTTCCAGCCATACGCAGGTGACCTGCCCCAAGGATGTCCATTTTCCCCGCGCTGCCCTATGAGCACTCCGGAATGTCAAAAAACGATGCCGCCTACTCAAAAGATACGCGGCGGAGAAGTCAGGTGTATTTATGCAACTTGAAGCAAAAAATATAAGCTTTCGTTATTCACCAAAACAACCTTGGATATTAAAAAACTTTGATTTTACAGTAAACAGCAGTGAAAAAGTCGCTTTGGTAGCTCCGAGCGGATACGGCAAAAGTACTCTTGCCCTTCTTTTATCTGGGTATCTTCGTCCAGTCAGCGGCGAGATACTCCTTGATGGACAGCCGTTGCCGGATAAAAACTGCATATGTCCTGTCCAGCTCATCTATCAGCACCCTGAGAAGGCAATAAATCCGCGCTGGCGTCTGCGCAAGGTCTTGGAGGAAAGCGGTCAGCTCAACAATGATCTTATTGCTTCTTTGGGTATAGAGCCGGCATGGCTGGATCGTTTTCCGCGCGAACTATCCGGAGGAGAGCTACAGCGTTTTTGCGTTGCACGTGCGCTTATTAGCGAGGTTAAATTCTTAATATGCGATGAGATAAGCACTATGCTTGACGTGATCACACAGGCTCAAATATGGAACAAAATTTTAGAACAGGCTGAAGAAAGAGACATAGGGATCATAGCAGTCACACACAATATGGAATTGGCCAAACGCATAAGTACTCGTATTTTCGATATGACAAAATGAAACATACTGGAGAACAATCTCCAGTATTTTTCATTTTTTCTTAATAAAATAATATCCAGTTGTTCCGTCTTTTTGCTGATAAGATCCTATATCAACCCCAAATGCCTGTCCGATCACATTGCTCTTCAAAATATCCTGCGGCGTTCCACAAGCTAAAGCAGCTCCGTCTTTCAGTACTATCAATTTATCACTTATACATAGAGCTGCCGAAATGTCATGCAGTACGGCGATTACCGACTTTCCTTCATCCGCAAACCGTCTCGCCAAGCTCATGACTTCCATCTGATATGAAATATCCAAAAATGTCGTAGGCTCGTCTAGAAGCAAGTAATCAGTCCCCTGAGCAATTGCCATTGCAAGATATACCTTTTGTCTCTCACCGCCCGAAAGTTCCGAAAGCTGCCTATGCCTCATATCCCATACGCCCACGCTGCGCATAGCTTCGTTCACGGCTTCCCTGTCTTCCTTTGTCGGTTTACGGCTCAGTCCGAGATACGGGAATCTTCCGTGCGACACCAAGCGCTCGACAGTAGTTACCGGGATCTCCCTGCTCTGCGGGAGTATGGCAATGTGTCTTGCTATTTCCCGCGGGGAGTATTCTCCTATCCTTTTACCATTGAGCAATACCTCTCCTCTGCTCGTCTTTATCCAGCTGGTTATCACCCTCAGAAGAGTCGACTTCCCGCTCCCATTGGGTCCAATAATTGAAGTTATTTCTTTTTCAGGCAACACCATAGATATGTCATGTAAAATTTCTCTGTCTCTGTATCCTGCGCTGACATTTTTCAATTCAATCATTGACCTGCCTCCGTTTCTTAAGAAGCAAGACTATGAACAATGGCCCGCCGATAAACGACATAATTATTCCCACTGAAAGTTCAAACGGCGCTACAATCACCCTTGCGATACAGTCGCAAATTATTACAAAGCTTGCGCCAACAAGAGCGGATACCAGTATCTGCATTTTATTGTCTCCGCGTGTTATAAAGCGTGCAACATGAGGCACTATAAGTCCTACAAATCCCAGTAAACCTGCAAAGCTGACCGCCGATCCAGCAAGCACCGCCGCTATAATCAGCAATACAAATCTCATCAAGCCTGTGCGCATCCCAAGGCTGCGCGCTGTTTCTTCTCCAAGAGCCAATATATTTATCCCTTCGACCAGCAAATATGCAGCTACAAGTCCGACTGCAATAAACACAAGAGCAAACTTCATGCTAGATATTGTTACACCTGAAAGACTGCCAACCATAAAACTTCCTGTTCCAACAGCAACATCCGGGAAAAGTGTAGATATAGTATCTATCCCAGCCGATAAAATCGTATTAACAGCCACTCCGGCCAAAATAATAGTTACGCGAGACGCTCCGGTGCGCGCTGCAATAAACCATATTAAAAGGCTTGCCAGCATAGCACCTGCAAAAGCAGCTGTTGGGATGAAAAAAGACATGGACGGCATCACAGCTGCCGTCAAGATCACAGCAAATCCGGCACCTGCATTTACACCTATAATACTTGGTCCAGCCAATGCATTGTTCAAAACAGACTGCAGTATGGAACCGCTTACAGCAAGCGCAGCTCCGGCCGCCATTGCTCCTACTCCGCGAGGCAGGCGCACATATATCGGTATGCGATAATAACTGCTTTCGACATCATTCTCCAGAAATGCAAACAGCGCTTCTTTTAAAGGAAGCGCTGTTGAACCTGTACAAATGTTCCATACAAAAGCTGCAAACAATACTACAGTCAAAAATACCAGCAGTGCTGCTTTCCCAGATGTGGTTTCACGAACCCATTGCATCAGGGTACAAAATTTTTGCAAGGACTTCATAACTCTCTCCCCATCTCGCATTGGGTTTATAATGAAACAGTTCTTTTTCCAATACGATATAGCGACCATTTTTTATAGCTGAAAGACCCGCCCACGCCGGATTGTCCTCCAGTGAACTTTTTAAAGCATCAAGTGCCTTTTCAGTACTGCTTCCCATAGTAGTCACAAATATAAAATCAGGATCTTCAGCAACTATCTCTTCCAAGGTAACATTCTCAAAAAGGCTCTCATGTCTGGAGGCAATATTATCAGCACCTAAATCTTTCAATATGACCCCAGCAAGGTTGTCATCAGCCTTTGCCTTTACCCCGGTCGAATACGCACGAAGCAGTAATACTGTCGGAGCCGGCTCATCTGAAGGTATTTTTTCCAAAACCGCGTCTATCTGCCGTTGTACTGCAAGACCGTTTTCTTCGTAAAGGTCGTCTCTTCCGGTCATATCGCAAAACAGCCTTAACATACTGAGATACTCAGAAAAAGTATCCACCCTGAAAAACGCGCAGGCAATCCCCGCTTCTCTCAATGCATTCCCCACACTCTGCTGATTTGCTATATCTGCAGACAAGATCACAAAGTCCGGATCAAGAGCAAAGATCTCTTCCAGATTCGGCTCTTTGACAGTCCCTATTATCTGAACCTCTTCAGTATTTTCGATACGTCCTTCTTCAATGGCGTCCTGAGTCACTCCTTTTATCTCTCCTCCGGCTAAAATCCAAGTCTCTGCAAATGAACCATAGAGGGAAACTACTCTTTCATGACTCTCAACAACCACTTCATATCCATCGCTGTCGACAAATCTGTAAGCATCTTCCGAGCCTTTATGGTCTTCGCTGCTGCATCCGCAGATAAGCAGCAGCGTCAAGACCAATACAGCAAATAATATGTATTTTACAATGTCAATTTTTCTTACGCAAAGGCAAAGCAAGAATTTCGTCCTTCCTGTTGAGCAAATCATCGCCGCTGATGTCTTTCTCAAACTGATCCATACCTATCCTGTCTATAACTGCTCCAAAACGCTCTTTTTCAAAGCCGTTTTCTTTATACCAAAGAATAGATTTCTCTATCAGGCTAAAAATTTCGTCTTTGGCTACCATTCTCGACAAAGGAGTGCCGATCCTTGAATGCTTTCCCCATGTTCCTCCGACAAATATCTGATATGTCTCTTGAGGAGCTGGTTCAAGAGCGCCAAACGGGCACTTGTCAATACATACTCCGCAGGTATTGCAGAGCTCCGTATCTATAACAAGCTTTCCATTTTCCATTTTTGCCGCTTTCATCGGGCAGCGCTGCTCTATCTGGCATACCTTGCAGCCCTTGCAATCGTCGCTGCTGTATACTGGTGCATGATGCCCTTCGATACCAAAGTCGTTCAAACTCGGCTTTATGCAGCTGTTAGGACAGCCTCCTACACCGATCTTAAACTTATGCGGCAGCGCAACTTTCGTCCAGCCAACATAGTATTTCTCGTGTATTTCTTTTGCTAAAGCCTGAGTATCATAGTTCCCGTATACGCAAGTAGTTCCCTTGCAAGACGTGACCGGTCTGACTTTTGCTCCGGTACCTCCAAAATGTAGTCCGTTCTTTTCTGCGAAAGCAATTGCCTCGTCAATTTTCTCATACGGTATACCAACAATTTCCGCAGTCATTCTTACAGTAAATGCAACTTTTCCGTCGCCAAACTTCTCTGCAAGCTCTGACAGCTTCTTCAGTTCATCCGCAGAGAATATACCGCATATAGGGACCAGCCTGCCGGAAAATTTTCCAGTATTTTTATTGATGAGAAATCCTAAGCCCTTTACTCTTGCAATATCTTCCTGTTTCAGCGCCATATAAAACTCCCCTTTTATTATTCGCACTGATTATATCAACTAAGTCAAAATATGTCAACAAACTAACTTTTAAACATTTAATCTGTTAATTTTATATTGAAGATTTAAGATATATCTTTTATAATAGAAAAAGATATGCAAAGGGGGAATAATGTGAGTATTAATCTAGGTGAATTTTTTCAACAGTTAGTTTCAAATCCCATGCTGGCCGTTACTGTAGTACTTACTCTTGGCGTTATCCTTGTAAACGGATGGACAGATGCCCCCAATGCTATAGCCACCTGTGTTTCCACACGTTCGATGACAGCATCGTCAGCTATAATAATGGCGGCTATATTTAATTTCTTGGGCGTTTTAGTTATGACGATTTTCAATGCAAAAGTCGTTATGACTATCTATAATATGGTAGATTTTGGCGGCAATGCGTCAGATGCCAATGTAGCGCTTTGCGCGGCTCTTTTTGCCATTGTAACATGGGCTACAGCCGCGTGGAAATTTGGCATTCCGACCAGTGAAAGCCACGCTCTCATTGCAGGTATCTCCGGCGCCGCAATAGCGATGCATGGCAGTATCGCAGGCATCAATTTTTCTGAGTGGGTAAAAGTTATATACGGCCTTATTCTTTCTACTGCCCTTGGTTTTTGCTCCGGCTTTATATCGACAAGAGTCATCGAGCGAATTTGCTTTAGAATGGACAGGAAACGCACTACTAAGTTCTTTCGAAAAGCTCAAATTTGCGGTGGCGCTCTAATGGCTTTTATGCACGGCGCTCAAGATGGTCAAAAATTTATGGGTGTATTTCTGCTTGGCATTTTCCTTTCTCGCGGTTATAGCGATATCACTTCTTTTGATATACCAATATGGCTCATGATACTGTGTTCCGTAGTAATGGCCCTTGGAACATCGATAGGCGGCTATAGGATTATAAAATCAGTGGGTATGGATATGGTTCGCCTGCAGACTTATCAGGGGTTTGCGGCAGATATAGGCGCAGCAAGCTGTCTGTTGCTATCCTCATTGACCGGTGTGCCTGTAAGTACCACTCATACTAAAACCACCGCTATAATGGGCGTCGGAGCTTCTAAGCGGCTTTCAGCCGTCAACTGGAGTATCGTACGCGAAATGACTCTTGCATGGATACTTACATTTCCGGGATGTGGTCTTCTCGGATACATTATGGCTAAAATATTTATGATTATTTTTTAGGGAGGGCAATAATATATGGCTAAGTTTTCCAAGAAGAACGATTTTGACTACTTTGAATATTTTTGCACCTGTGCTATATCGGCATGCGAAGCTGCGGATTTTCTCCATAAAGTCCTCTCTTCATTCAATCACGACAATTTCCCGGATCAGATGAGTGAGCTGCACAAAATAGAGAATGAAGCGGACAAGCGCCGGCATGAAATGATAGAAATACTTTCGCACGAGTTTATGACGCCAATCGAACGCGAAGATATAATATCTCTTGCTCAAGAACTTGACAACGTCGTAGATACTATTGATGACATCATGCGTCGCATATATATGTTTGATATCAAAAATATTCGCCCTGAAACCATGGTGTTTACAGACCTAATAATCAAAATATGCCATGCTTTAAAAGATGTCATGAATGAATTTAAGTATTTTAAATCGTCAAAAGTGATTAGGCAAAAAATTGTAGTCGTAAACTCTTTGGAGAGCGAAGGAGATACTCTTCATGCTGAAAGCCTGCACCGTCTCTTCAGGGATGAATCAGATACCCGTGAGATCATAGTATGGATGACGATGTTTGAAGATCTTGAAAACTGCCTAGACTCATGTGAAGATGCAGTCGACATCATAGAAAGCGTCATTATGAAAAATACTTAATCTTTCTGTTTATTTGCCGATAATGTGTATTTTGAGGATTGACTCTTTAAAAACAATATGCTATATTTGCATAAGTGATTTTTAATATTTAAACCTGAGAGTAAGAGTAGTAACTGTAATTGCAACATCACAGAGAGCCTCCGACGGTGGAAAAGAGGTATTGCGCATCACAGCGAATGGACTTATGAGGGCGACCCGAATCTGATTTATTTCAGCCTAGGCAAGACGGAGACCAACCGTTACAGTGGTATGCATGTGTAAAAAAACGCAGGCTATAAAAGTGCATTCTCAATGAATGAATTTAGGTGGCACCGCAGGAATTTCTATTCTTGTCCTATTGTTTAGGACAAGAATTTTTTTATACTTATTTGGGAAAGTGAGGTTTTAAAATTGTCCAAAAGATTTTTAATGGGCAACGAGGCCATTGCTTTGGGTGCAATACACGCAGGGGTCCACTTTGTAAGCGGATATCCCGGCACTCCATCTACTGAAATTTTAGAGAGCGTTGCTAAGTGGAACAGCTCAGGAAACATCTATGTCGAGTGGTCAGTTAATGAAAAAGCCGCTCTTGAAGTTGCCGCCGGCGCAGCCTATGCTGGTGCTTCGTCGTTGGTAACTATGAAGCAGGTCGGCTTGAACGTAGCGTCAGACCCGCTGATGAGCCTCGCTTATGTGGGTATCAAGGGAAGCATGGTCATTGTCTCCGCTGATGATCCGGGCCCGATTTCTTCGCAGACTGAACAGGATACTCGTCACTTTGCGCAGTTTTCAAAGCTTCCCGTCTTTGATCCCTCTTCCCCAGAAGAAGCATATGAAATGATCCAAGACGCCTTCGCTTATTCAAGAAAATACCAAACTCCCGTTCTCTTCAGGCCAACCACTAGGATATGTCACGGATGTGCGTCTATAGATGTAAATGACACTCCAACTTCATCGGACGCACCAGAAGGCTTTGTAAAAGACACCAACCGATGGGTAATATTCCCGCGTACATCGTATTTAAACCATTTGAAAATCGAAAAAAGAAACGAAGAGCTTCGCTCCATTCTATCGAATTATCCGCACAATTTTATTGAAGGCAGCGGCAGGGTAGGCATTGCATGCGGCGGCGTCAGTTACTCATATGTCAAGGAAGCGTTGCAGGATATACCGCAAGAAATAAAATTGTTAAAAGTATCTACTCCTCATCCATTTCCCGAAGATCTGGCTCTCCAATTTATGCAGGGCACAAATGAAATTTTGGTTGTCGAGGAACTAGATCCCGTCATTGAACAGGAGCTCACTTTTTTATGCGGCAAGCATCATCTTCCAGATAACATACATGGCAAGCTCACTCACGAAATGCCGCAAGCTGGAGAAAACAGTACTGAGATCGTAAAAGCAGGTATTCTTGCATTTCTCGGTATCGAACCAATGCCTGCTGAATCCTCATCAGATATGCCTCCGCTTCCAGTTAGGCCTCCGGTCCTATGTGCAGGCTGTCCGCACCGCGCTTCTTTTTACGCTGTAAAAAAAGCCATGCATGGCAAGAAAGCCGTATTCTGCGGAGATATCGGCTGCTATACTCTGGGAAATGCCATGCCTCTGGATATGGTTGACACGTGTCTGTGCATGGGGGCAGATGTCACTATAGCACAAGGGCTGCATCGTATAGAGCCAGACGCTGTAAATTTTGCTTTTATAGGGGATTCTACTTTTTTCGCATCCGGAATTACCGGCGTAGTCAACGCAGTTTACAATCAGACCGATATAGTCCTCGTAATTTTAGATAATTCTACCACTGCTATGACAGGTCATCAGCCTCATCCGGGAACCGGGCGCACCATGATGGGCAATATATCATCTGCTGTAAGCGCTGAAAAGATCCTGCGCGCTATAGGAGTCTCAAATATCAAAACAGTAGATCCTTTTGACTATGAACTCGCGGTAAAAACAGTATCTGAGATCGCCGAATACAAAGGAGTTCGCGCTATTATTTTCAAGGCTCCATGTATATCTGTAGCTTCTCCCCAGCCCGTTTTCCATGTGGACAGCGGCACTTGCATCCAATGTGGAAAATGCCTGCGAGAGCTTGGATGCCCAGCAATAGTAAAAGAAGACGGCAAAATCTCTATCGAGCCAACCCTGTGCTATGGATGTTCACTGTGTGCTCAAATATGTCCAACTGGTTCTATAATTAGGAGGTGTAGTCATGAAAACTGATTGCTTGCTCTGCGGAGTTGGCGGGCAAGGCACTGTACTTGCCTCCAAAATACTTGCCTTTGCCGCCATGGAAAAAGGATGCGAGGTCCGCACAAGCGAAACCATAGGCATGGCACAGCGCGGAGGATGTGTTGTAAGTCATGTCCGCATAAAAGACACCCCCATTTATTCTCCGCTTGTACCGCTTCACAGCGCCGATATACTGATCGGATTTGAACCCGCAGAAGCTGTGCGCTGTCTTCCCTACCTTAGCGCCAGCGGAACAGTTATAGTAAGTAAAAAAGAAATACGGCCTATAACTTCTTGGAACTCGGCTTCGGAGTACACTGGTTCCGCGATGCTGTCTTATCTGGAAAAGAACTGTACAAAACTCATAGTCATCGACAGTGAAAAAGTATTTAAATTATGCGGTTCTTCACGTGTGTTAAATATTGCGCTTTTAGCTGCCGCAGTACATTCAGGCAGCTTTGGAGGCATCAATACAGATGATCTCAAACACGCCGTAAAATCGCTGGTCAAGCCTCAGTTTCACGAATTAAATCTTAGTGCTATAGACACTGTCATAGCGCTGATAGGAGAAGATAACAAATGAAAATGTCTGAACAGCAGCTCGACATAATAAGAAGTCAAATCAAAGAGCTGAAATCAAAGGACTGTTTTTACAGTCAAAAATTAAAAGATGTAGATCCCGATTCCCTAAGGACACAAGAAGATTTTGAAAAGCTGCCGTTTACATGGAAAGGTGACTTGAGAAATGCGTATCCTCTTGGCCTTCAGGCAGTTCCAGATGAAGAAATCGTGCGCATACATTCATCCTCAGGTACGACCGGTACTCCCGTTATCATTCCGTACACCAAACGCGATGTTGAAAAAAAAAAAAAAATGTTCAAGCGCTGTTATGAAATAGCAGGCCTTACGCCTTTAGACAGAGTTCAGATAACTCCAGGCTATGGCCTGTGGACTGCCGGTATAGGTTTTCAGGCCGGCGCCGAGCTGCTTGGAGCCATGGTCATCCCCATGGGCCCCGGAAACACCGATAAACAGCTGCAAATGATGCAGGATCTGCGTTCTACAGTCTTATGCGCGACCTCCTCTTATGCCCTTCTTTTGGCAGAAGAGATCGCAAAGCGCGGTATCGGTGATAAAATTTTCTTAAAAAAGGGTATCATAGGCTCTGAACGCTGGGGACAAAAAATGCGCAAACGAATTGCGGCTGAGCTAGGCGTATCACTATACGACATCTATGGTCTTACAGAGGTCTATGGCCCCGGCATAGGCATCAGCTGTGATTACGAATGCGGTATGCACTATTGGGACGACTATGTGTATTTTGAGATCATCAATCCAAAAACTGGAGAGCTTGTTCCTGACGGTGAGATTGGAGAGCTTGTGATCACCACATTGAAAAAAGAAGGAGCACCTTTGATACGGTACCGTACACATGACCTCACACGTTTTATGGTAGGAGACTGTAAATGCGGGTGCAAATATCCGCGGATAGACACCATTCTTGGCCGTACCGACGATATGGTAAAAGTCAAAGGCGTAAACATCTTTCCAAGTCAGATAGACGATATGCTCAGCGGTATAAGCGGTGCTTCCAGCGAATATCAGTTTATGATAGACCATATGTACGGCAGAGATATCTGCACCCTGTTTGTCGAAAGCGAAGCCAATGTAAATAAAGAGCTTCTTACCGAAGAGATCCAAGACCGATTTAAAATCAAAATAGGCATTTCTATCACGGTAAAGCCTGTCAATATAGGCGACCTTCCTAGAAGTGAAAAAAAATCTACCCGCATTTTTGATAACCGTTATTAAAAAAAGGCTGCCAATTTTTTTGGCAGCCTTTTTCTCTTGTGTATAATTTGTTTTTATATTATACTCTAATACGACAAAATTTGCTTATGTGTATTTGAGGAGCCTATATGGAGATCATCGATACTATATGCAGCGCCATAATTTTTGTATTTGGCCTGCTTACCTTTCATAAAACTATATATAACGTCATTGGATTTTTTTGCCAAGCAAAAACTTATCCTAAAACAGACAAACTTGGGCGCTATGCTGTGGTAATCGCCGCGAGAAACGAAGAAAAGGTCGTTGGCAATTTGATAGAAAGTATTCACAGGCAAACATATCCACAAGAACTTTTACAAATATTCGTAGTCGCCGATAACTGTCATGACAAAACCGCAGAGCTGTGCCGCAGTCTTGGCGCAGTCGTATACGAGCGCAATGATACATCCAAAGCCAGAAAAGGCTATGCTTTGGAATTCCTTTTTGAACAAATAGACAAAGACTATGGCATCGAGAGTGTAGACGGCTATTTTGTATTTGATGCAGATAATCTTCTGGCACCCGATTTTGTTGAGCAAATGAACCGCGCCTTCCAAGCAGGGTTTAAAATAGTAACATCTTATCGCAATTCCAAAAATTTTGATACCAACTTTATCTCCTCTGCATACGGGATCCACTTTTACCACAATTCTCTTGGCAAGCACCGGCCCCGCTCCGTACTCAATGTCGGTACTCATCTGACCGGCACCGGATATCTTATAAGCAGTAAATTATTAGCCGGCGGTTGGCACTATACTACATTTACGGAAGACGATCAGATCACTATGGCAATGTCAGGCCAAGGCCACAAAATAGCTTACTGTGAGGCTGCAGAATTTTTTGATGAACAGCCATGTGATTTCCGCACTGTATTTAATCAGCGCGTGCGCTGGGCAAAGGGACGGCTTACTAACTTTTTTAAATATGGCTACAAGGCTTTTATCGGCATATTTA
Organism: uncultured Oscillospiraceae bacterium; assembly: GCA_944385275.1. Classification (GTDB taxonomy): domain Bacteria; phylum Bacillota; class Clostridia; order Oscillospirales; family Oscillospiraceae; genus CALWWP01. Next base: position 4,447 of record CALWWP010000013.1, on the reverse strand, counting down.
CTCACCGAAGCTTTACCTGTTATGATATATTTACATATTACTTCCCTTATGGTCTTTTTAACTGGGCTATCAGCCTTTTGTATCCGCTTTCTACTTTTATAGTCGGGCTGTTTCACCAAAGCGGCTACGACTACAGCAAGATGATTGTTACCGTGGCAGCTTCGCTCGGCTCTCAATATCTCTACGCCCTGTTTTCCGGACTGATAACAGTGATTAGAGAAAAAAAGCATATAAGGTGCTCTCCATTAAAACTTGTTTTTTATGTTTTTACTTTTCCATGGTTTAATATGATCTCTATCCCAGTATATATTGTAGCAATTTTTAAACGCGTCAAGTGGACGCCAATTATCCACGACGACAACAGAAAAATAGACGATCTAATAAAGCTTTAATAAAAAACAATACCGGTACCGAAACAGTACCGGTATTGTTTTTTATTGCATAGTCACTTTGCAAAATTTTTTCTTTCCCTTTTTCAGAACAAGTCCGTCGGCAATATCTTTTTCACTGAACAAGACAGTAAACGACTTGACCTTCTCTCCACCAGCTTCTATGCCTCCCTGTTCCACATTTCTCCTTGCATCGGATTTAGACGTGCAGAGTCCGCTTTTTACCAGCAATGTCAAAATATCTATCGATCCATTATCAAAGTCTTCTGTGCTTATTTGAACAGACGGCATATTGGAAGAATCTCCGGCCGCGGCAAATAAGCTTCTCGACGTGGCCTGAGCTTTGTTCGCCTCTTCTTCGCCGTGTATCATTTTGCACAGCTCATAAGCTAAGATTTCTTTGGCATGATTTAACTCACTGCCTTCCCACTTTGCCATTTCCTCTATCTGCTCCAGAGGAATAAATGTGAGCATCCGCAGGCACTTAATAACATCTGCATCGTCGATATTGCGCCAATACTGATAGAAATCATATGGACTCGTCTTGTCCGGATCAAGCCATACCGCGCCCGACTGAGTCTTACCCATCTTCTTTCCTTCAGAAGTCAAAAGCAAAGTAATAGTCATTGCGTATGCGTTTTTACCGAGCTTCTTTCTTATAAGCTCAGTTCCGCCAAGCATATTAGACCACTGATCGTCTCCGCCAAACTGCATCTGGCAGCCATATTTTTGATAAAGCATATAGAAGTCATAGCTCTGCATTATCATGTAGTTAAATTCAAGGAAAGACAGACCTCTCTCCATTCTCTGCTTATAGCATTCTGCACGGAGCATATTATTTACCGAAAAACACGCTCCAACTTCTCTAAGAAGGTTGACATAGTTTAAATTCAGCAGCCAATCTGCATTGTTTACCATCAATGCCTTATCATCTGAGAAATCGATAAACTTGCTCATTTGCTTCTTAAAGCAGTCGCAGTTGTGCTGAATGATCTCCGGAGTCATCATCTGGCGCATGTCAGTACGTCCTGACGGGTCTCCTATCATTCCCGTTCCTCCACCGATAAGCGCTATTGGCCTATTACCCGCCATCTGCAAGCGTTTCATAAGGCACAAAGCCATAAAATGTCCTACATGCAAACTATCCGCAGTAGGATCAAATCCTATATAAAAGGTCGCCTTGCCCGCGTTAATGAGATCTCTGATTTCATCTTCATCTGTCAGCTGAGCGATCAAGCCGCGCGCCTTTAGTTCTTCAAATACTGTCATCTGCTTTTTAACCTCTCTTTATATTTTTTTGCTGCAGCCAGCTGTTCTTCTGCACTTTTCAATGTAGTCTCTGTGATATTCTCTCCTCCAGTGAGACGCGCTAATTCTCTCTTGCGTCCCTCTATATCCAAGCGATCAACTTCAGTAAAAGTCCTTCCATCTTTCTGCACCTTTTTTATCTCAAACTGACAGTCCGCCATAGCGGCTAGCTGCGGCAAATGAGTTACGCACAGCACTTGCTTATCAGCGGCGATATCAGACAGCTTCTCGCCCACACGCTGAGCCGCAATGCCGCTTACTCCGCTGTCTACTTCATCAAATACAAGTACCTCAACATCATCGCAGCCAACCAGCACTTTTTTCAGTGCAAGCATTATTCGGGACAATTCTCCTCCCGACGCTATTTTCGATATCCTGCCCAGTCCTTCTCCTGCATTTGCCGACATAAGGAAGCGAACCTCATCACAGCCTGTGCTGTCAAACCCATATTGACACATTTTCGGCAAAAAATCAACGCTAAATCTCACTCCGGGCATGCTCAGATCCGAAAGTTCCCTAACTATCTCATTTGAAAGAGACTCTGCAGCTTTCCTGCGCATGGCACTCAAACTGCGCGCCTTATCCTCCGTGACTTTCTTCTGTTCGTTTAGTTCTTTTTCCAGCTTAGAAAGCCTGTCCGATGAATATTCCAAAGAGTCCAGCTCCGACCTCATTTTGTCTAGGGCGACTATGCAGTCGTCTATGCTTCCGTACCTTTTTTTTAGGCGGTTTATCGTATTCAGACGGGCTTCTATCCTGTCAAACTCTTCCGGAGAAAAGTCCAGTTCGCCGCGCAGTTCCCGCAGTTTCTCCTCAATATCTTCCGCCGTATATCGCATCTGCACTATCTCGTCGGAAATAGAGCCGAACTTATCTGTATACCTTGCCGCAGAGTCCAAATCCAGTTGAGCCTGCATGAGCAACGAGCATACGCCTTCAAAATCATCGCCACCATAAAAAGCACTAAATGCACTTTCAACTATATGTGTCAATTTTTCGGCATTTTTTAAAAAGCCATGCCGCTCTTGCAGTTCCTCATCTTCCCCAACACGTAGCTCAGCTTTTTCCAGTTCGGTAATTTGATGACGAAGCATCTCTTCTCTATACTCTCTGTCATTGACCGCCGCCAAAACCTCGTCGTATTCGTCCAGCAGTGCTTGGAACTTATCATATTGCTCTTTGTACGCACTCAGCATATCAGACAGCGCGCCATAGCTGTCCAGATATTCCCTGTGAGAAGATTCTCGGAGAAGCAGTTTGCCGTCATTTTGCCCGTATATATTGACCAGTTTTTCTCCAAGCTCGTGCAGCTGTGCAACGGCAACTGGCATACCGTTTATTCTGCATGTATTCCGGCCGTCAGCCGAAATGCGCCGAAAAATCATCAGTTCACCAGACTCGTCCTGCTCTATCCCGTTTTCCTCCAGCCATGTACTTTCACAAATATCAGTGAATACCGCAGTCACAGACGCAGCACCGCTGCCAGTGCGAATAATATCCCGCGAAATGCGTTCACCGGAAATAACTCCAAGCGAATCTATCACTATGGACTTTCCCGCTCCAGTCTCGCCGGTAAGGACATTTAAGCCCTCTCCAAATTCTATATCAGCCTTCTCTATAACTGCAATATTTTCAATGTGCAGTAAACTCAGCATAGCTCAATCGTCCACCTTTCCATAGGACAAATCAAAGCATTTCTTTCATCTTTTTTGTCAGCATCTCAGCTGTAGATACTTCCCGTACAGCTAAAAAAATAGTATCATCGCCTGCAATAGTTCCAATTATAGATGATATCTCCATTGAATCTATTGCAGAACAGGCGGCCGATGCCATGCCCGCCAAAGTCTTTAAAATAACAAGATTCCCGGCATAATCGATGCTCACTATACTTTCTCTAAATATCGTCCTGAGCTTATCGTTATTGCCCGAGATGCTTTCTGCGCTTGGCAGTGTATATCTGTATCCTCCGTCTACCGTCATCTCTTTGACCAAACGTAGCTCTCTGATATCTCGTGAAACCGTTGCCTGTGTGCTTTTGAAGCCCGCTGCTTCCAGCGCCTCAATAAGCTGGTTCTGAGTTTCGATATCCTTTGTACGTATGATATCAAGGATTTTGGACTGTCTCGATGTTTTCACATTGTCCTCCCTTTTAAGTTCTGGCGTCTAATTTCAGGTTTACGATATCGTAAAAGCTCCTGTTCATGACCCTTGCAAGATCCGCGCTCCTATTAGATTTCTTTATAAGGACGGCATCGTTTGTCATCAGCTCAAACGGCGTAGTTCCGTCTAAAGACAAATATGCATCTCTTCCTTCCATATTGCCAAGTCTGATTTCCACAACACGCGAATCAGCAAGCACAAATGGCTTGACTCTCATGGAATGAGCACAAATAGGAGTTATCACCATATTCTGAGTCATCGGATCAATTATAGGCCCGCCTGCCGACATGGAGTATGCAGTAGATCCCGTCGGCGTAGCTACAATAACCCCATCTCCAGAAAAGCCAACTATCTTATGGCTGTCACAGTAAACTGAAAGTTCAATTTGACGTGCTGCCATTCCCTTGGATACTACGGCATCATTAAGCCCAAATCCGGAAAAAACTTCTGTTCCATTGCGCAGCACACGCGTTTCCACCATCATACGGGTATCTATCGTATAACGTCCTGCTACGAAATCCAAAATATGCGGATATTCTTCCCACTCCATATCTGCCATAAAGCCAACATGACCTGTATTTATTCCGAGT
>CALWWP010000012.1 GCA_944385275.1 uncultured Oscillospiraceae bacterium | reverse complement strand
AGGAGACAAAAATGAGTGGATTTGTACATCTGCATGTGCATACAGAATACAGTTTGTTGGATGGGGCGTGCCGCATTTCTCAATTGGCTGATCGGGTAAAAGAACTGGGGCAGCCGGCAGTGGCCATCACCGACCATGGATGTATGTATGGTGCGGTTGATTTTTATAAAGCGTGCAAAGTACAAGGAATCAAACCGATTATTGGATGTGAAGTGTACGTGGCGCCGCGCAGCCGTTTTGATAAGGTAGCGCAGTTGGATGGAAAACCATACCATTTGGTCCTTTTATGCAAAAATCAAACGGGTTATCAGAACCTGATCCGTTTGGTTTCTGCCGGGTATATCGAAGGGTTTTATAATAAACCGCGCATTGACCGGGAATTGTTGACAAAACATCATGAAGGTTTGATCGCGCTTTCCGCTTGCCTTGCAGGAGAAGTTCCACGCGCATTGACTCAGAACGATTACGAAAAAGCAGCGGAAGCGGCGGCGTTTTACCGTTCTCTGTTTGGAGAGGATTATTACATAGAATTACAGGATCATGGTATTGCTGACCAAAAACGGATTTTGCCATCTTTGGTCAAACTGGCTGATGAACTCAATATCCCTCTGGTTGCAACAAACGACGCTCATTACATTACCAAAGAAGATGCCAGAGTACAGAATGTGCTGACAAGTATACAGCTCAATCAGGTTGTGGGCGATGAGCGGAATTCGCTCGAATTCGAAACGGATGAGGTTTATATAAAATCCGAAGAGGAGATGCGAGGCCTGTTTCCTAAATATCCGGAGGCCGCTGACAATACTGCTGAAATTGCTGAACGCTGCAATTTGGAATTTTCCTTTGGCAAATATCATTTGCCGGAGTTTAAACTTCCGGAGGGCGAAACAGACAGCGGGGCTTATTTGCGCAAGCTTTGTATGGAAGGCTATCACAAAAGATACGGAGAGGGCAGTCCGGATTTGATGAAACAGCTTGACTATGAGCTGAAAATGATTGATTCTATGGGATTTAATGAGTATTTCCTCATAGTCGGCGATTTTATATCCTATGCTAAGAAAAACGGAATACCTGTTGGCCCCGGAAGAGGAAGCGCAGCCGGAAGTATAGTTTCGTACTGTATGTACATTACCGATGTCGATCCTATAAAATATGGACTGTTTTTTGAGAGGTTTCTAAATCCGGAAAGAGTAAGCATGCCGGATATAGACATAGATTTTTGCGTTAACCGCCGAGGAGAGGTCATCGACTATGTAAACCGCAAATACGGAAAAGATCACGTTGCCCAGATAGTTACATTTGGAACTATGGCTGCAAGAGCGGTGATACGAGATGTCGCTAGAGTGCAGGGGATCAGCTATGCCGATGCGGACAATGTAGCAAAGCAGATTCCAACTACCCTTAATATCAAAATCGACGATGCTTTAAAGATATCCAAGCCGTTGCGCGAAATGTATGAAAATGATGAGACCATAAGGCGGCTTATAGATACATCGCGCGCGCTTGAGGGAATGCCAAGGCATGCCTCTACGCATGCAGCAGGTGTTGTCATAACCAAAAATCCAGTTTATGACTATGTTCCGCTGGCTCTTAATGACAATATAGCTGTTACTCAGTATACGATGACTACATTAGAAGAGCTTGGACTTTTAAAGATGGATTTTCTTGGGCTCAGGAACCTGACTGTCATACGGGAAGCCGAAGAACTTATACAGCGCAAGGAACCGAATTTTAAGGTATCTGAGATAGCTCTGGATGATAAAGAAGTATTTAAGATGCTGTCTGAAGGGAAGACGTCGGGAGTATTCCAGATGGAAAGCGCGGGAATAACAGCTGTATGTACCAGTCTCAAACCGGAAAGCATTGAGGATATTTCTGCTATAATAGCTCTGTATCGTCCTGGCCCTATGGACTCCATACCGAGGTTTATAGAGTGCAGGCATCATCCGGAAAAAACTAGCTATAGACATCCTATGCTCAAAGAGATATTGGGAGTAACTTACGGATGTATCGTATATCAGGAGCAGGTTATAGAAATATTCCGAAAAATAGGTGGATTTTCGTTAGGACAGGCTGACATGATACGCCGGGCGATATCAAAGAAAAAAGAGCAGGAGATACTGAAGGAAAGAAATACATTTATTTACGGAGATCAGAGCCGTAATATCTGCGGAGCTGTATCAAAGGGAATAAGTGAAGATATTGCCGCCGCTATCTACGATGAGATCTTAGATTTTGCAAACTATGCCTTTAATAAAGCTCATTCTGTGGCATATGCTTTTATATGCTATCAAACTGCTTGGCTAAAATGCCACTATCCGCGAGAGTATATGGCGGCTTTGCTTACATCTGTTTTGGATAACAGTGATAAAATAGCTGAGTATATCTCTGAATGCCGCGAAAACGGCATCGAACTTCTTGCGCCTGATATAAATGAGTCGGAAGTAAATTTCACAGTTTCAGGCAAGGCCATACGGTTTGGACTGCTTGCTGTAAAAAACATAGGACGTAGTTTTATAACCGGCGTGGTAGAAGAGCGCAGGTCTAGAGGCCAGTTCAAATCTCTTGAGGATTTTTGCGAACGCATGTATGGAAGAGACTGCAATAAAAGAGCCGTTGAAAGTCTCATAAAGGCCGGCGCATTCGATTGCACAGGGGCGAACAGAAGACAGCTGCTAAGCGTATTGGGCGGGCTGATGGACTCTGTCGCGGAAGTAAGACGCAAGAATTTAGAAGGCCAGATAAATCTGTTTGGAGACGTAGACGGTGGAATATCCGACACGATAGAATTGCCGGATATCGAGGAATTCAGCAGCCGTGAACTAATGAATATGGAAAAAGAAGTCACAGGACTTTATTTGAGCGGTCACCCTATGGATGCATATAAACAGTTGGCTAAGCGTATGGGAGCTATACCGATAGCGGACATCGCGAATGCGTCAGATACTGAATCTGCAAAATTTAAAGATGGACAAATAATTACTGTGGCGGGAATGGTCTTGTCGTTTAAGACAAAGACTACAAAGAGCAACAGCCTTATGGCGTATGTTGTGATCGAAGATGATACCGGCAGCATCGAATCTCTGGTTTTCAACAATGTTTTATCCAGCGACCAGAAGTACATCAAAGAGGATGAACCTGTTTTGCTTACGGGACGCATATCGGTTAGAGATGAAAAAGACACACAGCTTATATGCGAAAGGATCAGGCCTCTTGCTGACGAAGGTGCTGAGCAGAGTATTTCAGAAAGCTCAAAGACTGCAAGAAATGTTTCGAGCGATACACGGACTGCTGATAAAAAGCTATATGTACGAGTTCCGGGAGAAAATTCAAAAGAATATCAGCGAGTTAAGCTGGTTCTCAAGATGTTTCCAGGAGATGAACAGATAGTGGTTTATTTTGAAGATACAAAGAAAAAAGTAGGTTCAAAATGTATTATTCATCCGGCTTTGGTAAAGGATCTGCAAGAGCATTTTGGTGCGGATAATGTTGTGGTCCGTCAGTAAGACGCCTGATATATAGAGCATATTGCAAATTCCTCCAGCATAAGGTAGAAGCGGGAGGAATTTGCAATGACATTGGACAAACTTCCGATAGGAGTGCCAGCCATAGTATTACAGGTTGGTGGAGAAGGAGAATTCAGACTGCGGCTTCTAGACATGGGCATATTGCCGGGCACACTTGTAAAAGTACAGAAATACGCACCGCTGGGAGATCCTCTGCAGATGAGAGTGAGGGATTTTGATCTTGTGATCAGACTTCAGGATGCTGCGCATATTGAAGTAATGAAAATATAGACAATCAAAATATGGGCGATTTATATATAGAATCGATTATAAATTGATTAAATTTGTGCGGTAAAACGATAAAAACAACCAAAAAGCTTGCAAAACTTGAAAAAATCGTGTATACTAACTATGTAAGTATAGTATAATTGGTGATTTGTGTGTCCATTTGTGGAATGAGTTTGAGAGGAGCTGTGGTATGTTTTCAGTCGGGGACTGTATTGTGCATCCTATGCATGGTGCGGGAATTATTGAAAGGATAGAGGAGAAGAAAGTAAACGGAGTCGTGCGTGAGTATTATATTTTGAAGATGCCGATTGGAGACATGCTTGTTATGATACCCAGAGACACTTCTGATAAAATAGGAGTGCGTCCTATCGTCGATTTTGAGCAAGCGGAAAAGATCCTCAATGCTTTAGGCGATTTAAAAGTGGACATGACATCTAATTGGAACAGGCGTTACCGCGAAAATATGATGCGTATAAAAAGTGGAGATCTTTTGGAAGTAGGAAAAGTTATTAAGTGTTTGATGATCCGCGAATCAGAAAAGGGACTTTCGACCGGCGAACGAAAAATGTTGCGTTCTGCAAAACAGATTTTGATTTCCGAAATAGTACTGGCGGAAAGCGTAACATATGAAGAGGTCGAGGATCGCATAAACAATTTAACAATAGCTTAATGAGATAAGGGCTGTATGAGATCATTACAGCCTTTTGATTTATATTGCGTGTTTTTTGGAGGAATACAGAGATGCCCAGTATACTTTCAAGATTGTTTAGTTTTGTAGGAAAAGGCGAATCCAAACCATATTGCAGTGTAGTTGTGCCCGCGGCGGGACAGAGCAGCCGTATGCAGGGCGAAAACAAGCTGTTCACTATTATAAATGACATACCAGTGTTGGCCTTGACGCTGGAAGCCTTAGAGCGTTGTGAGCTGTTTGATGAGATTGTCATTGCAGCTCAGCCAGAAAAAATAATTGAGATCAGCAACCTGTGCGTCCAGTATAAGATAGATAAAGTTTCAAAAGTAATTACGGGAGGAAAAACCAGGGCAGAATCCGTGCTTGCAGGAGTGCTAGAAGTTTCTGATAAAGCGGAATACATTGCTGTACACGACGCAGCTCGTCCGTTTGTGACTCAAAAATTACTTGCTGAAGTGACGCAGGCAGCTTTTTTGCACAATGCTGCTGTTCCAGCAGTTCCTGTAAAAGATACGCTAAAAGTAGTCAAGGACGGCTATGTTGTATCAACGCCCGAACGCTCTCAATACGCTGCGATTCAAACGCCTCAGGTTTTTAGGCACGAGATGCTAAAAGGCGCTTTGACAAAAGCTCTTGAAGATAGGATAGAGGTAACTGATGACGCTTCTGCTGTAGAGAGGCTGGGGGTTTCGATCAAAGTAGTCAGCGGAGATTATAAGAATATAAAGATCACGACTCCGGATGACATTGCTTTAGCGCGTGTGCTGATGGAGGAACGAGATGTATGGTAAGGATAGGTCACGGATACGATGTGCACAGGCTAGTCGAGGGGCGAAGGCTGGTATTGTGCGGCGTTGATATTGAATACGCTAGGGGTCTGGATGGGCATTCTGATGCCGATGTTGCGGTCCATGCACTCATAGATGCACTGCTTGGAGCTGCAGCGATGGGCGATATAGGCAAACACTTTCCGGACAACGACGACAGGTATAAGAATATAAGCAGCTTGGAACTGTTGAAGAAGGTTTTGTCTCTTTTAAGCGAAAAAGACTATACATTTGGCAATGCAGATATTACAATAATAGCGCAGGAACCAAAGCTGCTGCCGTATATAGAGCAGATGCGCAAAAACCTCCGCGCGGTTTTAGGAACTGAGCTCGAAAACATCAATGTCAAAGCGACTACTGAGGAAAAATTGGGATTTACAGGTCTTGGACTTGGCATATCGGCACACGCAGTAGTGCTTCTGAATAGGTGAATATATGAATTTTAATAGAGTTGAATTTGTAAAATCGGCATCTGAGCCTGCCGGCTTTTTAAAAGATGGCCTTCCGCAGATAGTGTTTGCCGGAAGATCTAATGTCGGGAAATCATCTACAATAAACTGCATAGTAAATAGAAAAAATTTTGCCAGAGTAAGTGCGGCTCCGGGCAAAACTGCACATATAAATTATTTCATAGTAGATGATAAAATATATTTTGTCGATTTACCAGGGTATGGATATGCAAAAGTATCTCATTCTGAAAAAGAAAGATGGGCCGACTTGATGAACTCTTATTTTTTGGAAATGGAGAGGATCACGGCCGGTGTACTTATTGTGGATATCAGGCACAAGCCGACACGCGACGATGTGATAATGGCGAATTGGTTCATGGAAACGGGCTGCCGTTTCATAGTTGTAGCAAACAAGCTGGACAAGCTAAAAAAAAGCGAGATAGGAAAAAGTTTGGAACTGATTAAAAGCGAACTGCATCTTCCGGAAGGCGTGCGTATGATCTGCTTTTCTGCAGAAAAGGGATTGGGAAAAGATGAGCTTATAGCCAGTATTCAGGAATGCCTGTAATAAATAAGGTGCGGAAATGAGTTTTGTAGAAGTATTAAAAAATTTAGATTGGTCGGTTTTAACAGATCTACTTATATCTGCTGTCCCTGCAATGCTTTGTATAAGTGTGCACGAAATGTGCCACGGCTTGGCGGCTTATAAGCTTGGAGACAATACAGCAGAAACTCAAGGCAGGCTGTCTCTCAATCCTTTGCGGCATATAGACTTGATAGGACTCCTTATGCTGATAATTTTCAAATTCGGCTGGGCTAAACCCGTAATGGTCGACTCAAGAAATTTTGCACATCCTAAAAGAGATATGGCTATTACTGCATTGGCCGGTCCGGCATCAAATATCGTCTTAGCAGCAATAGTGCTTTTTATACGAGGATTAGTTACTCCGTTTTTAATGAATAGTAGTTTTGGAATGCAGATCATTGTACTGCTGGATTCAACGGCTTATCTCAGCGTAGGACTTGGTATTTTTAATCTAATACCATTTCCACCGCTCGATGGCTCCAAAATATTATTTTCTTTTTTGCCTGACAGAATATATTCCAAACTCATGTATTATGAACGCTATGGTATGATATTGCTGTTTTTGCTGCTTATGAGCGGCATTTTGACCAGACCAGTTAGAAATATTGCAGATGCTGTTTTTTCGTTTTTATTTCAGACAGCTCAGTTTGCATTCCAGCTAAGTGTTTGGCTTGCTTGAGGGGGACAGTTTTGGAAAATCCTACTTTTAAACTCAAGAATATTGTAAAGGGCAGCGGTTCTTTGGAAGATTTTGAGGGACCTTTGACGCTGATATTGCAGCTGCTCAGCAAGAACAAGATTGAGATACGGGATGTAAAAATTTCTGTTATTTTACAGCAGTATCTTGAGTATTTGGATGAAATGAAACGCATGGATCTTGAGATAGCAAGTGAATTTGCGGCTATGGCAGCTCATTTGATGTATATTAAAGCTAAAGTCCTTGTATCTGGCGAAAAGGAAGTTACAGAGCTTGAACAGCTGATGGATTCTCTGGAAAAGCTTCAAAATAGAGAGCTATATTCAAAGATCAAAGCGATACTCCCGGAGCTGGAGAAATATAAGGATTCGGGCATAGATTACATAGTTAAGCCTCCTGAGGGGCTGCCGGAGGCCGAATACTCGTATCAGCACGATATAATGGAGCTGGCAGATGCCTTATCTAAGGTCATGAGCAGACACGAAGCCGAAAATACAACATACTCCGAAGATATTATAATGCCCCAAAGAATAGTATATCCTATCGATCAAAAGGCAAAGGATATTTTGCAATTGCTGAAATTAAAGAACAATATTCCGTTAAAAGAGCTGTTTGCCGTAAGCCGCAGCCGCTCCGAGCTAGTAGCAGTTTTTATGGCTATACTGGAATTGAGTAAAAATGGGGAAGTTTGCTTGAAAGAAGGCGAAGACGGCAAAATATCAGTAGAAAAATCATTACAGGAATAATTGTGAAGGGAAGGGTGCAAAATGGAAGATAGAACTGAGCAATCGCTAATAGAAAGCATACTTTTTGCATCCGGAGAACCGGTAAAGATCGGACGCATTTCGGCGGTCCTCGGAATGGAAGAAGCTCACATCGAGGAAATTGCAGCCAAATTACAGGCAAAATACGAAAGCGAACAGAGCGGGATCCGCCTCATACGGATTGAAGACAGACTCCAGCTGTGCTCTGCACAGGAGTTTGCCTCGGAGATAAGACGAACACTTGAGATGCGCAGACCTCAGCGCCTGACGCCGACAGCTTTGGAGGTGTTGGCCATAGTTGCTTATTTTCAGCCTGTCACACGAGCATATATTGAAAAGACAAGAGGTATAGACAGTTCGTATACTGTTGGAATTTTGCAGGAAAGAGGTCTTATAGAATCCTGCGGAAAATTAGATGTACCAGGGCATCCGACTCTATTTCGAACTACAGAGCAGTTCCTTAGAAATTTTGGTATATCCAGCTTGGACGAACTTCCTCCTATTCCGGAGATGGAGATCTCTGACGGTCAGATGGAGATCCAAATGGAGATAGAAGCTTTGAAAGGGCCTGATTCTGAACCGGCAGGAGGGTGATGCGCTTTGTGGATCATTGTCATAATCGCCGCCGTACTGACCTTGATTGCTTTGCTGCGTGTCAAGGCATATATAGGGTACGAAGAGTCCGGTGTTATGCTTGAGTTAGAGATAGGTCCTTTTTGCATATTTTCTTATCCTCGTAAAGCAGGCTCTAAAAAAGAGACGGCTGTTGATAGAAAGAAGAAAAAAGAAGCAGAAGACAAAAAGAGGCGTGCTGGAGGACCAGTTAAAAATTTTTGGCCGCTGCTCAAGTTTGCAGTAGAGTTGGCCGGAAAAATAAAAAGAAAGCTCACTATTGATGATTTAACTGTGTATTTTATGTCCGGAGGAGAGGACCCAGCAAAAGCGGCGCTCAACTTCGGATATGCATCGGCCGGACTCGGAGCGGTTACGGCGGTATTTGAGAATAATTTTAACATAAAACGCAGAGACATCCGTACAGCTGTAAGCTTTGGCGAGATTGAGAATTATATTTATGTCAGAGCACAGCTGTCTATGGCACTTGGCGCTATCCTGTTTCTAGCTGTATGGGTATTGATTCAGCTGTATAAACGTGATATTCTAAAAACAAAAAACAGAAAGGTGGAGCATCATGGAAAATCATCCGATAGGAGATCTGATGGGAGTTACGATGCAGAAAATTAAAGAAATGGTGGATGTCAACACGATAGTTGGTCAGCCTATAGTCACCCCGGATGGGATCACGCTTATCCCTGTTTCCAAGGTAAGTTTTGGATTTGCTTCCGGTGGTTCTGATATCCCGGGGAAAGCAAATGATGCCAAGCCAAACTGTTTTGGCGGGGGCAGCGGAGCTGGTGTAAATATTATTCCGGTTGCATTCCTTGTTGTAAAGGACAACAGTGTTAAACTTCTGAGCATTGCTCCTCCTGCATCTACTACTGTAGACAGAGTGGTTGAAGTTCTCCCAGAAGTCATTGACAAAGTGAAAGAATTAACTAAGAAGAACGAGGAATAAAAATCGTACGGCAAGTTCATAATAAGCACTACCCATGATAATAGTACAAGGGTGGTGCTTATTTTGAATTGGAAAATTTTATTTGCATTTTTACTGATTTTGTGTTTTATTGCCCCGGTATGTGCAGAGGCGGAGGAAGCGCCTTCAGTTTCTGCTCAAAGCTGCATCCTGATGGATGCAGTTACCGGCGAGGTGTTTTACGCCAAAAACGAATCGGAAATGCATGGCATTGCCAGCATAACCAAGATCATGACGGGACTTATTGTTTGTGAGACTATGGAATTTGACGAATTAGTGACTGTCAATGCAGAAGATACTCTGATAGAGGGCTCTTCTGTGGATCTAAAAGCTGGAGAAAAGCTTAGCGTAAGGGAACTGCTTTATGGTCTTATGCTGTCTTCCGGAAATGATGCTGCATTGGTTCTCGCGCGTGCAGCGGCAGGAAGCGAAGGAGATTTTATTAAGCTAATGAATGAAAAAGCCGCTGAGCTTGGATGCCGGAATACATCGTTTGTAAATCCGCATGGATTGGATTCGGAGCAGCATTATTCAACGGCCGAAGATATGGCGATTATCGCTGCAGCTGCCCTTGAAAATCCTCAGTTTGCCCAAATCGTTTCTACCATAACAGTTTCCTTCGATGGAAACAGCTATTCAAATCACAATAAACTCCTAAACGACGGAAATGGAGTAGTAGGAGTTAAAACGGGTTACACGTCAAAGTGCGGACGGACTCTTGTATCGTGCACGGAGAGAAACGGATTGAAGCTGATTTGTGTGACATTAAATGATCCTAATGATTGGGACGATCACAGGGCTCTTACGGAGTGGGCCTGTGCTTCATACGGCAAGACTGTTGTTTTGGATTCTTCAGAGCTTTTGAGGATACCCGTTATTTCGGGACTTGAAGAAGATATCGGAGTGGCTCCGGCAGATGTTGTCAGTGTTCCTCAGGAGCTGGCCTCAAGTGTTGAAATTAAAATTTCGGCTCCGCGTTTTGTTTATGCCGGAGTTACAGCAGGAGATAAGTGCGGAGTTGTTGAAATTATAAAGGATGGAGAATGTATTGCAGAGGCAGATCTGATTTTTACCGAGACCGTGGAGTTAAATGAAAACATGAAACTTACGCTTTGGGAGAAAATAAAAAGAGCACTTCGGTTATCTGCGGAGTACAATGCCTATGGATACTATGTATATTGATCATGCTTGAAAAACTACAGAAAATAATTGCTTCAGCAGGTATTACTTCAAGACGCGAGGCGGAAAAACTGATCGCGCAAGGGCGGGTCAAAGTAGACGGTAGGACAGCTTCGGTAGGTGATCGTGCAGATGCAGATACTTCTGATATTTATGTTGACGGAAAAATGATAAATACCCGCTCGGAGCGGGTATACATACTGTTGAATAAACCTGCCAGAATAGTAACTACGATGAAGGATGAAAAAGGAAGGCGCAGCGTCTATGATTTAGTGAGAGACTGCCCATACAGAGTTTATCCGGTAGGAAGGCTAGACTATAATTCTGAGGGACTTCTTATAATGACAAATGACGGAGATCTCACATATAAATTGACGCATCCTTCACATGAGATAGAAAAAACATATCATGTTTCTGTCTGCGGAGAAGATTTGAAGGGAAAAATAGAGTTATTGAGTTCCAGAATGTATATTGACGGATATCTTATAGAACCGGCGTCAGTTCGTATATTGGAAGAGACGCCGTCCGGAGGACTGCTCTCTATAACTATTCATGAGGGCAGGAATCGGCAGATCCGAAAAATGTGCGCTAAAGCAGCCTTGGATGTAAAAAGTCTAAAACGTGTGTCTGAGGGTAAGATTACTTTGGGAACACTGGGAAAAGGAAAATGGAGATATCTTTCGAAAGAAGAAATAAAATATTTAAAGGGACTTTAAAATTGCAAGAGTTTTGCAAAAAAATTGCAAAACTCTTGCAATTTTTGTTGCAAAAAGATATCATAAAAAGGCCGAAAGGAGAGAGCGATTTTTGGATAAGGATATCATTGCAATTATTGAGGAGAAGAAACAGACTTTTTCTAAAAGTCAAAGGCAGATCGCAAAATACATTTTGGAAAATTTCGATAAAGCAGCATTTATGACTGCGGCCAAGTTTGGAAAAGCTGTAGGAGTAAGTGAATCTACAGTAGTCAGATTTGCAGTTGATCTTGGTTATGACGGATATCCGGAAATGAAAAAAGCAATGCAGGAAATGATACGTAATAGACTGACGTCTGTTCAGAGGATAGAGGTAGCAAGGGAAATAATAGGTGATGATATAAGCGCTTCCGTAATGCAGCTTGACCGTGAGAGGATCAGGACTACAATTGAGGAACTTGACAAAAAAAGCTTTGACATGGCTGTAAAAAAAATTCACAGCGCAAAGAATATTTACATCATAGGCACGAGAACATCTTCAATGCTTGCCTCTTTTCTTGGATTTTACCTGAGTTTGTTATTCGAAAATGTAAAAACAGTGAATACGACGTCTGTGAGTGAGCTTTTTGAACAGATGCTTCGCGTATCAGATCAAGATGTAGTTATAGGCATAAGCTTTCCGCGTTATTCCAGACGCACTATAAAAGTCGTGCAGTTTGCAAGAGATATGGGGGCTACAGTCATAAGTATTACCGACAGTGCTGTCGCGCCATTGGCAAAGCTAGCCGATATCAATTTATTTGCTAAGAGCGATGCAGTATCTTTTGTTGACTCTCTTGTCGCTCCTCTCAGCCTTATAAATGCCCTTATAGTAGCTATAGGGACTCATTCGGAAGACGAATTGTCATGTACTTTTGAACGATTGGAACATATTTGGGATGAATACGAAGTTTATGAAAAAAATGAAGGCTGATGTTGTTGTTATCGGAGGAGGAGCTGCCGGTATGATGGCGGCTATCCGGGCGGCCGAACTCGGAGCAAAGACCATACTGCTTGAGCGAAATATCCACACAGGTGAAAAACTGAGGATAACAGGAAAAGGCAGATGCAATATTACCAATAACTGTACAGTACAAGAAGTGCTGAACAACGTCCCTGAAAACAGCAGATTTTTATACAGCGCATTGAATCGATTTTCCCCTTTGGACACTATGGAATATTTTACAGGAATAGGGGTAGAACTCAAAACAGAGCGTGGAAACCGCGTCTTTCCGGTATCTGATAAAGCTATGGACGTTGTATATGCGCTCAGAGCAGAATTGAAAAAGAAAAGAGTAGAGATAGTTAACACAAGAGTGCGACATATACGCCTCCGCGATGGTTTTGCAGGCGAGGTAGCATCAGACACCGTAGCTGTCGACTGCGGAGCGGTTGTTTTGTGTACGGGAGGACGTTCGTATCCAAGGACTGGATCGACCGGAGACGGATATGATATGGCGGCTGAACTGGGGCACAGTATCGTTGACCCGCGTCCATCTCTTGTCGCGTTGCTGTCATCGGATCCTGTATGCAAAGAAATGCAGGGACTTTCGCTAAAAAATGTCGCGCTTTGTATAACGGGCGAAAAAAGCGGAAAGATCTATTCTGATTTTGGAGAGATGCAATTTACACATTTTGGCATTTCAGGGCCTATGGTCTTATCAGCGAGTTCTCATATACGTAGATATGATACAGATAAGTATACAGCTCATATTGATCTGAAACCGGCTTTGGATGAAAAGAAGTTAGATCTGCGCATACAAAGGGATTTTGAAAAGTATATGAACAAGGATTTTTCAAACAGCTTGGGAGATTTAGCCAGCCGAATGATGATACCGGTTTTAGTCAAGCGCTCGGGCATTCCACCGGAGACTAAAGTGAATTCTATTACAAAAGCGCAGAGACGCATGCTGGTATCTATTTTTAAAGATTTTCAGATCCCTATTTCCGGTACACGCCCCATTGAAGAGGCGATTGTGACTTCCGGAGGGGTATCTGTAAAGGAGATAAACCCTTCAACGATGGAGTCAAAGCTGATCAAAGGGCTTTTTTTTGCCGGAGAGATAATAGATGTAGACGGCTATACCGGAGGATTTAACTTGCAGATCGCTTGGTCTACTGGCGCCCTTGCAGGAGAAAATGCCGCATATTTTGCATTGGAGAATAAGATATGAAAAAACATTTTGCCGTTGCTATCGACGGGCCTTCAGGAGCAGGAAAGAGCACGCTAGCCAAACGTGCAGCACAGCGCTTTGGATTTGTATATGTTGATACTGGAGCGATTTACCGTACAGTGGGTTTGTTTGTATTTCAAGAGGGAATAGATCCCGGCGATAAGGAGGCAGTCAAAGAGTGCTTATCGAAGATAAAATTGCAGTTGTGCTACGATGAACGCGGGCAGAGAATGATTTTAAATGGAGAGGATGTATCCGAAAGAATACGCGAGCCGCAGATATCAATGTACGCTTCTGCGGTATCTGCTCACGGATGTGTGCGAGATTTTCTGTTGGACATGCAGAGAAAACTTGCAGAAGATTATGATGTCGTCATGGATGGTAGGGATATAGGAACTGTTGTGCTGCCGAATGCGTCTCTTAAAGTCTTTTTGACAGCTACAAGCGAAGACAGGGCCAGACGCAGATATGAACAGCTTTGTGAGAAGGGGATTGGCTGCACTTTTGAAGAGACGCTGCGTGATTTGAAGCAGAGAGATGAGAACGACAGCAGACGGTCTTTGGCGCCGTTAAAAGCAGCCGACGACGCTATAGTGCTGGATACTACGGGAGATACTGAATCCGAAAGCTTTGACAAGCTGGAAAAATTGATTTTAGAGAGGCTCAAAAAATGAGTACTGCATACAAAATTTTATACACAATTTTATATCCGATATATAATGCGTTGTATTGGCCGCACTACATTGGCAAAGAGAATTTCCCGGAAGGCGCCTGCATAGTGTGTGCCAATCACTCATCCATGTGCGATCCGTTTTGGGTAGCATTTGCCCTTGGAAGAAAAGACAGCCTTCACTTTATGGCCAAGAAGGAGCTTTTTAAGATCCCGATTTTGAATTGGATACTGAAAAAAGCTGGAGTATTTGGAATAGACCGCGGGAACGCAGATGTTGAGGCTATAAAGACGGCCATAAAATATCTAAAAAACGGCGAAAAGATAATGATGTTTCCAGAAGGGACGAGGATTTCGTCGGATGATAAGGCTGCAGCCAAGACCGGGGCAATAATGTTGGCATCCAGAACGGAAGTACCAATAGTTCCATGCTATATACCCAGAAAGAAACGATTGTTTTCAAGAATGAAAATAGTTGTTGGAAAGCCATATAAAATTGCACGTGTGCGAGGCACTTCGGAAGCTTATTCCCAATATGCCGATGAACTGATGGAAAAGATTATTGCTCTTTCTCAGGAGGAAGAAGCTAAATGAGATTCATAATCGCCAAAACTGCCGGATTTTGTTACGGAGTCAAACGCGCTGTCAACATAGCCGAAGAAACGTCTGCTAAAATCGGTAAATGTTATACCTATGGGCCGATTATACACAACGAGCAGGTAGTTGAATCACTTAAAAAAGAGGGCGTTGAGAAAATAGATGATCTGAAGTTGCTTGAAAGAGGGGACACGATCATTATAAGATCTCATGGGGCAGGACGCGGAGACTATGAGGAAATGCAGAAAGACGGGCTTAATGTAGTAGATGCAACATGTCCCAATGTGAGCCGTATACATGAAATAGTTCGCAAAGCTTCAGAAGATGGAAGACAGTGTATTATAGTTGGTACGAAATCGCACCCGGAGGTCCGTGCGATTTCACAATGGTGCACAGCTCCGATCATAGTAAAAGATTCGGAAGAGCTTCAAAAACTTTTTTTAATCGGCGATGTCGATGCTGCCCGACCCATCACAGTAGTGTACCAGACTACGGAGACTCAGGAAAATAAAGAAAAATGTGATAAAATTATAAAAAAAGAGTGTACAAATTACAAAATTTTTGATACAATATGCGGTGCAACTTCTATGCGTCAAAAAGAGACTGAATTGCTGTCTGCAGAATGCGAAGCCATGGTCGTTATTGGTGGAAAAAGCAGCGCAAACAGCAGGCGGCTGGCTGATATATCGGCTAAAAATTGTGCAAAAACTATTTTTATTGAAACTGCAGAAGAGCTAGATATCGAAACGCTGAGAGGTGCTGATACCATCGGTATCACCGCCGGTGCATCTACTCCGGCATGGATAATTAAGGAGGTTTACAAGAAAATGTCTGACGAATTGAAAACAATGGGAATCGATGCCACAGAAGAGGTGGAAAAGAAAGACGAAATTGCTGTCGGTGAAAGTCTTGAAGATACGGAGTCTTTCGACGAGCTTTTAGAAAAAAACTTTAAGACATTAAGTACAGGAGAGAAGGTAACCGGCATTGTTACATCGATTACCCCGACGGAAGTTTCAGTAGACCTCGGAACAAAGCAGTCTGGCTACATACCGCTTTCTGAGCTGACTGATGACGCTTCGGTAAAAGCAGAGGATATCGTACACGTAGGCGATGAGATCGAAACTTATGTAATGCGTGTCAACGATGTTGAAGGTACTGTAATGCTTTCAAAGAAGCGCCTTGACACTGTAAAGAGCTGGGAAGATATTGAACAAGCCCGTGTGGACAAGACTCCTGTTGAAGGTATCGTTATAGAGGAAAACAAGGGCGGAATAATAGTCTCTGTAAAGGGAGTACGCGTTTTTGTGCCGGCTTCGCAGACCGGGCTTCCAAAGGGAGCGCCGATGTCTTCGCTTTTAAAGACCAAAGTTAAAATGCGCATTACGGAAGTAAACGCGCGCCGCAGAGTTGTCGGATCCATACGCGCTATACAAAATGAAGAGCGTAAAGCTGCAGCTGAAAAGATCTGGAATGAGATTGAAGTAGGAAAAGTTTATACCGGTGTTGTCAAATCTTTGACAAGCTATGGTGCATTTGTTGATATCGGTGGCATTGACGGCATGGTGCACGTGTCTGAAATGAGCTGGAACAGAATAAAAAATCCTGCAGAGGTCTTATCTGTAGGAGACAAAATAGAAGTACATGTTCTGTCTTTTGACAAGGATGCCAGAAAAATTTCTCTCGGATATAGAAAAGAGAGCGATAACCCATGGACTAAGTTTACAAATGAGTTCCAACCTGGGAGCGTAGCTAAAGTAAAGATAGTCAAGCTCATGCCATTTGGTGCATTTGCGGAAGTCATTCCAGGTGTTGACGGTCTGATCCATATTTCTCAAATTGCCGACCGAAGGATTGGTAAGCCGGACGAAGTCCTGTCCGAGGGTCAGGAAGTCGATGCCAAGATCACCAACATAGATATGGAGAACAAAAAAGTTTCGCTTAGCATTCGTGCTCTTATTGAGCCGGAAGCGGCATCACAGGCTGATAATAGTTCCAATGTTGAAGTTGATGATGAGTCTCCCAAAGTCGTATATGATACAGAAGTGAATTCCGGAGAAGATTACGAGGGCGACGAATAATAAAAAATTAAGACCGCAGGCAGATTTAGCCTGCGGTCTTTTTCACCGTTTTTTAAGTGCTTCCATAAAGCCATCCAACGCAACCGACTGTATATCTCCGGCAATAACTGTGCTGCGGTATACTATTATATCAGCTACTATACCATCGGGTTTATCTGGGTAATTTAAGACTTGATATGTATAACGCTTTGCTTCCATGCCGCAGTAGTCGGCTATTGTAAAGCCCTGCTCATTTTGCAGTTTTATGTAGTCTGCATATACACCGTCAAATTCTTTGGGAATTACTATATCCTGTTCTTCTATAGGTTCAGAGGATACTTCCCATCCCAAGGCATTTAAATATGCAATTCGGTCTTCATTTGTTTTGATATTTACAACCGATATGCCATCGACTGTCTGCGCGTTGCTCCTATGTATGGCCCCTGCGATCAAAATGATCCCTATCAAAATTGCTGCAAGAGCTATTACAATGGCAACAGCTTTTTTTCTGTCAAATTTTGTAGTAAAGATAAACATATAGCTTGCACCTCCAGCAGTACAACTATATTTATGTCTTGGACTTTTTATGATAAAAGGAGGACTTTTTTATGCCAGTTCTGCGTCTAGATAAAATCATTTCCGACTGTGGCTACGGATCTCGCAAGCAGGTGAGGGAAATGATAAAGGACGGACGTGTTTACGTAAATGGCAGGTGTGTATCATTACCGGCCTCAACTTGCTGTACAGAGAGTGACATAATTGAATTGGATGGTGAGAAGCTTAATTGGAATAAATTTATATATATTATGCTGAACAAACCTGCTGGAGTGGTGTCCGCAACAGAAGACGAACGGGATGCAACCGTACTTTCTCTGCTCGACGAACGCACTCAAAGGATGCGCGTATTTCCGGTGGGACGTCTAGATAAGGATACGGAAGGCTTACTTTTGCTTACCAATGACGGGGGATTTGCCCATAGGGTGATGTCGCCCAAAAGCGATATTACCAAAGTTTACTATGCAGAGCTAGCAAAGCCTTTTACAGATAAAGATATTTTGGCATTTAAAAACGGCATTTGTTTAGGGAATGGCGAAGTTTGCCTACCAGCATCAGTCGAACCGCTGGGCGGTTGCTCGGCTTATATAAGAATAGCTGAGGGCAAATACCATCAAGTAAAGCGAATGGCAGCGGCCTGCGGCAACAAAGTACTTTATTTAAAACGGATTTCAATAGGAAAATTGGAATTGGACACAAACCTTAAACAGGGAGAAAGCAAGCTTTTATCAGAAAAAGATATAGAAAAAGTTTTTTGGTAATATTTATGAAATTTGAAAAAATAATTAAAAAAATAGATTACAAATTTTAACAATATTTAGAAGAAATAAAGAAAAGATGCAAAAAGTTTACAAAAAACTACAAAAAATATGTATAATCTATTGAAAAAAATCAAAAAACAGGTTATTATAGTACAGTGTACAAAATGAACAAACATGCAAAGAAAAAGAACGGATGTGTTCCGAAATTCGGAGCGATACACATCAAAGGGAGGAAAAGACAATTATGTCTGGCAGGATTTTTCAGAGCGTTATCGTACAGATGAAGGAAGCTACTGATAAGGTTATAGGTGTTGTAGATACGGAAGGCGTAGTTGTAGCATGCAGTGAACTGTCCATGATTGGGTCCCAATTTGATCAATCTGTATCGATTCCGGAAGAGTTTGGAGAACAAGTATCGATTTGTGACGGCAGGACTTTTAAAGCGATAGGCAACTGGACCAATCGTTTTGACTATGCAGTGTTTGTAGATGGCGTCGATGACGATGCAAAGTGCATCTGTCTGCTTGCCGCTATTGCTTTCAGCGAAGCAAAGACTTATTATGAGGAAAAATACGACAAGTCGGCGTTTATAAAAAACATAATTTCAGACAATATTTTGCCCGGCGACATTTATATGCGGGCAAAGGAATTGCACGTAGATTGCGACACTCCGCGTGCTGTTTTCCTAATAAGACAGCTTGATAAGACAGATATGTCTTCAGCTGAAAGCATTCAAGCATTATTTCCGGACAAGCAGCGAGACTTTGTTATCAGCGCCAGCGAAAATGACATCGTTTTAGTGAAAGAAGTCCAAGCCAGCATAGACAGTAAAGAATTGGAAAAAGTAGCAACTCAGGTAGAGAATATGCTGCTCAACGACATAGGTGTGCGCGCTGTTATAGGCGTTGGCTCTGTAGCCAAGCACCTTAGGGAACTAGCGGAGCGTTACAAGGAAGCACAAGTTGCGATAGAAGTAGGCAAGGTATTTGATACTGAAAAGAGTATTATTTATTATGAAAATCTCGGTATAGGACGTATTATTTATCAGTTGCCAACTACTCTTTGCGAAATGTTCCTTTCGGAGGTTTTCAAAAAGAGTCCTATAGATGCATTGGATCAGGAAACCCTTTATACCATTAACAAGTTCTTTGAAAACAACCTGAATGTATCGGAAACTTCTAGAAAATTATTTGTACACAGAAATACTTTAGTCTACCGACTTGAGAAGATAAAGAAGCTTACTGGTCTAGATCTCAGAGAATTTGACCATGCAATAGTGTTTAAAGTTGCACTGATGGTAAAGAAGTATCTTAATTCTCAAGGCATGAAGTAAGGTGGACAAGCGTTTTTGGAGGTCAATTAAGCAATATGGTTGTAATGACAGATGTTTATAAAGCGTATGAGAACGGTATACGGGCAATAAACGGGGTCAGTATGACGATCAACGACGGTGAGTTTGTATTTCTGGTTGGGCCTTCCGGCTCCGGCAAGTCAACTGTTATTAAACTGCTGACTGGGGAAGTAGCTCCAACAAGCGGGGAGCTTATTGTCAATGATTTTGATCTCAATCAGATAAAACCTAAGACCATGCCGTATATGAGGAGGACTCTCGGAGTCATTTTTCAAGATTTTCGTTTGGTCGAAAAAAAGACTGTATATGAAAATGTTGCGTTTGCGATGAGAGTTGTTGGGGCAAGCAATCGTGAGATCAGGAAAAGAGTTCCGTATGTATTGGAATTAGTTGGATTGTCCAATAAACAGAAAATGCTTCCAAATGAATTATCTGGAGGCGAACAGCAGAGAGTGGCTATAGCAAGAGCGCTTGTAAATAATCCTAAAATGATCATTGCGGATGAGCCTACAGGAAATTTGGACCCTTCGCGAAGCCTAGAAATAATGTTGCTGTTAGAAAAAATAAATGAACTAGGAACAACAGTATTAACTGTCACGCATGAACGTGAGTTGGTAAATCGATTCTATAAGAGAGTCATTGCGATTGACAATGGAAGAATAATCAGCGACGGAATGGACGGGTATTACAATTATGAGTCAGAAGC
This sequence comes from uncultured Oscillospiraceae bacterium, assembly GCA_944385275.1. Lineage (GTDB taxonomy): Bacteria > Bacillota > Clostridia > Oscillospirales > Oscillospiraceae > CALWWP01. The sequence continues at coordinate 6,734 of CALWWP010000012.1, read as the reverse complement.
AGAACAAGGAACAGAAGCAGAGGAAAACGAATGTGAAGCAGAAACGCAGCCGGAATAAAATAGGTTATTTTATTAAAGAGGGTGCAAGCAGTATTTTCTCACATGGATTCATGTCAGTTTCTGCAATATGTGTCATCATTGCCTGCCTTATCATCATGGGAAGCTTTGCACTTGTTTCAGTAAATATTGGCGCGCAGATTGCCAAGATAGAGTCCGACAATCAGATGATAGCTTATGTAGACGATGTGCTTTCGAGAGAATCCGCTATTGCATTGGAAGACGACCTATTAAAAGTAGAGAATGTGGCTTCTGTTCAATTTGTAACACGAGAACAGGCTATGGATGAATTTTTGGATGAACAGGAAGACCCGTCGCTATTTGACGGAGTTGAGGCATCTGTGCTTGAGGATCGCTATATTGTCTATGTAGATGATGTAGAGCAGATAGAGGCTACTAAAGTAGCTTTGGAGCAGGTAGAAGGTATATCAGATATTCGCTTGCAGCTAGATGTAGCCAACGGGATAATAACTGCCAGAAATGTGGTCATGATAATTTCGATAGTCTTGATAATAGTTTTATCTATAGTATCTGTATTTATCATGTCTAATACTATCAAGCTTACAACATTTGAACGCAGAGAAGAAATTGCTGTAATGAAAATGGTAGGGGCTACAGACAGTTTTATTAGATGGCCGTTTGTATATGAAGGACTTATAATGGGGCTGTTTGGAGGGTTGCTCGCATTTCTGCTGCAGTGGGGTATTTATACATTGATGTCAGATCTTATAGGAGCATATTCTATTGCTACTTTGATAGATATAATTCCATTTAGAAACATGATACAATATGTGCTGCCCGTGTTCCTTGGTGCAGGATTTTTAGTAGGTATAGGCGGAAGTTTGAGTGCGATCAAAAATTATTTGAAGGTGTGATTATGCAGAAGAGAAAAATATGGATAAATGTGATGGCTATATTTTTAGCTGTTGCCATGCTGATCCCGATCATCATTTCTATTGTACAGACTACAGTCGGGGCAGTTACTTTAGATGAGATTGAAGCGTTGGAAGCGGAAGCCAGTCAGATAGCCAGCAAAAAAGAAGAGCTTCAGGCGCAGATTGATTCATTTTCAGAAGAACAATCTAATTTGTTATACAAAAAAATGTTGATCGATGAAAATTTAGAGCTAACAAAGCAGGAAATAAGTAATCTGACAGAGCAGATAATTTATCTAGAGCAAGACATTGAGCAAAAGCAAAAGGAATATGACAATGCTGCTTATAATGAAAAGCAGCAGATGGATAGATTGGAAGCCAGAGTCAGATCAATGGAGAAATACGGCACAACATCATACCTTGAGATCTTATTCAGTTCTTCCAGTTTCAGCGATTTGCTGACTCGTTTTGACGTTATTGCTGCTATCGTAGAATCTGACCAAGAGATAGCTGCTGATCTCAGAGAGGCTAAAGAGCAAGTAGCTGATGCGCAGGCACAGCTTGAATTGTCAAGGAACTCGACTGTTACAGTTCGTGAAGATATGCGTATCAAGCAGGAGGAACTAGAAGTTCAGACTGCTGAAGCTGCAAATATGCTGGCTGAGATAGAAAATAATATTGAAGCTATTACACTTGTATATGAAGAAAACGACCGCCTTGAGGCAAAACTTACAGCAGAAATAGAAGAACTGATCGACCAATATAACCGCGAAAATAACAATATTACATCGACAGGAACTTACATATGGCCGTCTAATTCGAGTGTCTATGTCACTTCGCTGTTTGGGACAAGATGGCATCCAATTTTACAATATTGGCGTAGCCACAACGGTGTAGATATTGGTGCGGATTATTATACTGATGTTTTAGCTTCTGACAGCGGAGTAGTTGTAACTTCTACATACGACGAGTCTTATGGAAATTATGTTATGATCTCTCACGGGAACGATCGTTATACCCTTTACGCACACATGGACAGCAGGAACGTATCTGAGGGCGATACGGTTTCACAAGGCGATGTCATAGGGTATGTTGGTTCGACGGGAATGTCTACTGGACCGCACATCCACTTTGAGATTTGGGAAAATGGCGTTCGTGTTGATCCTCTTCAGTATTTTAGCAACTACGTAGACGTAAGCTGAATTGAATAAAAAATGACTACGACAACATATTATTTCTTCAAAAGGAGGAAATAATATGTTGTCGTTTGTTGAAGAGGTATTTGCAGAACGTCCTATTTTTAGTAAGATAAAGGGGTTTAAAAGACGAATTAACATAAAAAAAATTAGCTTTTTCGGTATAGATTGTTATAAGACTGAAATAGTGCTGTATAGAAAACAGTCAGAAAAAGAAATGCAAAGGCTGATGCATAATGTGTCGGAAAGAATGAGACAGCTTAATATTTACAGTCTGTGTTTCAAGAGCGGTTCTATACTGCGCAATAGATTTTTAGAAATTGGTTTTGTTGAGGAAACAGCCGAGTATTTTTACCGTTGTATTGCACCTGATATAGCTGCTAAAGTTGGTGGCAGCGTATGTTATATTGTATCGGAAAGCATTGAAGATGATGAAATAACAGCAATACGAAAACTTTCAAAAGTTTTTCGTACTATTATGGTAAGCTCCAGAAGAAACAAGAAGAACCATATTTTTGCCGGAATACAGTGTTATGAAGGGATATCTGTAGTCGAAGAACCTAATGCAGATATTAGAAAACTTGCTGATACTGCAATTATAATGCGGCCTCCAAATGAATGTCTTGGATTGTCCGAAAAGTGTCGTCTTATAGGGACGCAGGCAAGTTATCTTAATGGACAGACTGGATTAAAACTAAGTGCTTTTAAAGCAAAATTCCCAGAATATCTGTACTCAGATATTTTCAGTGGATATCCGTTGGAATATATGGCCGCTATCGCCATGCGATACGGGAAAATGCATGCTGAAGACGTGCATATTTTAGAGGCTAAATTCACTTGACAGCAACACCGAAACTATCTATAATGATTTAAATTACCACTGGATCTGAATTGAGATCCCATTCGCGAAAGGAATGTTGAACAATGGCAAACGAAATGAATGCTTATAAAATGAGCAAAGAACGTCTTGAACAGCTGAAGGAAGAATTAAATTATCTTCAAACTGTCCGTGAAAAAGAAGTGGCAGAGCAAATAAAAGAGGCGCGTTCTTTTGGCGACCTCTCTGAAAACAGTGAATACGATGAAGCTAAAACCGAACAGGGCAAGCTTTATTCTAAAATTGCAGAAATCACTAAATTAATTGAAAATGCAGAGATCATTGAAACGACAGAGTCTACAGACACAGTTGGCCTTGGTTCTACGGTTACAGTGGTAGAGCTGGGTGTGAATGAAAAGGAAACTTACAAGATCGTAGGATCGCAAGAAGCTGATCCAATGAACGGCCGCATTTCCGCCAATTCTCCATTTGGAGCCGGATTGCTGGGTCATAAGGTAGGAGATATTGTTGTTCTGGAAGTACCTGCCGGCACACTGAAGTTTAGAATTGAGAATATCAATTTGGAAGGATAGAGAGAAAAGGGAAGGAAGTACTCAACATGGCTGATGAAACGATAAATTTTACAGAAATCACGGAAGACCTATCCGAAATTCTTCAAATAAGAAGAGACAAGCTCAAAAAGCTGCAGGAAGAAAATAGAGATCCTTTTCATGTAACAAAATTTACAACAGATTCTTCTTCCGCAGATATCAAGTCGGACTTTGAAAAATTTGAAAACCAAACGGTATCTATAGCCGGAAGGATCATGAGCAAACGCGATATGGGCAAGGCTTTCTTTTGCGATCTTCAGGACGGAAAAGGACGCATTCAGCTTTATATCCGCATTGATGATCTTGGCAAAGAAAACTACAATGAGTTTAAAAAATATGACATAGGAGATATCGTTGGCGTAACTGGCTTTGTTTTTCGGACAAGACGAGGAGAAATTTCTGTGCACTGTAAACAGATTACGTTGCTCAGCAAATCTTTGAGGCCATTGCCTGAAAAGTTCCATGGATTAAAAGATGCCGAACTGCGCTATCGTCAGCGTTATGTGGACCTTATAGTCAATCCGGAAGTACGCCGTACATTTGAGATCCGCAGCGGCGTTATAAAAACAGTTCGTTCGTATTTGGATCAGTTGGGTTATCTGGAAGTAGAAACTCCTGTTTTAAATACTATTTCAGGCGGAGCAACTGCCCGCCCTTTTATTACGCACCACAATTCTTTGAATATCGATATGTATATGCGTATAGCTACGGAGCTTCATCTAAAGAGGCTTATCGTAGGAGGAATAGAACGCGTATATGAAATTGGGCGAATTTTTCGCAATGAGGGAATGGACACCAAACACAATCCAGAATTTACCACTGTCGAATTTTATGAGGCATATGCCGATTACAACGATATGATGGACCGTACAGAAGGAATCATCGTTAAGGCAGCGCAGGATATTTTGAATACCACTCATATAGTATTTCAGGGAACTGAAATAGATTTGACGCCTCCTTTCGCGCGAATGACTATGGCGGAAGCTGTAAAGAAATACACGGGACTGGATTTTTCCGCTGCTAGCTCAGATGAAGAAGCAGTTTCAATGGCCAAGTCTATAGGAGTAGAGCTTGATAAAGAAAAAGACGCTACATGGGGCAACGCTTTATATGAGTGTTTTGACCAAAAGGTAGAAGACCAGCTTATACAGCCGGTATTTATCACAATGCACCCTGTAGAAGTTTCTCCTTTGGCAAAGCGCAGTCCGCAGGATCCGCGCCTGACAGAGCGTTTTGAGTTATTTATAAATGGCAGTGAAATGTGTAATGCATTTTCAGAGCTAAATGATCCTATTGATCAGAAAGAAAGGTTTGCAAAGCAAGTCGCAATGCGTCAGGCCGGAGATGAAGAAGCCGGTATGATGGATGAAGATTTTATTTGTGCCCTTGAATACGGCATGCCTCCGACAGGCGGCTGCGGAATAGGGATAGACAGACTTGTTATGCTGCTTTCAGATAGTCCTTCTATACGTGAGGTCATTTTGTTCCCAACGATGAAACCTTTGAAGGATGTAAATGCGGGAAATGATGTAGTAAACAATACTTCTGAAACCACCTCAAATGATGGAAAGGCTGAGCCTGAAAAGATCGACTTTTCCAAAGTGGAAATTGAGCCTTTGTTCAAGGATTTTGTAGATTTTGAAACTTTCAGCAAATCGGATTTCAGAGCAGTAAAGGTGCTTGCCTGCGAAGCAGTACCCAAGTCCAAGAAGCTGTTAAAATTCACGCTGGACGACGGCACGGGCGAAAACAGGACGATTTTAAGCGGTATCCACGCATATTATGAGCCGGAAGAGCTTATCGGCAAAACCTGTATCGCTATTACCAATCTTCCTCCCCGTCCGATGATGGGCATTGAGTCCTGCGGCATGCTGCTGTCGGCAGTACACAGTGAGGAAGGAGAAGAAAAGCTTCATCTTCTGATGGTGGACAATCATATTCCGGCAGGTGCAAAGCTCTATTAAGATGTACCGTTTTAGGTGGAAAAACGGGATATACTTCATATTAGGAAAAAGCTGTGACATTACACTTTTACATCAGATTTACATCATTTGGCGCAGGAAAGTGTGCAGAGCCTGAAAAATCGCATAATTAAAGGAATAAATGGGCAGTCCCTTAATGGGATTGCCCATTTTGAAATAAGAGATTCAGCAAATTCGATTTTATGGAGGATAGTGGTTATGAAAAAGAAAGTCTTTATTATTCTTATCGTTGTCCTATTAGCTCTTTTAGGCTATGGAGCATATCGCTATTTTTTGCAACCAGATGGAAGTACGGTTGAGAGCCGAGAGAAAATTCTGGAAGGAACGCCTAAAGGAATAGAGTGGAATATTTCACAAGAGCAAGAATTTAAAAATTACCTTTTATGCGGTATTTATAGCGAGAATAAATCTGGAATTGCTGTATTTGAAGCAATAGGCAACGGAAAATATAAATTGGCTTCGATAGAGTGGAGAAATACGGATGAGATAGTTATATCAGGATTTTCAGTAGATGGGGAATGGTATGATCTTATTTGGTTCAATGGAGCGAAAACAGACTATGCGGAAATTTTTTATGAGGTCAGCGGAGAAAATAAAGAGCCGGTTATTTTTGATGTAAGCGATATGAAGATAATTTGTACAAAAGCTCCGGGAAAAGACTACACGATGTCTGTTAGGTATTATGATAATAATGGAGATATGTATGAATAACGAATAAACTAATATAGAACCTTGAGGGACAATCTCTCAAGGTTCTTTTTTAATTATAAAGGACAAAAATTTCTTACCTAATTATAATGAATAAAGTCTAATAGATTGAATGTTAATATGCGTTGCTTGTAGCAATGGCTTGTTTTGAATACAATAATGGTAACAACTGAAAGAAAGGTGGTTATCTATAGTGCTAAATGAAAATATTAAATCTATCAGAAAGTCAAAAGGACTTTCGCAGGAAGAACTCGCTATAAAACTAAATGTAGTGCGGCAAACAATTTCTAAATGGGAAAAAGGGGTTTCACTTAGATAAAGATACCACATCAATCCCACGCTGACTTTTGCTCAACCGATGCAGCCGGAGGGCTGGATAACAAGAAAAGGCGGTATGCGCCCCGTGGAGGGGGGTAGCGTACCGCCTTTTCTTGTGGGGGTTTCCAAAGGGGGCAACGCCCCCATTTGGCACACGACTTTGCGAAGCA